>NZ_LBJZ01000147.1:0-26858 GCF_028128935.1 Bradyrhizobium sp. CCBAU 11361
TTCGCCACGAGCTCTCTCCTGTGTAGAGATTCGAGCTATCAACTAATGTGACGAACTTGCGTTCCAGATGACTAGCTCCGCAACCCCGGCGCTTCCTGCCCCGTGCGCGCGACATACTCCGTGTAGCCGCCGCCAAACTGGTGGATGCCTTCGGGCGTCAGCTCCAGCACCCGGTTCGACAGTGTCGCCAGGAAGTGCCGGTCGTGCGAGACGAACAGCATGGTGCCCTCGAAATCCGACAGCGCCGTGATCAGCATCTCCTTGGTGGCGAGGTCGAGATGGTTGGTCGGCTCGTCCAGCACCAGGAAGTTCGGCGGATCGAACAGCATTTTTGCCATCACGAGACGCGCCTTCTCGCCGCCCGAGAGCACGCGGCAGCGCTTTTCGACGTCGTCGCCGGAGAAACCGAAGCAGCCGGCGAGTGCGCGCAACGAGCCCTGCCCCGCGGTCGGAAACGCGTCTTCCAGCGACTGGAACACGGTGCGCTCGCCGTCGAGCAGGTCCATGGCGTGCTGGGCGAAATAGCCCATCTTGACGCTGCCGCCGACTGCCACCGTGCCCTCGTCCGGCTCGCTGGCGCCCGCGACGAGCTTGAGCAGCGTCGACTTGCCGGCGCCGTTGACGCCCATCACGCACCAGCGCTCCCTACGGCGGATCATGAAATCGAGACCGTCATAGATGCGCTTGTTGCCATAGCCCTTGTGGACGCTCTTGAGCGCCACGACGTCCTCGCCCGAGCGCGGTGCCGGCGGAAAATCGAACGCCACCGTCTGGCGGCGACGCGGCGGCTCGACCCGCTCGATCTTGTCGAGCTTCTTCACCCGGCTCTGCACCTGGGCTGCATGCGAGGCACGCGCCTTGAAGCGCTCGATGAACTTGATCTCCTTGGCGAGCATGGCCTGCTGGCGCTCGAACTGCGCCTGCTGCTGCTTCTCGTTCAGCGCGCGCTGCTGCTCGTAGAATTCGTAATCGCCGGTATAGGTCGTCAGCGAGCCGCTATCGATCTCGATCACCTTGGAGATCACGCGGTTGATGAACTCGCGGTCATGCGAGGTCATCAAGAGCGTGCCCTCATAGTCGTGCAGGAATTTCTCCAGCCAGATCAGGCTTTCCAGATCGAGATGGTTGCTCGGCTCGTCGAGCAGCATGACGTCGGGCCGCATCAAAAGAATACGCGCCAGCGCCACGCGCATCTTCCAGCCGCCGGAGAGTTTTCCGACGTCGCCGTCCATCATCTCCTGGCTGAAGCCGAGACCGGATAGCGCCTCGCGCGCGCGGCCGTCGAGCGCATAGCCGTCGAGTTCCTCGAAGGCGTGCTGCACCTCGCCATAGCGCGCGATGATCTCGTCCATCTGGTCAGCCTTGTCAGGGTCGGCCATGTCAGCCTCGAGCTGGCGCAACTCGGCCGCGACCTCGCTGACGGGGCCGGCGCCGTTCATCACCTCGGCCACGGCGCTGCGGCCGCTCATCTCGCCGACGTCCTGATTGAAATAACCGATGGTGATGCCGCGATCGGTCGAGACCTGCCCTTCGTCCGGCAGCTCCTCACCGGCGATCATACGGAACAGCGTGGTCTTGCCCGCGCCGTTCGGGCCGACGAGCCCGATCTTCTCGCCCTTGTTGAGGGCGGCGGAGGCTTCGATGAACAGGATCTGGTGGCCGGCTTGCTTGCTGACGTTGTCGAGGCGGATCATGAGGTCATTTTGGGGGAATTTTTGCGTTGCAGCGTCATAGGCCATGCCGGTCCCAAGGGGAAGCCCGGCCGGGCCCGGATTCCGCCTCGCCGGTCACGCCAGCTTGCTGGAATTCGTCCCGAAACGGCGCTTCGTGCCCGCTGACAGCCAGTTCGCTGTCCGCGTCCGGCCCGAAGCGCGCCGTCCGAGCCGCAAACCGTGAGGTCCGTTGATGCCCCATCCGCTGGCGACATCATGCGCGGCATTGCGCCCCGCGTGGCTGCCAAGGGGAATACATTTGCAGCGCGCCTACGTCAGAGCTCTACCTAACGAATACCGTCGCAGGCGGCGGTGGCGTGCGATGCGCCACTTTGAGTGATTTCACTTCCCACGTGGTCGCGAGACGTCGGCCCGCTTCGGGAGCAGCAAGCCGAGTTCGCGTGCCTTCTTCCTGACTGAAGTGACATGGCGATCAAGCTCACGGGCGATGTCGCCGGCGCAGGTTTTCTGACGCGCAAGAGTCGTCAATCGCTGCGCCTCGTGCCTCGACCATTCGCGCGGTTTTGAAAACATCGCGGACCCTCATTCGTCTGAAGCGATAGAAGGTGCGGTGACCTGACCATCCGAGATGGGCGATATGAAGTCCCTGTGCAGGCAAGTTGGTCTTCGGGCGCCATCGAACAGCACGGTGATGCCCGTGGTGCGACGGCTCACGTCAATGACGATACCACTCCGGTCGGCAATCTCTGGGCATCGAGCGGCACCAAGCTCGCTCATCCTGAAACGCATACCGACAGCAATTCTGTCGACGTTCTGGTAATTCATTACCGATATCCGGTAAGTAAAATTGACAGGCAAAAAAGTAAAAACTCAAAATCAGCGTAAAACTATATCAGAATCATCATCTATGCAACCAGCGGACGAAAATTGCGCTGCTAACCCGCGCAACAGGCGCGACCTGGCGGCAGTCCACCCGCTGTTGGCCCAAGGACGCCGTTGATCCAGCACACCTTCGACGTCCGCTTTTCAGGACAGCAGACGTGGTTTCTATGAGTATCCGCCCTACGCCCTTCGCATCAGCTTGAGCGAGGCCGCAAGGCGCAGGCTGCGCTTGCCGGCGAGCGCAATGCCCTCGAGCTCGCCGCGATCGGCCGTGCAGGTTCCGGAGAATCCGATCCCGACCTCATAGCCGCCGAAGACGGGATTTTCGTCCTTCGCCGGCGTGTGCTCCTGGTTCAGCATCTCGCCCTTCCAGCGGCCATCCGCCGAGGAATAGGAGCCGAGATAGTAGAAGAACGCATCGCCGCCGAGGATGCGGCCGTCCATCAGCAGCATCACGCCGGACAGCCCGGCATCGATCCCGTCGAGCGCGCGGATGTGGATTGAGTACAGCCCGTTGGCGATACCGCCGGGGCCGACCGTGCCGCGCGGCGGCAGCGCCTCGTCGTCGAGCGGCGCGAGGTTGGCCCAGAACACGCTGCCCGGCACCGGATCGGCGTTGCCCTCGAACAGGATCGTCGATCCCTCCGTCCGGCCGCGCACCTTGATCGCGGCGACATCGGTGCCCATCAGCGGCTTGTAATTGGGATCGTCGTTGTGGCGCTCGGTGATGACATTGGCCTCGATCGCGCCGTCCCTGACCTCATAGGTCCCGAGATGCGCGAAGGCGGAATTGCCGCCCAGCATCTTGCCATTGTGCATGCACATGATGCTGCGGCCGAACGCACCGCCAACGCCGTATTCAACCTTGTAGAGACCGTTGAGCAACGCCTTGAACCCGCAAAATCGGAAAAGAATCGCAAGCTACCTAGCACTGCCGCCGCATCGGTTCCATCCGGCTTTTTCGCGCAGGGGCCGCTCGCCGGACCTTTCGCTGCATGATGCCATCATGCCCCTGTTTTGCCCGACGGGTCAAACGTATTTCGCAAAATCCGCAATCAATGATTTCGTTGTGATTTCAGCGCCCCGGCTACTGTGCATGGGGTTGTTTTTCGACTTTTTTGTCTTGCGTGGTCGCGGCCCTCTCGCCACGCGCTAGTGACGCTTGAAATACTGCACCTCGCGCTCGTGCTTCGCGGCCGCCGCGCGGCTCTTGAAGGTGCCGAGGTTGCGACGCTTGCCGGTCTTCGGATTCACCTTGCGTGAGTAAAGGCGATACTCGCCGGATGCCAGTTTGCGGATCATGATCGGGCCTCCCGCTTGTTGTCATCTCAACAGCGCTTGCCCGAGCTGGTTCCTTCCCTTCGACAGCGCCTTCGAACCCGTCGGCACGAGCGCGCGACAAAGCGGCATGGATCAGACGGAGCCATCAGCTGACACGCAGATCGCTGCCATCGTCGCGAGCGCCGCGAAGCAGCCGCTGCTCGATGCCGCCTTCGAAATATGGTGCCGGCGTTACCGGCTGGATTCGATCGAAGGGCGCCCGACCGCCGAAGAGGTTCGCCTCAATCGCACCCTCACGCCGGAGCAGATCAGCGCGAAATACCGCAGAGATCGCGACCATGCCCATGAAGGGCCGATGTTCGGCTACCTGAAGCGCGCCCATCCGCGCGCCGATGACGCCGCGATCAGGCAGGCCATCGTCACCGCGGTCAAATTCGAGGACGCGACCTTCACCCATTTCAGCTGGGATGGGGATTTCTGGACCTGCGTCGTGCGCGCCGTGGCGCGGGCGGCGGCGCAGTATCCTGATTTTCTCGAGACGACCTATCGCGACGCCCGCAACAACGTCGCCTACTACTACAAGTGAGCTACAGCATGATCCGGAAAAGTGGGCAGCGGTTTTCCGAAAAGATCATGCTCAAACAATAATTCTAAAGCGCGATCTCATCGCGCTTTAGAAGCACAGCGTGGTGACGAGCTTGCCCTGCTTGTCCTTGATCGCGTAGGGGCAGCGCAGCCGCTCCAATGCCTTCTTGGCGTCTTCGTCGCCAAGCGCTGCGGCACGCTCGTAGTAGGCTTTCGCGGCATCCTTGTCCTTCGCGCCGCCGCGGCCTTCCTGTGCGAATGCGCCCATCCGCTCCAGCGCGCCGGGATGGTTTTGCGCGGCCGCCTTCTCGAACAGCGCGCGCGCCGCGACGTCGTCCTGCGCGCCGCCCGTGCCATCGGAGAGCATCAGGCCGAGCTGGTACTGCGCCTCCGCGTTGGTCTCGGCGGCCTTGCCCAGCAGCGCGCGCGCCTGCGCGGGATCGGCGGGCGCGCCACCGCCGGCGCCGCCGAGCGCGGCAAGATTGCTGACGCCGCGGGGATTGCCTGCCTGCGCCGCCTTCTCGAACAGTTTGCGCGCCTGCGCTTCGTCCTTGGCGACGCCGGCGCCGGTGCCGTAGAGCACGCCGAGCTCGACCATGGCCGCGCTCGATCCCTTGTCCGCAGCCTTGCGCCAGGCGGCGATCGCCTCCGCCGTCTGCCGGTTGGCGGCATAGGCACGGCCGAGCGCGAACATCGCACGCCGCGAAGATGGCGCGGCCTGCTTGCAGAACTTGATGGCGGTCGCGACGTCGGAGGCAGCGATCTCCGCCACGCCCTTCACGTCAGCCGGCTTGTCGGGATCGCTGGGATCGGCCGCAACCCGGTCGCACAGGACGAGGTCGGCCGACTGAGCATGCGCTGCGAAGGGCGCGGCAAGCGCGAGGAGAATGGCAAGAAGATAGGTCCGCATGGACACCACGTTGCGTCCCAGCTCCGGCAAATTCAAGGCTCGAGTCCCGATTGACGCAGAACGGGCACGACTTCCGGCGATGCGAGGTAGCGCAGCAACCGGTCCGCGGCTTCGGCATGTTTCGCGTTCGCCATGCGGCCGGCGGAGAACACGGCCGGTGTCTGCAAATCGTGCGGAACCGGCCCGATCACTTCGATGCCGTCGACCTGCTTCAGCTCGCTGATCTGCTGCACGGCCAGATCCGCCTCGCCGCTGACGAGCCGCTCGGCGGTAAAGCCCTGTTCGACGATGGTGGCCTTGGCGTTGATCTCGGCGGCGATCCCCATCCGCACGATCAGCTGGGCGAAGTACACGCCGCTCGCCCCCAGCCGCGAATAGGCGACGGATCGCGCCGCAAGCAGCGTCTTGCGCAGCGCAGCTTCGGTCGCAATGTCGGGATGCGCCTGCCCCGCAAGCACGGCAATGCCGACGAAGGAGCGCGCGAGATCGGCTGCGCTCTCGGCGGTCACACGGCCCTCGCCGATCACCTCATCGAGCCCCTCGCGCGTGAGGATGACGAGATCGGCGGCCTCGCCGTCGCGCAGCCGCTTGAGCAGCGCCAGGGTCGGCGCGAAGTCGGCATCGATGTGGATGCCGCTGGCGGTCTCGAAGGCGGACGACAGGCTGCGCATCGCGCCCATCAGGCCGAGCGTCGAAAGCATGCGGATGGACTTTTCCATGTGTATTCCCGGATGAGATCAGGCGCGGTGCATCAGCTTGAGCGCGGCGGTCAGGCGCAGGCTGCGCTTGCCCGCAAGCGCCGTTGCCTCAAGCACCGCCTGCTCCGCGTCGTAGCTGCCGGAGAAGCCGATGCCGACCTCGTGGCCGCCGAAGATCGGATCATCCTTGGCCGGCGTGTGCTCCTGATTGAGGATCTGGCCCTTCCAGCGGCCGTTCGTGGCGGTGTAGCTGCCGAGATAGTAGAACGAGGCATCGCCGCCGAGAATGCGGCCCTGGTTGAGCAGCATCACGCCGGTGAGACCGCCATCGACGCCGTCGAGCATGCGCAGGTGGATCGAATAGAGGCCATCACCGATACCGCCCTCGCCGACGCCGCCGGCGATCGGCACCTCGTCCTCGGTGATCGGCGTCATCACCGACTGAAAGGGAACGCCCGGCAACTCCTTCAGCTCGCCCTTGAAACGATAGAGATCGCCGTCGGCCCAGCCTTTCGCCAGCAAGGTCGCATCATCGGTGCCAGCCATGGCGCGGTAGTTCGGATCGGGGTTGTGGCGGACGGTCTTGATGACGATGTCGACGCCGTCGTCGGTCTTCTCGTAGGTGCCGATATGGGCGAAGGCCGAATTGCCGCCGAGCATCTTGCCATTGCCGGCATGCATCACGCTCCGGCCAACGGCGTCGCCGAGCTGAAACCGCACCTTGTAGAAACCCTCAAACACCAGCCGTCCCCGGCCCTGCGCGCATCCAGTAACACTCTATCCCGCTTTCGATGGCGATGGACAAGTTTCACGCCGCCGGGGTCGACAGGCCACAGGAACGCCCGTCATCAAAATGCAAAAATCCGCCGGAGCCTTTCAGCTCCGGCGGATCGAAAGCCAACCCGGGCAAGCCCCCCAGCCCGGGCCGGGAGGATCTTAGGCGACCGCCTTCTTCTCGGCCGGCACGGACGCGATCGTCTTCAGGATCTGCGAAGCGATCTGGTATGGGTCGCCCTGCGAGTTCGGGCGACGGTCTTCCAGATAGCCCTTGTAGCCGTTGTTGACGAAGGAGTGCGGCACGCGGATCGAAGCGCCGCGGTCGGCCACGCCGTAGCTGAACTTGTTCCACGGCGCGGTCTCGTGCTTGCCGGTCAGACGCTTGTCGTTGTCCGGGCCGTAGACGGCAATGTGGTCCATCAGGTTCTTGTCGAACGCGGCCATCAGGGCCTCGAAGTACTCCTTGCCGCCGACCGTGCGCATGTACTCGGTCGAGAAGTTGGCGTGCATGCCGGAGCCGTTCCAGTCGGTGTCGCCGAGCGGCTTGCAGTGGAACTCGATGTCGATGCCGTACTTCTCGGTCAGGCGCAGCATCAGGTAGCGGGCCATCCACATTTCGTCAGCGGCCTTCTTGGAGCCCTTGCCGAAGATCTGGAATTCCCACTGGCCCTTCGCGACTTCCGCGTTGATGCCTTCATGGTTGATGCCGGCCGCGAGGCAGAGGTCGAGATGCTCTTCGACGATCTTGCGGGCGACGTCGCCGACGTTCGAGAAGCCGACGCCGGTGTAGTACGGGCCCTGCGGCGCCGGATAACCCGAAGCCGGGAAGCCGAGCGGACGGCCGTCCTTGTAGAAGAAGTATTCCTGCTCGAAGCCGAACCAGGCGCCGGCATCGTCGAGGATGGTGGCGCGCTTGTTGGAGGCGTGCGGGGTCTTGCCATCGGGCATCATGACTTCGCACATCACGAGCACGCCGTTGGTGCGGGCAGCGTCCGGGAAGACGGCAACCGGCTTCAGCACGCAATCGGAGCTGTGGCCCTCGGCCTGCTGGGTGGAGGAGCCATCGAAGCCCCAGAGCGGAAGCTGCTCGAGCGTCGGGAACGACGCGAATTCCTTGATCTGAGTTTTGCCGCGCAAGTTCGGAGTCGGCGTATATCCGTCGAGCCAGATGTACTCGAGCTTGTACTTGGTCATTGAGCCTCTCTGTAGATGATGCGAAAGGTTGGGGGCCCTGGGGCCCCCGCACGTTTGTACCCGGCCACCATCGGCCGACCGCTTACAAGCATTTTACGTGCCAAAAGGCCGCACTACGGAAGGTTTTCCCCTGCCGCCGGACTCTCCCCGCCGCCGGCTGGGCGTCCACAACGGCGTGCGTCATAGCGGCGCACCTTTGCGTGAAGCTGCACCGCAAAAATCCCGCGGAAAACGCCTGATTCTGGAGCAGCCCGACCTGCGCCGGAGGTTGCCGATGAAACGCGCATCAACGTCCGGCAATATTCGCAAAGTCATCGCCCCGTCGCCAGCAACCTTCGCAATGGCCCAAGCGTTAGTCACCAAGCTGGTGCCTTGGAGGATGCAGAAAGCACGCTGCCTAGAAAATGGGCTGAATCTGATTTCCTTTTCAGCACTTTGCATTTCGGGGCGCGCGGCCGATATGGGGATTCCAGTAACCACAATCGAACGAGTCGGGCGCACCATGGAGGCCAAGCGCTTCGACCCGAGGAGATACCGCAATGATGAACAATGGTCTGAGTGAGGGATCTGCAAAGATCTACCAATTCCCCGCCGGGGGCCGCGCGGCTCTCGGAGGACGCCGCTACGGTGAGGCCCGCCTTCCTGCCGACCGTCTCTCGCTTCCCGTGAACGAGACGATTTGCAGCGGAAGCTGGTACCATCAGGAGGCCGTCGACGAAGACAAGCCGAAATGGGATCGCTAATGCCTGCGTTTGGTTCAATCCCGCGACGCTCCCTGGAGCGACCGGCAGCAGTTTGAAGAGGGTCGAAACAACGAGGTTTCGGCCCTTTTTGATTCTTGATCGCCTCGCGGCTAGAGCCCGGGCTTTTCGACCACCGCGCAGGCCGTGACCGGCCGCTTCAGATGCTTGACGGTGGTCGCTCCCGACTTGCCGATCCTCAGCGTGACCCCCGCCCCCGAATAGCGCGCGCCCGAGACCGTCAGCCGCTTGGCGAGCGTGACGGGTTCGCCGTCGATCTGGAGGAAGGCGCGCTTGTCCGCGTCATAAAACCCGACGATGAACTGCGTACCATCGGCGCAGCGGTAGGTCTGGAACGTCTGTGCACCGGCCGGCCGCATGCCGAAGATTCCGCCCGCCAGCATGCTGATCGCCAAAACAATGGCCTTGTGCCGGTTCATGATCGCCCCCTGTAATGATCCGCCGGCAACATAACAAAAGCATATCTGATGTCCGACTCCCCTACCCGCCACCTCGCCTTGCAAGGCGCCAGCAATTTCCGCGATCTCGGTGGCTATCCAACCACCGATGGCCGCACCACGCGCTGGCGGCACATCTTCCGCTCCAACCATCTCGGTCAGCTCACCGCCGATGACATCGAGATCGTCCGCGCGCTCGGCGTCAGAAGCGCATTCGATTTTCGCGGGCTGGAGGAGCGCGCGGCCGGTGTCTGCGTCGTGAACGAGATCACCGTGCACTCGCTGCCGATCGAGCCGACGGTTGTTGCCGCCCTGCGCGCAGAACTCGCCCGGGGCACGTTGACCGCGCCGGTCGCACTGGAGCTCATGCGCGAGTCCTACCGCAACTATGTCCGCCACAACACGCACAGCTTTCGCGCGCTGTTCGGCCATCTGCTGGAAGACCGCGCCCCGCTCGTGATCCACTGCACCGCCGGCAAGGACCGCACCGGCTTTGCCAGCGCGCTGATCCTGCATGCGCTCGGCGTTTCCGATGACGTCATTGCCGAGGACTACCTGTTGACCAACCAGTTTTACCGGCGCGACGCCACGGCTGCCATCGACCTGCCCGAGGACGTGCGCAATGCCATCGGCAGCGTCGAGGCCTCCTACCTTACCGCTGCGTTCGAAGCCGTCGGCAAGGAATACGGCGATCTCGAAACCTATTTGCGCGATGGGCTCAAGATTGGCCCACCGGAGCGGGAGGCGCTGCGGGCGCGTTATCTGCAGTCGTAATCAAGCACCCGCATTTTTGCGTGGCTCCGGTGGCCTTGAGGATCGCCGAACGAAGCGCACGGGCGACATGCATTGTGCTCCAGTCGCTCTGGTGCAGCAGCAGCCCATCGTCCGTGGCAACGAGCTGCTCGAACGACGCCCTGTTGTAGACGTGCCAGTGCCGCATCAGCGCCCAGCGCTGGAACAGGTTGACCTTGGCGTCTTGCGCAGCGGTACGGATCGCTGAAACCATCTTTTCGGCCGGCTCGGCGTTGTCGTCGAACAGCATGGCCGTCGTGTATTGCGGATCGATCAGCACGACATCGATGGTCGGATGGTCGTGCAGGAGTTTCAATCCCTCTGCGATTTTGCCGACCACCTCATCGAAGTTGAAATCCTTCTGGCGGAAAACGGCGTTGGTTCCAACTTGCCAAAGTAGCAGCGATGGATTGTCAGCAAAGATGTCGTCGTTGAACCGAGGCACTTCCAGGTTCGCTTCTTCGCCGCCCTTGCCCCGGTTGAATACGTCGATCCGGATGTTCGGACGCTGATCGTGATCCTTGAAGTGTCTTCTCAAGTACAGTTCGAGCCGTGCGGGATAGGCAACGACATTGTCGAGTCCGGCCGTCGAAGACGATCCCATCGCCACGATGCGTACGGGCCCCGTTCCGGCCAACGCGGTTCGGAAGTTGTCGAGCGGATGTTTGAAATCAACGATCGAAGCGGGAAATTCGAGGGTTGGAAAATTGTCAGGCATGAAACAACCTCCTCGACGATCTAAAGTTGCATTTGTACCCCAGTTTGGAAGCCGTCGCCATTGCAAGTCCAATTCGAGCGGAGCAATAGTCCCAGCGAAGTGGAACGACGGAGAGCATCGTGCAGGGAAAAGTCATTGTCGTGACCGGCGCGCTCGGCGCTCTCGGCAAAGTGGTTGCGGAGGTCGCGCAGTCTCGCGGCGCACGGATCGCCGGCATCGATTACGCGCCCTCGCAAATGCCAGCGTCGCCCGAGCGCATCGAGATCGGCGGCGTCGATCTGTCCGACGCGGCGCAGGCGAAGGCGGCGGTCGATGCTGCAGCAAAGCACTTTGGACGGCTCGACGCGCTGATCAACATCGCCGGCGGCTTTGCCTTCGAGACCGTCGGCGACGGCGACATCACGACGTGGCAGCGCATGTATGCACTCAACGTGCTGACCGCGCTCAACGCCTCGCGCGCGGCGCTGCCGCATCTCGCCGCGTCCAGCGCCGGCCGCATCATCAACATCGGCGCCATGGGCGCGCTTCAGGCCGGCAATGGCATGGGCCCCTATGCGGCGTCGAAAGCCGGCGTGCATCGCCTGACCGAGGCACTGGCCGGCGAGTGGAAGGGCAAGGTGACGGTGAACGCGGTGCTGCCGTCGATCATCGACACCAAGGCCAACCGCGCCGACATGCCGAAAGCGGACTTCGCCAAATGGGTAACGCCGCAGGAGCTTGCTGAAGTCATCCTGTTCCTCGCCGGCGATGCCGCGAGCGGCATCACCGGCGCGCTGATCCCGGTCAGCGGGCGGGTGTGATCAATCCGGCACCAAGAGCCGCAGATCGCCCTTGAAGCCGATGCCCTGCTTGCCGGCGGACCGTCTGTTCCCGATCAAATGGCAGAGAGCCCCGAGTCCGATCCGGGCTAGACTGGCTGGAATTGATTCTCCGATCGGAACACCTGTGGAAACCGCGCTCTACCTGCCCGTCAAACGTTTCCTCGAAGAGCTCGGCTTCACGGTCAAGGGCGAGATCGGCGGCTGCGATCTCGTGGGCCTCAGCGCCGGCGATCCGCCGGTAGTGGTGATCGGCGAGCTCAAGCTCGCCTTCAATCTCGAGCTGATCCTCCAGGCGGTCGACCGCGCGCCGGCGGGCGACGAGGTCTGGATTGCCGCCAAGATGTCGATCCGTGGCAAGGGGCGCGAGAGCGACGCGCGCTATCGCAATCTCTGTCGCCGCCTCGGCTTCGGTATGCTGGGGGTCACCGACCGCGGCCAGGTCGAGGTGCTGGTGAAGCCGCCGACTGCGGCGCCGCGACGCGAGCCGAAAAAGCGTTCGCGGCTCGTTGCCGAGCATCAGCGTCGCCAGGGCGATCCGGTGCTCGGCGGCAGCACCCGCGCGCCGATCATGACGGCCTACCGGCAGCAGGCGCTGGCCTGCGCCTCCGCGCTCGCCGAGGGGCCGCGGCGCGTGCGCGAATTGCGCGAACGGTGTCCCGATGCCGGCAAGATCTTGCTTAACAATGTGTATGGCTGGTTCGAACGCACGGAGCGGGGAATCTACGGGCTCACCGAGGCCGGCCATGCAGCGCTGAAGCGCTGGCCGCAGCAACGGATCGAGGTGAACGCAGGTGCTCCGTCACCGGCATGACACAGGATCGATGCAAGTCGTGAATAGCTGAGATGCCACACCAAATTCATATTGCAATGCACCATAGGCGGCACTAGGTATCCCGGATCGAAACGAGGCCCCCATGAGCGCAGACTGGAATACCAAGTACGGCACGCGGCGCGTGCGTCACGATCCGCCCACCCTGGACGAGGCGATCTTCGCCGCCGTCGGCATCACCGACGACCAGGAGCAGCAGGCCGAGATCGCCGCAGCTCTGATGGGGATGCCGCTCGATGTCGTCCAGGCCGAGGTGAAGAAACTGGCCCGCACCAACAGCCGCATCACCGCCACGCGCGTGATCGCCGGCGAACAGGGCGCACAGCGCTCCGTCGTGGTCGAACGCCGCGTCGTCCGCCGCTTCGGCACCGGCACACGCACCGGCACCTGAGCGCCTCATCCACGCCCCCAATACAAGAGCGGACCGGTTTTGCCGGTCCGCTTTTTGATTCAGGCGGCGCGATTGCCGTACATGCTGGAGATGATCTTCCAGCAGGTCGAGTTGAAGCTGAGAAGCGCGCGCCCGGCCGTGAACGGCGCGGCTGCGAGTTCGGCCAGCTCGGCTTCCGGCGTCTTGGCCAGATCGATCGTGCCGGTCGATTCGCCGTGACGGAAGGCGAGATGCGCACCGAACTTCCGGGCAAGCGCCCGCATCGCGTGATTCTCGGCGCCGGTGGTGATGCGCAGGTGCTTGTAGCCCTTCCAGCGCGCTTCCGCGATCAGGCGGCGGAACAGCACGCTGCCGACGCCCTTGCGGCGCGCAGAAGCCTCCACGCTGAAGGCGACTTCGGGCAGAGAATCGTGCTCCGGCGGATGCAGCTCGGCCGCACCGCGGACTACGCCGTCGACGATATAGGCGACGATCACGGTGCCGTCCTCGGCACAGCGGGCGGCGTAACGCTCGATGAAGCTGTCGTCGAGAAAACCGTTGAAACGATCGTGCCGGCTTTCGGCATCGAGCCTCAGCAGGTGATCGCGCAGCAGCGGCAATTCTTCCTGCTGGATCAGGGTCCGCACATAGCCTGGGGCGGTGCGGACGGTCTCTTCAAGTACCACGTCAAAACTCCTCTTGGTGTCCCTCGAGGAGGCGTTCGAATCCCTAGGACCCCTATGTTGTGCATCGCACCATAATTTTCAAGACGGGAACCTGCCCAAGTTTCGGGCACGGGAGCGACTATTTCGTTAACAAAATCAAAGCCCCGTAATCATACGAGGACCAGCTGCGTCTGGGTCACCACGGCCACCAGCTTGCCGTCCTCGGTTTCGAGACGGGTGGTCCAGACCTGGGTGCGTCGGCCCCGGTGAACCGGGGTGGCCGTGGCGATGACCGTGGTTCCCTCCCTGGCGCCGCCGATGAAATTGGTCTTGCTCTCGAGCGTCGTCGTGCCCTTGGCGTCCTCGGGCAGGTTGATCACAGTCGCCGCCGCGCCGACGGAATCGGCCAGCGCCATCACCGCGCCGCCGTGGATGGTGTGGTGGAGGGTGCAGAGATCGGGCCTGACGGTCATCCGTGCCACCACGCGGTCCTTCTCGGCCTCGACGAATTCGACGCCCTTGAGCTCGGCGAACGGCATCTTCATCGCTTTAAGTTTCTCGAGCGGCGTCATCGGATATCCTCCCAATTCGTTGTTGTCTCAGCGTGAATTGCTTCGCGCGGCTAAGCAATGACGTCCGAGGTAATGGCCATGCTGACATCGACGCCCGCATTTGTGCATATGCTGCTCCCATGCGTCACTTCCCTCCCCGCCGCATCGTCTGCCTGACCGAAGAGACGGTCGAAACGCTCTATCTGCTCGGCGAGCAGGACCGCATCGTCGGCGTCTCCGGCTACGCCGTGCGCCCGCCCCAGGTGCGGCGCGAGAAGCCACGGGTGTCGGCCTTCGTATCGGCAGACATTCCAAAGATCCTGGCGCTGGAACCGGATCTCGTGCTCGCCTTCTCCGATCTTCAGGCCGGTATCGTCGCGGATCTCGTTCGCGCCGGCGTCGATGTCCACGTCTTCAATCAGCGCGACCTTGCGGGAATCCTGGCGATGATCCGGACTCTCGGTGCTCTGGTCGGCGCCGCCAAGCACGCCGAGGAACTCGCCCAAGGATTCGAACAGCGCCTCGCCGCGATCGCCGCAACGTCCCGCCCCTCGCCGCGGCCAAAGGTCTATTTCGAGGAGTGGGACGATCCGTTGATCTCCGGTATCGGCTGGGTGTCCGAGCTGATCGAGATCGCCGGGGCTGAGGATGTCTTTCCGGAGTTGCGGCATCGGCAGGCGGCGAAGGATCGTATCGTCTCGGCGGACGACGTGCGTAAGGCAGCCCCCGACGTGATCCTCGCATCATGGTGCGGCAAGAAAGTCGTCCCCGCCCGCATCCGCGCGCGCGACGGCTGGAGCGAGATTCCGGCCGTGCGCGACAACCGCATCGTCGAGATCAAGTCGCCGATCATCCTGCAGCCGGGACCTGCGGCGCTGACAGATGGGCTGGATGCGATCGTGCAGGCGCTGTGGGGGGAACGCTCCTGATCTTTCCTCCGTCATTGCGAGCGACTCGTCCGCCATAGCTCGAAGAGCGACGGCGGAAGCGAAGCAATCGAGAGCGTCTCCGCGGAACGACTCTGGATCGCTTCGTCGCAAGGGCTCCTCGCAATGACGTCGAGCCAGACACCCTTTCTCACGTCACCGCATTCACGACCTGATATTCCGGCCGCCGCCACACCTCGCCTGCGATCACCTCCTCGATGATCTCGGCCGCCCTCATCACCTCGGCCTCGCCGATATACAACGGCGTGATGCCGAAGCGCATGATGTCCGGGGCGCGGAAATCGCCGATGACGCCGCGGGCGATCAGGGCCTGCATGGCGGCGTAGCCGCCATCGAAGGCGAAGGAGACTTGCGAGCCGCGGCGCTCATGCGCACGCGGGGTCACCAGCTCTAAGGACGGGCAGCGGCGCTCGACTTCGGCGATCAGGAGATCGCCGAAGTCGAGCGAGCGCGCGCGGACCTCGGCGATATCGACGCGGTCCCATATGTCGAGCGAAGCCTCCAGCGCCGCCATCGCCAGCACCGGCGGGGTGCCGACGCGCATGCGCTCGATGCCGCCGGCGGCGACATAGGCGAGCTCAAACGCAAACGGCTTTGCGTGGCCCATCCAGCCCGACAGCGCGGCGCGCGCGCTGTCGGCGTGGCGCGGCGCGACGTAGAGGAAGGCCGGCGCGCCGGGACCGGCGTTGATGTATTTGTAGGTGCATCCCGCGGCGAAATCGGCACCTGAGCCGGCGAGATCGACCGGCAGTGCGCCGGCCGAATGGGCAAGATCCCAGACCGTGACGATGCCGAGCGCATGGGCTTTTTCCGTCAGCTTCGCCATGTCGTGGCGGCGACCGGTGCGGTAATCGACCTCCGTGATGTAGAGGACCGCGATCTCCTCCGACAACGCAGCCTCGATCCCCTCCGGCGCGACCAGGCGCAATTGATGCCCGCGCCCGAGCGTCGCGATCAGGCCTTCGGCCATGTAGAGGTCGGTCGGGAAATTGCCGGTGTCTGACAGGACGACCTTGCGCGATGCGTTCATGTCGAGCGCAGCGGCGAGCGCCTGGTAGACCTTCAGCGACAGCGTGTCTCCGATCATCACCGAGCCGGCTTCCGCGCCGATCAGCCGGGCAATGCGATCGCCGACATGGCGCGGCTGGGCATACCAGCCCGCGCTGTTCCAGGCACGGATCAGCTCGTTGCCCCACTCGGTGGTGATGACGCGGTTGACGCGCTCGGCAACGCCCAGCGGCAGCGCGCCGAGTGAATTGCCGTCGAGATAGATCACGCCGTCAGGCAGATGGAACAGCGCCCTGGTGTCGTCATAGACGCGAAGCTTCGACTTGGTCATGGACATCTCTAGAGAATGGTGCGGACGCGCCAGAGTTCGGGGAACAGCTCGATCTCCAGCATGCGCTTGAGATAGCTGACGCCGCCGGTGCCGCCGGTGCCGCGCTTGAAGCCGATGACCCGCTCGACCGTCGTCACGTGGTTGAAGCGCCAGCGCCGGAAATAGTCCTCGAAGTCGACCAGCTTCTCGGCGAGCTCGTAGAGCATCCAGTGCGTCTCCGGCGCCTGGTAGACGATACGCCAGGCCTGCAGCACGCCTTCGTTGAAGCTGTGGGTCTCGCGGACATCGCGCGATAGCACTGCGGCCGGCATCTTGAGCCCGTTGCGGTCGGCGAGACGCAGCACCTCGTCATAGAGGCTCGGCGTCGCGAGCTCGGCTTCGAGCAGCTTCGTCGTCTCGACATCGTGCGCGTGCGGCTTCAGCATGGCGTGGTTGCGGTTGCCGAGCAGATATTCGATCAGCCGGTACTGGCGTGACTGGAAGCCGGAGGACTGCCCGAGCTGCGAGCGAAAGCGCGTGTATTCGCTCGGCGTCATGGTGCGCAGCACGTCCCAGGCGTTATTGAGCTGCTCGAAGATGCGCGACATCCGCGCCAGCATCTTCATCGCGGGCTGCACCTCGTCCCGGGCGATGGCACGGCGCGCGGCGCTGAGCTCGTGGATGGCGAGCCGCATCCACAGCTCGGTGGTCTGATGCTGGATGATGAACAGCATCTCGTCATGCGCCTCCGACAGCGGATGCTGCGCGCCGAGGATCGCATCCAGCGCCAGATAATCGCCATAGGACATGCGCCGGGCGAAATCGGTCTCGGCGCCTTCGCTTGCAGGATCGTAATCGCTAGACGTCATGGCTGGCCCTCTCGATCGATCATACCCGGCCTGCTCAGTCGAGGCCGATCAGGCGCGCGGTGATCTGCGACGACGGATCCTTGAGCCCGTCGATCACGGTGAAATGGTTCAGCGCCGGCTCGACGACGAGGCGCGTCGGCACGTCGAAACCGGTCCAGACATTGGCCATCAGGTCGGACTGGCGGATGAATTCGGGGCGCTCGCCGCCGCCGACCCAGGCGGTCACGGGCGAATGCCCACGCGGCAAATGCAGCGCCGCGCTTTCGAGCGTCGCTTCCTCCATGGTCATGCCCAGCGTCTCGTTCATCTTGGTCTTGAGCAGCGGACGCAGGTCGTGCAGGCCGCTGATCGAGAGCGTGCCGGCAATGCGGCTGTAGACGGCGGGCTCCAGCCGGCTGTCATCGCACAGCATGCGCGTGACGAGATGGCCGCCGGCCGAGTGACCGGCGAGGTGGATCGGACCTGCGACAAGCGAGGCCGCTATTGCGATCGCGGCGGTGATCTCAGCGGTGATCTCGGAGATGCGCGCAGCCGGCGTCAGCGTGTAGCTCGGCAGCGCCACGGTCCAGCCATGGTGCCGCGCGCCTTCGGCAAGATCGGTCCAGGTCGACTTGTCGAAGCGCATCCAGTAGCCGCCATGGACGAAGACGACGAGCCCCTTGCTGTCGCCGTCGGGCAGGACCAGGTCGAGGCGCTGGCGTTCACCGGCGCCATAGGCGATGTCGGCGCGAAAATCCTTCAGTCCGGCACGGTAGGCCGCCGCCCGCTCCGCCCACTGCGCCGGCATCTTGTCCGAGCCCGGGATATGGGCCGAATTGGCGTAAGCGTCATCCCAATCGCGCATCGTTACTCCCTCGGCGGACTCAAGGCCTTGCGATCCGCCTTCGCCCTTCGGGTGCAGCGGACAAATCAGGCGCCAGTCTGCCACCGGGAACGGCCCCATCCTAGTCTTTATTTTAAGCTTAAAGTATTTGGGTGCGCCGGTGGATTGGGCAGCAGTCGCACGAACCGGCAATATATCTCCCCTCACCCTGAGGAACCGCGCAGCGGCGTCTCGAAGGGTGAGGCCACCGCGCGTTCCGCGCTCTTCAGGATGAGGGTCTGGCAGCACACTCCGTCATTGCGAGCGCAGCGAAGCAATCCAGAATCTTTCCGCGGGGGCAGTCTGGATTGCTTCGTCGCAAGAGCTCCTCGCAATGACGGTCGAGAGACCTACGCCTTCTCCACCCCGCACCACTCCGCGATGAACAGCGCCATGGCCTTGGTCGTCTTCTTCAGCGACGCCAGATCAACGTATTCGTTGAAGCCGTGCATCTCGCCGCCGCTGGCGCCGAAGCAGAGGCTCGGGATGCCGTGATTGAGGCCGTAGAAGCGGGTGTCGGTGAGCGCGGTGAAGACGAGGTCCTCGACCGCGCCGCCATAGACCTTGTTGAAGGCCTTGCCGAATGCGGCCTCGGGCGCTGCCGCGTCGGTCAGCTCATAGCCTTCCGACAGGAAGCCGGACCATTCGACCTCCGGCGGGTTGTTGGCGAGGAAGCGGTGGTTGCGCGAGGCAGCAGTGACGCAGGCCAAAATCTCCTTCTGGTGATCGGCCACCGACCAGCCCGGCAGGATCGCGATGCGGCAGTCGACGTCGCACCAGGCCGGCACGCTGGAGGCCCAATCCCCGCCCTTGATGATGCCGGGGTTGAAGTTGATGGGGTGGTTGATCGTCCCAAAATGGCGATCGGCCTTCGCCCGCTCGTTCCATTCGATCTCGAGCTTTTGCAGCGCATGGACCAGATGATAGGCCGCCATGATCGCGTTGGAGCCGGAGCCGGCGAACGCGACATGGGTCGGATGGCCCTTCACGCGCAGACGAAACCAGATCACGCCGACCTGCGAGCGCACCATCTTGCCGGCGGTCGGCTCCGGGATGAAGCAGGCGTCCGCGCGGTAGCCGCGCTGGAGCGTCGAGAGCGCGCCGACGCCGGTGCTCTCCTCCTCGATGACGGACTGGAAGTGAATCCGCCCCGTCGGCTTGAGGCCCGCGGCCTTGATCGCATCCAGCGCATAGAGTGCGCCGATCGTGCCCGACTTCATGTCGCAGGCACCGCGGCCGAACATCTTGCCGTCCTTGATAACGGGCGAGAATGGCGGCGTGTCCCACAATTCCAGCGGACCTGCCGGCACCACGTCGCAGTGGCCCTGGAGGATCAGCGATTTGCCGCCATTGGTTTGCGGACGGTAGGTGCCGACCACCGAGCGCGCCTTGGAGAAATCATGCTCGATCGGACCGAAGCCGCGCAGATCCTTCAAATCGTCGACATTGATGTGCCAGTCGTCGACCTCGTAGCCGCGCGCGCGCAGGAGGTCGCCGATCATGTCCTGGCACGGCCCCTCGGCCCCGCGGGTCGAGGGGATCGCAACGAAATCGCGGGTGGTCGCAAGCTGGGCTTCGAAGCCGGCATCGACGGCGCCAAGAATCCTCTGCTGCGTTTCGGCATTCATCAGGCAACTCCAGGCATTCGAATGGTCCCAAGGAGCGCGCAAGCTAGCCGATTTCAGCCGTTCGGGTACTCCACAAAATAAGCATCCCGCAATGCATCTTCGAGCAGGCGGCCTTCCGAATAGCCATTGAGCGTGGCAGGGCGCGTCACGCCGTCTAGCAGGCGCGGGCACGGCTCCGGCGCGCCGAGCACGGTGCGCACGGGAATGCGCTCGGCATAGATCGGCAACGCATAGTCCTCGTCGTCGTCGGCAACCCCCTTGGCGCGGATCTTGGCCGAGGCCTCCTCGATCTCCATGGCGATGAAGGAGGTCGCCTTGATCTCCTGCGTGTTGCTCGCCCGCAGGCTGGCGGTGCGGTCAGGGAAAAAGCGGTCGACCATGGCGATCACCGCCCGCTCCTTCTCCTCGGGGTCGGTGACGAGATAGGCCGTTCCGAACGCCATCACCGCGCGATAATCGGCGGAATGATTGAAGCCGCAGCGCGCCAGCACGAGGCTGTCGAGATGGGCGACCGTGAGGCAGACGCGCTCGCCCCTGGTCTGGTTGCGCAGCATGCGGCTGGCGCTCGAGCCGTGCCAGTAGAGCTTCGTCCCCTCGCGCCAGAAGAAGGTCGGCGTGCAATAGGGCTGCCCGTCGATCGCGTAGGAGACGTGGCAGAGCATCGAGGAATCCAGGATGCGATGAACCGTGTCGTGATCGTAGAAGCCGCGGTCGTGACGGCGCTTCACCTGGTTGCGCGCTGACGTCGGATAGGAATTTGAAGTCTCGGTCTGGCTCACGGCCGCTCCTGTTGCGGATTGGAACAATTCCAGAGCAGTTGTAGCGGCCGATTTGGTCTGCGATAGTGCCAATTCCATGCAAAAAATTCCGACCAATTCCCCCTCGCCCGCCAAGGCCGAACTGCCGCTCGACCTCACCGGGGCGCACATCACGGCCGGCGCGTCCGCGGCGCACCGGCTGTACCAGGCACTGTGCGAGATGATCGTCTCAGGCCTCGTCAAGCCCGGCGAGCCGCTGCCGCCCTCGCGGACGCTGGCGCGGCAAACGGGCTTCCGCCGCAACGCCGTCGTCACCGCCTATGAACGCCTGATCGCCGACGGCTTTGCGGAAGCCACCGTCGGCTCCGGCACCTTCGTCGCCGCACGCATCCCGTCACGCGCGGCCGAGCCGAAGAAGCCGAAGGCGACTGTCGAAGCGCCGCGGCAAGGCGCGTTCGCGCTTGGCTGCACCCATATCGACGAGCGCGCCGTACAGCGCTTCCGCGCCTTTGTCGGCCGGCGCATGCGCGCCTTCGGGACCGAGCATCTGCACTATGGCGATCCGCGCGGCAGCCGCGAACTGCGTGCGGCGATTGCCGATCATCTGCTGTCGGCGCGCGGCCTGCGCTGCAACCCCGACCAGATCATGCTGACGTCAGGCACGCTGCACGCGCTGCGCATCGTGCTGAGCGCGATCCTGAAGGCGGGCGACCAGGTCTGGTGCGAGGACCCGGGATATCCCACCGCACGCAAGACGATCGCGCATTGCGGCTATCGCGCCGTGGCCGTCCCCGTCGACGAGCACGGGATGCGTATCGCCAAGGGCCGCATGGCGGCGCCGTCCGCGCGCGCGGCCTATGTGACGCCGTCGCACCAGTTTCCACTGGGCGTGCAGATGTCGATGCCGCGGCGGCTCGAGCTGCTCGACTGGGCCAGGCAGGCCGGCGCCTTCGTGCTGGAGGACGATTACGACAGCGAGTTCCGCTATGACGGCGCGCCGCTGATGTCACTGGCCGGCATCGATCATCTCCAGCGCGTGATCTACATGGGCACGTTCGCCAAGACGCTGTTTCCGGGCCTGCGCATCGGCTATTGCGCCCTGCCCGAGCGCCTGATCGCCGACGTGACGGCCGCGCGCGCTGCGCTCGACCGCTTTCCCGGCACTCTGATGGAGGGCGCTGTGGCCGACATGCTCAACTCCGGCGCCTTTGCCGCAAACCTGAAGCGGGTGCGAAAGCTCTATCGCGAGGCACGCGACGCGCTGGCCGAGACGCTGGAAGCCAGATCCGACGGTGTGCTGTCCGTGCCGGTGCCGTCGCAGGGCCTGCATCTTGTCGCAAGGTTCGATCCATCGGTCGATCTTTCGGTCGCGGCAGAGGCGAAGCAGGCGGCCGGCGCGGAAGGCTGGCTGTTGGCCGACACCTATTCGCGCGCACGCCCCCTGCCCGGCTTCGTGCTCGGATTTTCGGGGCACGCAGTTCCGAAGCTCGTGGCATCCGCGGAACGGCTCGCGCGGGAATCGCGTGCGGCGTTGCGCGTGAACGGCAGATCGGCGCGGCGAGCGTGACGAAGCTTCGCTATCAGAATCGCCGACCGATCCCTACATTGCGGCATCGATTCCGGGAGCCCTCATCATGTCACTCCGCCGCGCAGCCTGCCTCTCGCTCCTGATCGCCATCGCGCTCGCCTCGACGGCACGCGCAGGCACCGTCGGGCGCGAGCAGGACGTCGTGGATCTCAAATTGGGCCAGCGTGTGCTGGTGGATGACGGAACCTGCCCGGCCGGACAGGTCAAGGAAGTGCGCGGCGCGAAGATGACCGACAAGGGCATCTCGCGCACGAGTTCCTGCGTGCCGCGGCACGGTCCAAAATCGAAATGATGACCTGAGAGGCTACTTCGCCGGATCGAACATGCACTGCAAGGTGGGCTTGGCGATCTTGGTGAAGGTCGGGCCGATCTCGCCCTGCTTGGACGTCGGCACCCAATCGGTCTCGATCGTCGGCACGCCGGTTTCGCTGATGCCCCGCAACAGTGCCTCACGCAGATCGCGGTCCTCGACGACGGCGGCGGCATGGTCATGCAGACAGCCGCAAACTTCTTCCGGATGTTCCCAGCGCCCGAGCATGCGCGGCGCGCACTGACGGACGAATTCGCCGCGAGGGTCGGGGATCCTGGAGGGCGCGCGCACCTGCGCCTGTACGGACATGATGGTCACGAGGGAAATGAGCACTGCGGCGCAGAAACGAAGGAGCATGATGGCCTTTGCCGGCTGATTTTCTTGTTGGCGATCAGAAGCGCGCGGCGACCACGATCGGCTGCGGTGCCGGGGCGATGACCGGCGAGCCGCTGTACTGGAAGGTGCCGATCCCGGGCAGATTGCCGTCGGGCGCGCCCGCGAACGAGGAACCGGCGAGGACGAAACCAAAAGCAAGGATAAAGCTGAGTGCGCGCATGGTCTTGTCCCTCGATTCCGCCGCCGGCGCTGCGCCGTCGTCGTTGTGAAGCTGATAACCATGGGTGGTTTCGCGCGTGATGCGCCAAAGACGGAAAATGGTTTCATCTCCGTGAGAATTGTTTCGTCCGGTCCGACGCGACGAAACAATTCTCGGAAAATGCCAATCATTTCAGTCAGGTTGCACCGCAGCTCAAGGGAACCCGGCAAGTCCTTGTTCCAGCGCGGATATGCGTAGGGCATGGCGGCCGTCATGCGTGCGCCTTGCGCGCTTCACACGCGTTTTACGTTTTTCTGCTGAAGAGAAGCCAAACGAAGGTTGGGCCCTGTCGAACCGGGGGCGCTTCGGCTGCGACCCAAGCCATCGAAACCGAGACGCCCGGATCACCGGGCGCGATCACGTGAGGGATGGCCATCATGATGGCGCAAGATCGCGCAACGACGCGCGAGGCGGACCAGTGGACGGACCGCGGAGATCAACGAGCTGTTCGCAGCCTCGCCACCTCGCCAGGCGAGATGGCGCTGCAATCGAGCCGCGGCTTTGAAGCCGCGCCGCAGATGTTCGTGCGGCTGACCGGCTCGCATCTCGCAAAACCGCGCGTCAGCCGCGCTGCCGTCACCGAGTGAACGCAAACACGTCACCCGGCGAACGCAACGGCGTCACTGAGTGAACGCACACGGCGTCACTGAGTGAAGAACTCGCCGCACTTCTGGACGTTGGCGTCCGCCGGTCCCCACGGCATGATCGGCACGGTCGAGGTCGAGTTCTTCGGCGACCCCTCGATCAGCTTGTCCGAATAGACCATGTAGACCAGGACGTTGCGCTTGACGTCACAGCCGCGCACGATCTGCATCTTCTTGAAGAACAGCGAGCGGCGCTGGCGGAACATGTCGTCGCCTTGCTCCATCTTGGTCTTGAACTTGATCGGACCGACCTGGCGGCAGGCGAGCGAGATGTCCGAGACCTCCTCGGCAAGGCCGAGCCAGCCCTTGAAACCACCCTTCTCCGGCACGGTGAAATGACAGGCGACGCCTTCCACCTCGGGATCGTCGAGGCCGTAGGTCGCGAGCTTGTCGTTCGGGCTGACCCATTTGAAGACGGTCGAGCGACGGAAGATCAGATCCGGCTCGTCGGCAGCCAGGGCGGAAGCCATCGGCACGGCTAGAGCCAGGAGGAATAAAGCAAGGCCTTTCAAGCGGATGCCGGAAAGACCGGGGAAACGAGATGACATGAAGTTCTCCGGTAACGAATGCCCGCAATGTAGGGATGCGACGGCCGGACAGGAAGGCGACGGACAAGCCGCCGCGGCCGCCGTTTACCGCTCCGTGAGGCTTTTTTGCTACGTCTTGGACAAATGTAGCTGATGGCAGAACTGCCTTGCTGGTGAACGCGTATCCCCTCTGCGAGACTAATGTCTGATTTGGATTATGGATTCGAGGATGAATAGCGTGAACGGGTCCGGTTCTGCTGCAAAGCCGATGCGGCTGTGGCAGGTCGCCATTTTGACGGCGGCGGGCGCAATCGGTACGGCAAGCCAGGCGGAAGCAGCATTTTACTACTGGACGGATTATTCCGACGGGTCCTACGTCTCCCGGCAGGATCGGCATCCCGAAGTCGCACGCCAGAAGCCGCAGAAGCGCGGCGCGGCCGGCAAGAACGGGGTTGCCGAGAAGGAAGTCGGCACCAAGCCGCAAGGGCCGCTCGTCATCGTCGTCTCGATCGACCGGCAGAAGGTGACGATCTACGACACCAACGGCGTGTTCGCGGAATCCCCGGTGTCGACAGGCATGAAGGGCCATTCGACGCCGATGGGCGTGTTCAGCGTCATCCAGAAGCACAAATTCCACCACTCCAACATCTATAGCGGCGCGCCGATGCCGTTCATGCAGCGGATCACCTGGTCCGGCGTCGCCATGCATGCCGGCGTGCTGCCGGGTTATCCGGCCTCGCATGGCTGCATCCGCATGCCGATGGCGTTCGCGGTGAAGATGTGGAATTGGACCAAGATGGGCGCGCGCGTGATCGTCACGCCCGGCCAGATGTCACCACAAAACTTCTCGCATCCTCTGCTCGCCTCAGTGCGCGTGCCGCCGCAGCCTGCGGCCAGCGTCGAGCCTCAGACCAATACCGCCGACAAGGCCGACAAGGGCGCGGCACAAGCCAAGGTCACTGAAGCCAAACCGCTCGAGACCAGGACCGCCAGCGCCGACAGCGTGCTCGAGCTGCGCTCGTCGGTCGGCCACACCGTGATGTCGGATATCACGACGGGCAACGCGCCGGCCCGCGAGGAAGCGGCCGCACCGGCCGACAAGGTTGAAGCGCCTGCCCTGCCCGAGACGAAAACCGCCGAAGCGTCTGACGCGGCCAGGCTGCAATCGCAAGAAACCGCCAGGCCGGCGAACGCTGATGCGAAGCCGACCGATTCCGCGGAAGCGCCCAAGGCGACCGCGGTCACCGACGGCAAGCTCGCCGACAAGGTCGGCACCGCCACGACCGAACCGGCAGATGCACCGAAGTCCGAGCCCGCAAAGGCGGAGCTCGCCAAGACTGCGGAGCCTGCCAAGACTGAAGCGGCCGGCACCGCAAAGAAGCCTGACGCCGCCGTGACGGCGGCGGCACCCGCGCCGGACGCCAAAAAGGACGAGAGCCGCGCTGCCGATCCCATGCCGGCGGCGAAGCCGGAGGCGCCCAAGCGGGCCGGCCAGATCGCGGTCTTCATCAGCCGCAAGGATTCCAAGCTCTACGTGCGGCAGAATTTCGCGCCGCTGTTCGAGGCGCCGGTCACGATCGCCGCCAGCGACCGGCCGCTCGGCACGCATGTCTTCACCGCCGAAATCGACAAGACCGACGCCAATGCACTGCATTGGTCGGTGATTTCGCTGCCCGTCTCCGCTCGCTCCGCCGCGCGCGACGATGACAGCCGCGTGACGCGCCGCCAGCGTGGCGCCGCCGTGATTCCGGTCGCGGCAAAGCCGGTGATCACGCCGGACAGCCCGGCCGAGGCGCTCGACCGCATCGCGATCCCCGCCGACACCATCGCGAAGATCAACGAGATGCTGACTTCTGGCGGCTCGATCATCGTCTCCGACCAGGGCATCAACCAGGGCGAGACCGGCGAAGGCACCGATTTCATCGTCCGCCTGTACTAGGGCGTTTCGAGCGAAGTGGTTGCCGGTTCGCGTCAAGATAACGCGGTGTTGACGAGGCCGATCGCAGCGGCGGAGTAACATGCGGCCCGGATCATTTCGGGGGGATGCCGTCATGATGAACCGCAGGACCATGCTCGTCGCAGCGCTTGCAGGCGCCGTCGCGCCGATGACGCGCGCGTTCGCCGATGTCGGCATGAGCCGGATCTCGGCCTACGCCTTCTCCTTCCCAGCATTGTCCGGCGACGACATCCGCCTCGCCGCTTTCACCGGCAAGCCTCTGCTGGTGGTCAACACCGCCTCGCTATGCGGCTACACTCCGCAATATGCAGGCCTGCAAGAGCTCTGGAACGAGTTTCGCGAGCGCGGACTCACCGTGATCGGCGTGCCGTCCAATGATTTCGGCGGCCAGGAGCCGGGCGGAACGAGCGAGATCACGGAAACCGCGCACCACCAATACGGCATTACCTTCCCGATCGCGGCCAAGGTCGCGGTGGTCGGCGCCAAGGCGCATCCGTTCTACAAATGGGCGGCCGACGCGCGGCCGAAGGATGTTCCGCGCTGGAACTTCCACAAATACCTGATCGGGCGTGACGGCTATATCGCCGGGGTGTTTGCCTCCGCCATCGAGCCGACCGATACGCGGATCAAGACGGCGGTTGCCAAGGCACTGGCCGACAGTTGACGCAACGCGCCCCATCCCGTTGGGCACAATTGTGGCGGGATGCCAAACAGCCGTTGCAATGGCGAGGGCCCACCATCTAGGCTAGGATCGTTTGGGGCAGGATGGTTTTGCCGAGGCGAAAAGCCACGGCGGAACAACGGGATCAATCTCGAGGACAACACCATGCGTGTGGCGGCAGGACTGATTTTGGCAAGCGCGATGTCTTTAGGCATGACCGGCGCGGCATGGTCGCAGACCTCGGCCGCGA
>NZ_LBJZ01000148.1:0-30521 GCF_028128935.1 Bradyrhizobium sp. CCBAU 11361
CGGTGCGGCCGGGCTGGGTGAGGGTGAGGCGCTGGCCGCCGGCGATGCCGCTGGGGCGGGCGAGGCGCTCGCGGCCGGGGCGGGCGACGCCGACGGAGCCGGCGAGGGACTGATCGGAGAAGGACTTGCCGAGGCGGCCGGCGCCGGGCTCGGCGTCTGTGCCAGAGCGCCGGACAGGCCAAACGACAAGGCCGCTGCCGGGATCAGCGCGGCCAGAGCGAGACGACGAAAGCCAATCATTTTTTTCTCCCCAGGCCTTAACTCATCAAGCCCTTGCTTCAGCAAGGCCCTAAATTCATCAAGACCTTACCCACCAAGGCCTCAATCCCGCCGCGCATCCCGGTTCGCGCAAGCCGCGCCGTTCTAACACGCGAGCGCCGAATTCGTCCCATGACAGATGCGTCATGGCGGACGTCCCGGCGCCCGGCGGCAAATCACTGGCCAAGCGGCCAAGGATCGCCATATAAGGCAGGCGAAATTCAGGAAATTTCATGAGCGCGCTGGCCAACCACGCATTTGCCAAGATGAACGGCATCGGCAACGAGATCGTCGTTGTCGACATGCGCGATTCCGCCTCGGCGGTGACGCCGGACGACGCCCGCGCGGTGGCATCTGCGCACGGCGGCGTGCCCTACGACCAGCTCATGGTGCTTCAGAAGCCGCGGCTCGACGGCACCGAGGCCTTCATCCGCATCTACAACAATGACGGCTCCGAAGCCGGCGCCTGCGGCAACGGCATGCGCTGCGTGGTGCGGCGCATCTTCGAGAAGACCGGGCAGGCCACGGCGACGTTCGAGACCGCCGCCGGCCTGCTCAATGCCTGGCAGGGTCCAGCGCCCGATCTCTACACCGTCGACATGGGCGTGCCCAAGTTCGGCTGGCAGGACATTCCGCTGGCGGAGGAGTTTCGCGACACCCGCTACATCGAATTGCAGATCGGGCCGATCGACAATCCGATCCTGCATTCGCCCTCGGTGGTGAGCATGGGCAACCCGCACGCGGTGTTCTGGGTCGACGACGTCAACGGCTATGACCTCGAGCGTTTTGGTCCGCTGCTGGAAAACCATCCGATCTTCCCCGAGCGCGCCAACATCACGCTCGCCCATATCGTCGATCGCGACCACATCACGATCCGCACCTGGGAGCGTGGGGCAGGCCTCACCAGGGCCTGCGGCTCGGCGGCCTGTGCCACGGCCGTCGCCGCGGCGCGGCTGAAGCGCGCCGAGCGCAATGTCGAGATCACGCTACCCGGCGGCAAGCTCGGTATCGAATGGCGCGAGCGCGACGATCACGTGCTGATGACGGGCACCGCGACCTTCGAATATGAGGGCAATTTCGATCCGGCGCTGTTCGCGCCGGTCGGCTGATGTCCGTCGAGATCGTCACCTTCGGCTGCCGCCTCAACGCCTTCGAGGCCGAGGTGATCCGCCGCGAGGCGGAGGGCGCGGGTCTTTCCGACACCATCGTCATCAACAGCTGCGCCGTCACCAACGAGGCGGTGGCGCAGGCGCGGCAGTCGATCCGCAAGCTGAAGCGCGAGCGGCCGGAGGCGCGTATCGTCGTCACCGGTTGCGCCGCGCAGACGCAAAGCCGGATGTTCGCCGATATGGCGGAGGTCGATCGCGTCGTCGGCAATGACGACAAGATGCGCGGCGATGCCTGGCGCGATACGCGCGATGCCTTCGACATCGGTGCCAGCGAGAAGATCGCCGTCAGCGACATCATGGCGGTGAAGGAGATGGCGCCGCATCTCCTCGACGGCTTCGCGAGCGGCCTGCCGCGCGTGTTCGTGCAGGTGCAGAACGGCTGCGACCACCGCTGCACGTTCTGCATCATCCCCTACGGCCGCGGCAATTCGCGCTCGGTGCCGATGGGCGCCGTGGTCGAGCAGGTGCGGGCGCTGGCGGAACGTGGTCACGCCGAGATCGTGCTGACGGGGGTGGATCTCACCAGCTATGGCGCCGATCTGCCGGGCGCGCCGAAGCTTGGCATGCTGACGAAGCAGATCCTGCGCCATGTGCCCGAGCTGAAGCGCCTGCGCATCTCCTCGATCGATTCGATCGAGGCGGATGACGATCTGCTCGATGCCATCGCCGACGATGCACGGCTGATGCCGCATCTGCATCTGTCGCTACAGTCTGGCGACGACATGATTTTGAAGCGCATGAAACGGCGGCATTTGCGGGGCGATGCGATCGCGTTCTGCGACCAGGTGCGGCGCCTGCGCCCGGACGTCGCTTTCGGCGCCGACATCATCGCGGGCTTCCCGACCGAGACCGAGGCGATGTTTTCGCGCTCGCTCGATCTGGTCGGGGAATGCGGCCTGACGTTCCTGCACGTCTTCCCCTATTCCCCGCGCCCCGGCACGCCCGCCGCGCGGATGCCGCAGGTTGCGGGGCCTGAGATCAAGGAACGTGCGCGGCGGCTGCGTGCGGCCGGCGAGGCAGCATTGCGTCAGCGGCTGCAAGCCGAAATAGGCGCAACGCGCGATGTGCTGATCGAGAGCCAGGGGCAGGGCCGCACGGAGCACTATCTGCCGGTGGCGATCACGGGCGAGCGGGTGGGGAGTGTCGTGCCGCGTATGATCAGTGGCAGTGATGGTGAGCGGCTGACCACGTAATCCGGTTGCGGTGATTTACGACGCGCTATATCCCCAACGTCGTCCCGGCGAAGGCCGGGATCCATACCGCGTGATCTATCGATTACGCGCGGTGCTTGTCCCAACGAAGCAGAGTAACTAACAGCCCTCGCCAAATTTCTCCCTGTGGTTATGGGTCCCGGCCTTCGCCGGGACGACACTGGGAGTGTGGATGCGGGGTTCCCTAAACGCGCTCCGCTACGACGCCCGCACCTGCCAGAACCGCAGTGTCCGCCGCGCATTCTCCGGCGTCATGCGGGCGAAATGGCCCTGTGCTCTTGCGAGATCCGCCGGCTTCATCGCGCCGGTGGCAAAACGGCTTTCGAGCACGGCGGCGGTGGTTTCCCAGCTGAGCTGCGCCGCCTTGCAGGGCACCAGCAGGCCGTCATCGCGCAGGCTCTGCATCAGCGGGCGAATCACTTCGACGGTGGATTGCGACAACGCCGCCAGTGCCGCGACGGTTTCTTCATAGCGCCGCTGCCTGGCAAAGCCGAAAAGCATCGCTTCGTTGAGCTGGCCGGTGGCCTTGAGATTGGCGATGGCGCGCTTGGCACCTTCGAAATCGCGGACACCAGACATCTCGCGCTCGACGCCGACCGTGACGACCGCGATCGCGCTCTGGATTTCCTCGAACAGATGCGGCGGCGCGCGTGACAAGAGGCGGGTGCGAACCACATCGGTCGCCGAGCGCAGCAACTGGCGGCGCAGCTCCGATGGCAGGTCGACGCGGACGCCGACGCTGACGGCGAGCTCCGGATCGCTCTCCGCCTGTCCGACGATGACGGCAAATCCGTTTCCGGAGACGCGTGCGCCCGGATTGGCGGCAAGCCGCCGGCTGACGCTGGGATAGCGGCGCGCCAGCAGCGCGTCTGTGACGATCTCCTTCAGCCACCAGCGCCCGGCGACCGCGAGCAGATGCGGCTCGCCCTTGGATGATGCGATCTTGACCAGCTCGCCATCGTCGAGGCGCGCGGATTCCTGGAGCACGGGACCGGCGATGCGGATCTCGTCATTGTTGGCGAGCCGGCGGATCACGGAGGGCGGCGCCTGTGCGATTGGCGCGAGCTGCGCGCTGATATCGGCCAGCGCCACGCGTGCGCCCATGTCGGCGATAGCGCGCAGCTCGATGGTGCCGATCAGGCGCTCGAGCACCTCGTCGAACAGCGCGATCTGCTCGTCGTCGAAACTGCCGGCGGAGGACAGGAACAGGTCGGTGACGCGGCGGGCCGTCTCCAGGCCCTTTTCCGCCGAGCCAATCCGAAGTGCGGATTCGACCTCGTCGATGATCGATAGCTCGGCCTTGGACATGACGCGCGGCTCGTCCTGAGCGGATTGACGGAAGCTTGTTCTAAGCAACCGCTATCATTAGAGGCGAGCCCTGAACGTTTCGTAAACCATGGGGCCGCTTCCTTATCCCGAGGAGCCCGCAAAGCGGGCGTCTCGAAGGATGGAGGCCCGTCTGCAGCAGCGGGGCCTTTCATGGTTCGAGACGGCGCTGACGCGCCTCCTCACCATGAGGGTCTACCGGCTATGCGGGTTATTCCCCGTTCCACCCGCAAGCCCTGAGCCGCTCGTGCATGTGCGGCGGGGCCGGCGCGACCACGCGGATCGGCTCCTTGTTCCGGGAAATCGGCACCACGATCTCGCGGGAATGCAGGTGCAGGCGCGGCTCGCCGAAGCGGGGGCCGTTGCCGTAAATGTTATCGCCGAAGATCGGCCAGCCGGTCGCGGCCGAATGCACCCGCAATTGATGGGTCCGCCCGGTCACCGGTTCCATGGCAAGCCAGGTCAGGCCATGTCCCCGGCCCATCACCTTCCAGTTTGTGATCGCCCTCTGGCCTTCCGGATCGGGCTTCTGCCACCAGCCGCGCTCGGCATTGAGTCGGCCGAGCGGCATGTCGATGGTGCCTTCGTCCTCGGCAGGCCCGCCTTCGACCACGGTCCAGTAGGTCTTGCCGATCTTGCCGTGCTTGAACAGCAGGCCGAGCGAGGCGGTGGCTTTCCGATGGCGGCCGAGGACGAGGCAGCCGGAGGTGTCCTTGTCCAGCCGGTGGGCCAGCACCGGCGGCCGCGGCAGGCCGAAACGGAGCGCGTCGAAGGACGCCTCCAGATTGGCGCCGCCCTTGGGGCCGCGATGCACCGGCAGGCCGGCCGGCTTGTCGATGACCAGCATCAATCCGTCGCGATGGAGCACGCGCGCCAGGATTTCGTCGGCGGTCAATTCGGGAACATCGAGCAATTGCAGGACTTTCGGTCAAGACTTTCGTTTGGGAGCCGGAACGGCTAACACACCGCCATCATGAACGATACCACGTCAGATCCCCCCAAGCTGAGCTGGTGGCGCCGCCTGTCCAACGGGCTGAAGCGCACCTCGTCCTCGCTCGGGACCGCGGTCGCCGACCTCGTCACCAAGCGCAAGCTCGACCGCGCCATGCTCGACGACATCGAGGACGTGCTGCTGCGCGCCGACCTCGGCACCTCCGTCGCGGTGCGCATCGCGGACGCCGTCGGCACCGGGCGCTACGACAAGGCGATCTCGGCGGACGAGGTCAAGGACGTCGTCGCGACCGAGGTCGAGAAGGTGCTGGCGCCGGTGGCAAAGCCGCTCGAGATCGATACGGCCAAGAAGCCGTTCGTCATTCTCGTCGTCGGCGTCAACGGCTCCGGCAAGACCACGACCATCGGCAAGCTCTCGCAGAAATTCGCGTCCGAAGGCCGCAAGGTGATGCTGGCCGCCGGCGACACGTTTCGCGCGGCCGCCATCGAGCAGCTCAAGATCTGGGGTGAGCGCACCAGGACGCCTGTCATTGCCGGCGCGCAGGGCTCGGATTCGGCGAGCCTCGCCTTCAACGCGCTGACGGCGGCGAAGGAGCAGGCCATCGACGTGCTCCTGATCGACACCGCCGGGCGGCTTCAGAACAAGGCCGAGCTGATGAACGAGCTCGAAAAGGTCGTGCGCGTCATCCGCAAGGTGGATGACACGGCGCCGCATGCGGTGCTGCTTGTGCTCGACGCCACCGTCGGCCAGAACGCGCTGTCGCAGGTCGAGGCCTTCCATCGCACCGCCGGCGTCACCGGCCTCGTGATGACCAAGCTCGACGGCACTGCGCGTGGCGGCATCCTGGTGGCGCTCGCGGAGAAATTCAAACTGCCGGTGCATTTCATCGGCGTCGGCGAAGGCGTCGACGATCTCGCGCCCTTCACCGCGCGCGATTTCGCCCGTGCGATCGCCGGAATCGAATAGCGTCATCCTTCGAGACGCCGCTTGCGCGGCTCCTCAGGATGAGGTCGTGCCACACATGAGGTCCTCATCCTGAGGAGACCGCGGAGCGGTCGTCTCGAAGGATGGGAGAGACGGAAGAGAGAATGGACAAGACCCAGCCGCATCCGCTGTTCAAGCTTGCGACCGAACTCGGTCCGCTGCTCGTCTTCTTCTTCGTGAATGCGAAGTTCAACCTGTTTGCCGCGACCGGCGCCTTCATGGTCGCGATCGTCGCGGCGATGATCGCCTCCTATGTGGTGACGCGCCATATCCCGATCATGGCGATCGTGACGGGCGTGATCGTGCTCGTGTTCGGCACGCTGACGCTGGTGCTGCACGACGAGACCTTCATCAAGGTCAAGCCGACCATCATCTACGGCCTGTTCGCCGCCATCCTCGGCGGCGGGCTGCTGTTCGGCCGCTCCTTCATCGCCGTCATGTTCGACCAGATGTTCAACCTGACCCCGCAGGGCTGGCGCATCCTGACGCTGCGCTGGGCGCTGTTCTTCGCCGGCATGGCGGTGCTGAACGAGATTGTCTGGCGCACCCAGAGCACGGATTTCTGGGTGAACTTCAAGGTGTTCGGCGTGACGCCGCTGACCATGATCTTCGCCATCGCCCAGATGCCGCTGACCAAGCGCTACCACCTCGAGCCGGTCTCGCTGGAGACGAGCGAGGCGGACGCGGGGGATGTGCGGAAGGGGTAGCGCTCTCAGCTCGCCATTGCGAGCTGAGACGCAGCCACACACTCAACTGTCATCGCCCGACTTGATCGGGCGATCCAGTATTCCAGAGACAGCAGCGAGATAGGGAGAGGCCGCGGCGTACTGGATGCCCCGCCCCCGTGCGCAATTGCGCACTAGGCGGGGCATGACAGCGGTGTGTGGGGCCGGCACCTTCGCTCGCACGCGAGCGGCGATCAGCTCCCCGCCTTCAACGCCTTCTCCATCTGCGGCAGCAGCACGCTGCGCAGATTGTCCGGCGTGATCGGGCCGACCAGCTTGTAGACGATGGTGCCCTCACGCCCGACGACGAAGGTCTCCGGCACGCCATAGACGCCCCATTCGATCGAGGCGCGGCCGTTGGCATCCACGCCAACGCGGCCGAACGGGTTGCCGTAGCGGCCGAGGAATCGCCGCGCATTGTCGGAGGCGTCCTTGTAATTGATGCCGACGAGCTGGAAGCGCTTGTCCTTGGCGAACTCGGTCAGAAGCGGCGCCTCGTCGTGGCACGGCACGCACCAGGAGGCCCAGACGTTGACGAGGCTGACCTTGCCCTTGAACGCGGCGGGATCGAGACCCGGCACCTGGACGTTGTCGGCCTGCAATCCCTCGAGCGGCGGCAGCATCGTCTGCGGCGCCGGCCGTCCGATCAGCGCGGAGGGAATCCGCGAGGGATCGCCGCTGCCGAGCCGGAACCAGAACAGCACGGCCAGGCCGATGAAGGCGATCAGCGGCAGCACCATCAGGAAGGTCCGGCGCTGCGGGCTCGCGGAGGTCGTGTGATCGCTCATGGCCGATCCATCGCGCTACGGCCCGAGCGGCGGGTGATGCCGCTGCGGTCGAGCTCGCGCAGGCGCCGGGTCTGGCTGCGATAGTCGAGCACGATCCAGCCGATCAGGATCGCGACCACGAGGGCGGCTGCGGCGTAGGACGTCACGATGAAGGAGGCGTAGGGGCCGAGCGACATCGTCATGCGGCCCCAATTTCTTTCGACGCGTTGTCGTGACGCGAACCGGCGCCCATTTCGCTCGAAAACGCGATACGGCTCGCCTGCATCATTTGCAGCGAACGGACACGGCGGCGCAGGATCTCGTTGCGCATCGCAGCCAGGTGCAGCGTCACGAACAGCAGCGTGAACGCGATTGCCATCACCAGCAGCGGGATCAGGAACGATTTGTCGAGCGACGAGCCCCCCATGCGCATCACGGAAGCGGGCTGGTGCAGCGTGTTCCACCAGTCGACGGAGAACTTGATGATGGGCAGGTTGATCGCGCCGACCAGCGTCAGCACGGCGGCAGCGCGCGCCGCGCGCGAGGGATCCTCGACCGCGCGCCACAGCGCCATCAGGCCGAGATACATCAGGAAGAGAATCAGCACCGAGGTCAGTCGCGCGTCCCATTCCCAATAGGTGCCCCACATCGGCCGGCCCCACAGCGAGCCCGTCAGCAGCGCGAGGAAGGTGAAGGCCGCGCCGATGGGAGCTGCCGCCTTCGCGGCGACGTCGGCGAGCGGATGCCGCCACACCAGCGTGCCCAATGAGGCGATGCTCATCACGCCCCAGACGAACATCGACAGCCAGGCATTGGGCACGTGGATGAACATGATCTTCACGGTCGCGCCCTGCTGATAGTCGTCGGGCGCGAGAGCCGATTGATAGAGGCCGATCGCGAGCAGGATGACGGTCGCGGCCGCGAGCCACGGCAACACCCGCGCCGTCAGCGCGAGGAACCGTGTCGGGTTGGCGAGGTCGATCAGCGTCATGGTATCCTGATAATCACAGGTCAGCACTCACGCAATCAGCATAAAAGTGGGCAGCGAAAGTTGATCGGGGTCAAGGTCAGTCGAGCTCATCTCAGTCGAGACCATGCCGCAGGCTCGCCGCCGCCGCGAAGGGGCCGATCACGAGGCTGACCAGCGACAGCGCGCACAGGATCGAGAACGGCGCGCCGAACGACATGGGACCGACGATCACGGCCTGGGAGGCTGCGACCCCGAAGATCAGCACGGGAATCGACAGCGGCAGCACCAGAACCGCCATCAAAAGCCCGCCGCGATGCAGCGTCACCGCCAGCGCGGCGCCGATCATGCCGGTAAAGGTCAGAGCCGGCGTGCCCGCCAGCAGCGTCAGGGCCACCGCGCCGGTCGCGACCATGTCGAGGTTGAGCAGGAGGCCCAGCACGGGGGTTGCGACAATCAGCGGCAGGCCCGCCGCCAGCCAATGCGCCAGCGCTTTTGCCGCGCAGGCGAGTTCCAGCGGCGTCCGGCTCATGGTGATCAGGTCGAGCGAGCCGTCCTCGTGGTCGGCCATGAACAGCCGGTCCAGCGTCAGCAGGCTCGCCAGCAGGGCGCCGAGCCAGAGAATGGCCGGCCCCAGCCGCGACAGCAGCGCCAGGTCCGGCCCCACCGCGAACGGCATCAGCACCACCACGGTCAGGAAGAACAGCACGCCGATCAGCGCCCCGCCGCCGACGCGAAGCGCGATCCGGATATCCCGGCGGATGAGGGCGGACAGGGCGGTCATGGGCGGCCTCCCGCAAGGGGGGAGGGAACGGAGCGGGCGGAGTCCAGCCGCTTAGAAAGCTGAGGGTCCATCGGAATCATGCCACTGCCCCGATTCGCAACTCGCGTGATTCGATGCCCAGCGCCATGTGGGTTGCGGCGATGATCAGGCCGCCGCGGGCGAGATGGTCGCGCATCAGGCCGCCGAACATGTCCTGGCCGGCCACGTCCAGCGCGGTGGTCGGCTCGTCCAGCAGCCAGACCGGGCGGCGCACCGTCAGCAGCCGGGCCAGCGAGAGCCGGCGGCGCTGGCCGGCCGACAGGAAGGCGGCGGGCAGGTGGGTGGCGTGGTCGAGCCCGACGGTGGCGAGGCTCTCGTGGGCGTCAAGACGCTCGCCGCCCAGAAAATCAGCCCAGAATGACAAATTTTCCGCCACGCTCAGCGCCGGCTTCAGGGCGTCGCGATGGCCCAGATAGTGGCATTGCTCAGGCAATGTCAGCTCGGCATCGCCGCCATCGAGCGCGATTGTCCCGCCGGCCGGGATGAGCAGGCCCGCAATCAGCCGCAGCAGGGAGGTCTTGCCGGAGCCGTTGCGGCCGACGACCGCCACGGCCTCGCCGGAGGCGGCCTCGAAATCGAGCCCGGCAAACACCTCGCGGCCACCCCGGACACAGATCACCCCACGTCCGGAAAGCTGCATCTTGCCTCGTATCAATCCGTCCAAACCAGGCCTCAGGAAAACTTGGGGTAGCGCTTGGGAATTTTTGGCTCGCGAATTGCTGCGGTACGATTGTGGCTGTGGCGGCGCGGTTAGAAAGCTTCTATAAGCCCGGAACTACTTGATGCAGCAACTCAACCTGCCCCTGCAAGCGACCCAGCCGGATTCGCTGACGGTGTTAAAATACCCCTTGCCGGGTATAACTAACAATTGGGATTTCCTACATGACCTCGCTCGACAGCTTCAAATGCAAAAAGACCCTCAAGGTCGGCGCCAAGACCTATGTCTATTACAGCCTGCCCACGGCCGAGAAGAATGGTCTGAAGGGAATTTCGAAACTCCCCTATTCGATGAAGGTCCTGCTCGAGAACCTCCTGCGCAATGAGGACGGCCGCTCGGTCAAGAAGGCGGACATCGTCGCGGTGTCCAAATGGCTGCGCAAGAAGTCGCTGGAGCACGAGATCGCGTTCCGCCCGGCGCGCGTGCTGATGCAGGACTTCACCGGCGTGCCCGCGGTGGTCGATCTCGCCGCGATGCGCAACGCGATGCAGAAGCTCGGCGGCGATGCCGAGAAGATCAACCCGCTGGTGCCGGTCGATCTCGTCATCGACCATTCCGTGATCGTGAACTTCTTCGGCGACAACAAGGCCTTCGCCAAGAACGTCACCGAGGAATACAAGCAGAACCAGGAGCGCTACGAGTTCCTGAAGTGGGGCCAGGCGGCGTTCTCGAACTTCTCCGTCGTGCCGCCCGGCACCGGCATCTGCCACCAGGTCAATCTCGAATATCTCTCGCAGACGGTCTGGACCAAGAAGGAGAAGATGACGGTCGGCAAGAAGACCGGCACCTTCGAGGTCGCCTATCCCGACTCGCTGGTCGGCACCGATTCCCACACCACCATGGTCAACGGTCTCGCCGTGCTCGGCTGGGGCGTCGGCGGCATCGAGGCGGAAGCCTGCATGCTCGGCCAGCCGCTGTCGATGCTGCTGCCCAACGTCGTCGGCTTCAAGCTGAAGGGCGCGATGAAGGAAGGCGTCACCGCGACCGACCTCGTGCTGACCGTGACGCAGATGCTGCGCAAGCTCGGCGTCGTCGGCAAGTTCGTCGAGTTCTTCGGCCCCGGCCTCGATCATCTCTCCGTCGCCGACAAGGCGACCATCGCCAACATGGCGCCGGAATACGGCGCGACCTGCGGCTTCTTCCCGGTCGACGCTGCCGCGATCGACTACCTCAAGACCTCCGGCCGCGCCGCACCGCGCGTTGCGCTGGTGCAGGCCTATGCCAAGGCGCAGGGGCTGTTCCGCACTGCCAAATCGGCCGATCCGGTGTTCACGGAAACGCTGACGCTCGACCTCGCCGACGTCGTACCGTCGATGGCCGGTCCGAAGCGTCCCGAAGGCCGCATCGCGCTGCCCGCGGTCGCCGAAGGCTTCTCGCTCGCGCTCACCAATGAGTACAAGAAGACCGAAGAGCTGGCGAAGCGCTTTGCCGTCGAAGGCAAGAAGTACGAAATCGGCCATGGCGACGTCGTGATCGCGGCCATCACTTCCTGCACCAACACCTCCAACCCGAGCGTTCTGATCGGCGCTGGCCTGCTGGCACGCAACGCCGCCGCCAAGGGCCTCAAGGCCAAGCCGTGGGTGAAGACCTCGCTTGCCCCGGGCAGCCAGGTGGTCGCGGCCTATCTCGCCGATTCCGGCCTCCAGGCCGATCTCGACAAGGTCGGCTTCAACCTGGTCGGCTTCGGTTGCACCACCTGCATCGGCAATTCCGGTCCGCTGCCGGAGGAGATCTCGAAGTCGATCAACGACAATGGCATCGTCGCGGCCGCCGTGCTGTCCGGTAACCGCAACTTCGAAGGCCGCGTCTCGCCGGACGTGCAGGCGAACTATCTGGCTTCGCCGCCGCTGGTCGTCGCCCACGCGCTCGCCGGCAGCGTCACCAAGAACCTCGCCGTCGAGCCGCTCGGCGAAGGCAAGGACGGCAAGCCGGTGTACCTCAAGGACATCTGGCCGACGACGAAGGAGATCAACGCCTTCATGAAGAAGTTCGTGACCGCCGCGATCTTCAAGAAGAAGTATGCCGACGTGTTCAAGGGCGACACCAACTGGCGCAAGATCAAGACCGTCGAGAGCGAGACCTATCGCTGGAACATGAGCTCGACCTACGTGCAGAACCCGCCCTACTTCGAAGGCATGAAGAAGGAGCCGGAGCCGGTCACCGACATCGTCGAGGCGCGCATCCTCGCCATGTTCGGCGACAAGATCACCACCGACCACATCTCGCCGGCCGGTTCGATCAAGCTCACCTCGCCCGCGGGCAAGTATCTCAGCGAGCACCAGGTGCGTCCCGCCGACTTCAACCAGTACGGCACGCGGCGCGGCAACCATGAAGTGATGATGCGCGGCACCTTCGCCAACATCCGCATCAAGAACTTCATGCTCAAGGGCGCCGACGGCAACATCCCGGAAGGCGGCCTCACCAAGCACTGGCCCGACGGCGAGCAGATGTCGATCTACGACGCCGCGATGAAGTACCAGCAGGAGCAAGTGCCGCTGGTGGTGTTCGCCGGCGCCGAATACGGCAACGGCTCCTCGCGCGACTGGGCTGCGAAGGGCACGCGTCTGCTCGGCGTGCGCGCGGTGATCTGCCAGAGCTTCGAGCGCATCCATCGCTCCAATCTCGTCGGCATGGGCGTGCTGCCGCTGACCTTCGAGGAAGGCACCTCCTGGTCGTCGCTCGGCCTGAAGGGCGACGAGAAGGTCACGCTGCGCGGTCTCGTCGGCGATCTGAAGCCGCGTCAGAAGCTGACCGCGGAGATCGTCTCCGGCGACGGTTCGTTGCAGCGCGTTTCGCTGCTCTGCCGCATCGATACGCTGGACGAGCTCGACTACTACCGGAACGGCGGCATCCTGCACTACGTGCTGCGCAAGCTCGCGGCGTAAGCGCGGATTTGTGAACGGTGGCTCACTGCGAAGTGAGTAGAAGGTTAAACGAAGGCGGCCTATCACAAGGCCGCCTTCGCGCGTTTGCGGCATGCTTCGGATGGGCCCGCCCGGCGGAAATTCCGGCCAGGACGGTTGAGTGTGCCGCGCCCCGTAAGACTACGGTGACCATCAGGCGATAAGATTTCCCTTCCCACGAGCAATGGTGTGCGGCGTTCGACATGACAGCAATGACGGCTTCTCATCCGATTTCACGTTGGTCCGGTGCCCTCTGGTCGGGAGCACTCGGTATCTGCGCGATCGTCGCCGTTATCCGACCCGCCGAGGCTGATCCCCGCGCCGTGGTTGAGCTCTTCACCTCGCAGGGCTGCTCCTCCTGCCCGCCCGCCGACCAGATCATCGGCGATCTCGCCAAAGACCCGTCGATCATCGCGCTGAGCATGCCGATCGATTATTGGGATTATCTCGGCTGGAAGGACACGCTGGCGGATTCGCGCTTCTCGGCGCGGCAGCGCGCCTATTCGCGCATGCGCGGCGACCGCGAGGTCTACACGCCGCAGGTCGTGGTGAATGGCTCGACGCATGTCATCGGCAGCGACCGTGCCGGCATCGAGAGCGCGATCGGCAAGACCGACAAAGGCGCGGGCGTGATGAGCGTGCCGGTGACGATGTCGCTCTCGGGCAAGCAGATCAACGTGTCGGTGGCCGCGAGCAAGGAGCCGGCGATCTCGCACGGCGAGGTCTGGATATGCTCGATCGCGAGGTCAGTGCCGATCGCGATCGCCAAAGGCGAAAATCGCGGACAGCAGATCACCTATCACAACGTGGTCCGCAACCTGCTCAAGGTCGGCGACTGGACCGGTCGTCCGGAAAGCTGGACGGTGCCGATCGAGAACCTGACGCGCGACGGCGTCGACGGCGCGGTGGTCTATGTCCAGGACGGCAGCCGCGAGAAACCGGGCCCGATGCTGGGCGCGGCGTACACGTCGCTGCACTGAAGCGCACGCTTCGCATTCTTCATGATGTGCGGTCTGGCTCTATCTCCTCATGGTGAGGAGCGCGCCCCCTTGCGCGCGTCTCGAACCAGGCGGGCCCGGCTGATGCCGCTCGGCCTCGATCCTTCGAGACGCCGCGCGAAGAGCGCCGCTCCTCAGGATGAGGGGAGAGAGTGTGCCTAAGATTGTCTCGGAAAATCTGGTCTCTCGTCATTCCGGGGCGCGCCGCTTCGGCGCGAACCCGGAATCCATTTCTCAACTCGAAAATTCGGATTGATAGATTTCGGGTTTGCACTTCGCGCGCCCCGGAATGACAGCGGGGCAGACACATCCCGACACAAACAAAAAAGGACCAACTCGCGTTGGCCCTCCTTGTCGCGCGTACAGACCCGATCCTCTCGACCCCGGGGGGCTGGGGGCTGAGGAATCCGGAACCGAAGGGACCGGGTCAACGCACACAAGTCTTTTCGCAATGCAGGGCGGCAGGCGCTGGGCGGAAAAGCGGCGATACTATGATTCCTGCTAACGATCCCGTGACGGTTCGTCGCGACAGAGTTCCACCGTTGCGTGTGTTCCGATTCGCGCTGGATTCGACCGGTTGCACCCAGAGCCCTTCAAAGAGCCCTCGAGAGCCCCTTGCGGCGGGGAACAGTTGGCGCAATCATGGGATTGTCATGATCCGCGGTTCCGGGGACGGTTTTCGCGGGCGCGATCATGTCGTGCGATGAGGAGGCGCCCCATGAGTCTGACGTCGGAGGATGCCGATCCGAGTGAGCAGCGCGCGGCGGCGCGTCCCGTCGCTGCAAATGCGCAGCCGAACCAGGTGACCTTCAACCGGCTCGAACTGCGCCGAATTCTCAACCTCTACGGCCGCATGGTCGCCGACGGCGAGTGGCGCGACTATGCCATCGACTTCCTGAAGGACCGTGCGGTGTTCTCGGTCTATCGCCGCGCCTCGGAAGTGCCGATCTACCGCATCGAGAAGGACCCGCGCCTCGCGCGCAAGCAGGGCATGTACAGCGTGATCTCGGCGACCGGCCTGATCCTGCGCCGCGGCCACGAGCTTGAGCGCGTGCTGCTGGTGATCGATCGCAAGCTGGCGGTGGTTTAGCCCAACGCCGTCATTCCGGGGCGCGACGAAGTCGCGAACCCGGAATCCCGATCCGTATCGCTCGCTTAAAACTTCTGGATTCCGGGTTCGCGCTACGCGCGCCCCGGAATGACCGTGTGAGGCCTACTTCCCCGGCACGGTGCTCGCGCCCTCGCCGAGCTCGCGCTGCATCATCACCGTGTCCAGCCAGCGGCCGAATTTCAGCCCGACATTGGGATGCGTGCCGATCATCCTGAAGCCGCCCTTGGTGTGCACGCCGATCGAGCCGGCATTGGCGGAATCGCCGATCACCGCGATCATCTGGCGGAAGCCGCGCGCCTCGCACTCGGTGATCAGCCGCTCCAGCAGCAACGAGCCGACGCCGCGGCGATGGAAGGAGGGATCGAGATAGATCGAGTTCTCGACCGTGAAGCGATAGGCCGGCCGCGGCCGGTAGGCACCGGCATAGGCGTAGCCGGCGACGCGCCCGTCGAGGATGGCGACGAAATAGGGATAGCCGCCGTCGACCAGCGCGCGGTAGCGCCGCGTCATCTCGGCAAGATCGGGCGGTTCCAGCTCGAACGTCGCCGTGCCCTCGCGGACGGCCTGCTGGTAGATGGCGGTGATGGCGGGGAGGTCGGCCTCAAGGGTGGGCCTGATTTCGGGTGCGGACATGGGGAAAGATTAGAGACTTCCTGCGACGGCCGGAAGAGGCCACGCTGCTTCCGCACCCGTCATTGCGAGCGCACCTCCACTTTCTCCGCCGTCATTCCCCGCGAAGGCGGGGAATCCAGTACGCCGCGGCCCCTCGGTTGATCACGACTGCCTCTGGAATACTGGATCGCCCGCCCCAGTGCGCAAGTGCGCACAAGGCGGGCGATGACACCGAGTGTGTGGCGCGCTCCCGGCCCAAACAAAAACCCCGGCCTTGCGGCCGGGGTTGGTATCCGTTCTCTCGTCGCAGTGCTTAGTCGCGCTGGCCGAGGAGCTGCAGAAGCAGCGTGAACAGGTTGATGAAGTTCAGGTACAGCGATAGCGCGCCGGTGATGGCCGCACGCTCTGCGATGTCACCGCCGGCCGAGGCGTAGCCGTAGATGTAGTCGTTCTTCAGCCGCTGGGTATCCCAGGCGGTGAGGCCCGCGAACACCAGCACGCCGACCACGGACACGATGAACTGCAGCATCGAGCTCGCCAGGAACAGGTTCACCAGGCTGGCAATGATGATGCCGATCAGGCCCATGAACAGGAACGAGCCCATCCCGGTCAGGTCACGCTTGGTGGTGTAGCCGTAGAGGCTGAGCGCACCGAAGGTCGCCGCGGTGATGAAGAACACCCGCACGATCGAGGTGTGCGTGAACACCAGGAAGATCGACGACAGCGAGATGCCCATCAGCGCCGAGAACACCCAGAACAGGATCTGGGCGGTCGAGGGTGCCAGACGGTTGATGCCTGCCGAGATCACGAACACCATGGCGAGCGGCGCGAGCATGAACAGCCACTTCAGGGGGCTGACGAACATCGCATAGCCGAACGGCGTCAGGAACAGCTTGCCGACGCGGACGGCTTCCGGGGTCGGAACGTCAGTCACGGCGGCCATGTAGACGCCGAGTGCGGCAAGGCCCGTGATGGCGAGGCCAATGCTCATGTAGTTGTAGATGCGCAGCATGTAGGCGCGCAGACCGGCGTCGACCGTCGCGGCGTCAACACGCCCGGCGGCCCTGCCGAAAGGAGAAGCGTAGTTACGGTCTAGGTCCGACATGGTCGATTCCCGTTGGTTGGCCGGTCCGGCATGAGGGTCGCCATGCCGCCGGTTCGTCAAATTCTATCTCGGATACCGACGTCTGCCGACTAAATTTTGGCTAACAATCGGGGCTCCGAACCCATTCGATATGTGGGAAACTAACACATACGCTGCAACCTTCCACGCGCGGCTGAATGTCGCCCTTGGCGTCAATCCTGACGCGAACCTGACGAGCAGTCGTGGTTAACCGCGGGAATCGTGCGATTCCGCTCTCCTGCGGCTGCCCGCTACCTTTTGTCACAAATTCCGCAACACCGTGGCGGGCTTTTTGTTCAACGCCAGGAGCGTGCCGGCGAGCCCGAGCCCGACGGTGACGACCAGGGCGGCAACGACCACGCCGGCTGCGCTGCCGGCCTGCCAGACGAAGCTGAGCGTCATCAGCCGCGTCACGATCATCCAGGCGGCGATGCTGCCGGCGATCACGCCGAAGACGGCGGTGGCGAGCCCGATCAGGAGGTATTCGAGCGCATAGGCGCCGAGCAGCCGCAGCCGCGTCGCGCCCAGCGTCTTCAGGATCACCGCATCGTAGACCCGGTGGCGATGGCCGGCGGCGAGCGCCCCGCCGAGCACCAGGATCGCCGAGATCAGCGTCACGGCGCTGGCGCCGCGGATCGCCAGCGCCAGATTGGTCACGACCGAGCCGACCGTCTCCATCACCTCGCGCACGCGCACGCTCGTCACCATCGGATAGGCGTCGGCGACCTGCTTGATGATCCTGCCGTCGCCTTCGGCGTTGCCGCCGGCTTCGGTCAGCGTCGCGATGTGGGTGTGCGGCGCGCCCTTGAAGGCGTTCGGCGAGAACACCAGCACGAAATTGATGCCGAGGCCCTGCCAGTCGATGTTGCGCAGATTGCTGATCTTCGCCGGGATATCGCGGCCGAGCACGTTGACCACGACCTCGTCGCCGAGCTTGAGGCCGAGCCCGTCTGCGATCTTCTTCTCCATCGAGACCAGCGGCGGGCCGGAATAGTCCGCGCTCCACCACTCACCCTCGACCACCTTGGAGCCCTTCGGCAGCTCGGCGGTATAGGTGAGGCCGCGGTCGCTTTGCAGCACCCATTCGGAATCGGTCGTCGGCTTGAGCTCTTCGGCGCGGACGCCGCGCGCGGCGACGATGCGCCCGCGCAGCATCGGCACGTCCTCGACCTTGGCGCCGGGCGCGATCTGGCGCAGATAGCCGTCGAACTGCACCGCCTGCGTGCTCGGAATGTCGATGAAGAAGAACGACGGCGCCTGATCGGGCAGGGCCGCGAGGAACTGCCGGCGCAGATTGCCGTCGATCTGGGTGATGGTGACGAGCACGGCGAGCCCGAGGCCGAGCGAGAGCACGACCGAAGGCGTCAGCGCGCCCGGCCGGTGGATGTTGGCGATCGCGAGCCGCAGCATCGGCAGGCGCGTGCGCGGCAGCCGCCGCGCGATCGTCATCAGCAGGGCGGCGATGCCGCGCAGCAGCGCGAACACGACGACCGAGGACGCCACGAATACCGCAGCGATACGCTTGTCGAAGGACAGGCCGATCACGACCGCGACGAGCAGGGCGATCACGACGCCCATGAACGCGAGATAGCTCCAGCGCGGCCGGTGCCATTCGGAGCTGATGGTGTCGCGGAACAATGCGGCGACCGGCACATCGTGCACCCGTCCGAGCGGCCACAGGCCGAAGGCGAGCGCGGTCAACAGGCCGTAGACGAAGGACAGCGCGAGCTCGTCGGCGTGCACGGCCGGCACCACCGGCAGCGGCAACAGCTTGCCGAACAGCCCGACGATGGCGAAGGGCATGGCGGCGCCGAGCGCAAGCCCGATCACGGACCCGATCGCTGCCAGCAGGACGACCTGGGCGAGATAGATGCCGAACACGTCGCGGCCCGTGGCGCCGACGGCCTTGAAGGCCGCGATCACCTCGAGCTTCCGGTCGATATGGCTCTTCACCGCGTTGGCGACGCCGACACCGCCAACCAGCAGCGCGGCGAGGCCGACGAGGGTCAGGAACTGCGTGAAGCGGCTGATGTTGCGCTCGAGCTGCGGCGAGGCGTTGGAGCGGCTGCGGACTTCCCAGCCGGCCTGCGGCGCGGCGTTGCGCGCATCGGCGATGAAGGCGTCGGTGGCGCGCTCGTTGTTGGCGGCGTCAGGCAGCTTCACGCGGTAGACCCAGCGCACCAGGCTGCCGGGCTGGATCAGGCCTGTGGCCCGCAGGGCTGCCTCGCTGATCAGGAAGCGCGGGCCGAAGCCGATGCCGCCGGCGAGCTTGTCGGGCTCGGCTTCGACGGTGCTGCGGATCTGGAAGGTCGCCGCGCCGATGGTGACGCGGTCGCCGGTCTTGAGCGAGAGCCGCGCCAGCAGCGTCGGATCGGCCGCCGCGCCGAACGCGCCGTCACGTTCTGCAAGGATGTCGGACATCGCAAGCGGCGGCACCAGCGTCAATTGGCCGAGCATCGGATAGGTGTCGTCGACCGCCTTCATCTCGACCAGCGCGAGCTTGCCCTCGGCCGAGCGCGCCATGCCGCGCAGGGTTGCGGCGGTCGAGACGGTGCCGCGCGAACGCAGGAAGGCGACTTCCTCAGGCTTGGCCTCGCGCTGGAACAGCACGAAGGAGACGTCGCCGCCGAGCAGCGTGCGGCCCTCGCGGGCGAGACCGTCGGAGAGACTCGCCGACACCGAGCCGACACCGGCGATCGCCATCACGCCGAGCGCGATGCAGGCGATGAAGACGTAGAAGCCGCGCAGGCCCCCGCGCAATTCGCGCAGCGCGTAGCGGAGCGACAACGCGGCGGCGTTGGGCCGTACGAACGGTTCGGTCGCGGTGCTCATGCCGGCGCAGACTGCGTGTCGATGCGCCCGGAGCGCAGGCGGATCACGCGATCGCAGCGATGCGCGAGCGAGGAATCGTGCGTGACCAGCACCAGGGTCATGCCGCGCTCGGCATGCTTGGTGAAGAGCAGGTCGACGATCTGTTTTCCGGTCGCCTCGTCGAGATTGCCGGTCGGCTCGTCGGCGACGAGGATGGCGGGATCGGGCGCCAGCGCGCGGGCGAGCGCGACGCGCTGCTGCTCGCCGCCGGAAAGCTGCGTCGGATAATGATGCAGGCGGTCGCCGAGCCCGACCGATTGCAACTCCTGCGCCGCGCGTATTGCGGCGTCGGGATTGCCGGCAAGCTCGAGCGGCACGGCGACGTTCTCCAGCGCCGTCATGGTCGGGATCAGATGGAAGGACTGGAAGACGATGCCGACCTGGCGGCCGCGGAAGCGGGCGAGCGCGTCCTCGTCGAGGGCATTGAAAGGCGTGCCGTTCACCACCACCTCTCCGCTATCAGGACGCTCCAGCCCCGCCATCACCATCAGCAGCGTGGATTTGCCCGAGCCTGACGGGCCGATCAGGCCAATCGTCTCGCCCGAGGCGACCCGCAGGCTGATATCCTTGAGGATGTGAACGCGTGCCGCGCCCGTACCCAATGAGAGATTGACGTTGGAGATGGCGATGGTGTCCGGCGCGGTGCCGGCGAGCGAAGAGGATTCGATGCGAGTGTCCATGGTCCGGTCATATGGCAAGTCCGATAGCGCGGTCGAGAGGCGTTACGGAATGTTCATGCACATAGCCGTGTTGATGCTCGCCTTGATGACAATTGCGACAGCGGCGTCGGCACAGGCACAGCCGGCCGCCAAACCGATCAAGCTGGTGGTCCTCGGCGATTCCTTGAGCGCGGGCCTTGGCCTTCCGGCCCAGGAGGCGTTCCCCGCAAAACTTCAAAAAGCCTTGCAGGCCAAAGGCATAGCGATTGACATGACCAATGCCGGGGTGTCCGGCGACACCGCCTCCGGCGGCCGCGACCGGCTCGACTGGTCGGTGCCTGAGGGAACCGAGGGCGTGATCGTCGAGCTCGGCGCCAACGACGCGCTGCGCGGCATCGATCCAGACCTGGCGCGCACCGCGCTGACCGACATCGTCCAGCGGCTGAAGGCGCGCAAGATCGCGGTGATGCTGTGCGGCATGCTGGCGCCGCCGAATTACGGCGCCGATTATGCCGCGCGCTTCAATTCGATTTATCCGGATCTGGCGAAACAATTCGACGTGCCGCTCTATCCGTTCTTTCTCGACGGCGTTGCGGCCGACGCCAAGCTCAACCAGGCCGACGGCATCCATCCGACCGCGGCCGGCGTCGACATCATCGTCGGCAACATGCTGCCCACGGTGGAGGCATTCTTGCGCAACATAAGCGAGCAACGCCGTTGAAAAGCAGGCAACGCCAACCGTAATTCCCAGGGTTTTTCCGGGGTGGCCCGCGCGATGCTTCGCAGAGTCACACAACTGCGATAGGAATCAGGGTACCGGTGATTCGTCGCCGGCTCTAAAATTTGGATAAGGTCTGCTTCAAGGGACCGTACCCAAGCATCGGGAGTGCGAAACGATGCCGCGTTTGTTCACTGGTCTGGAAATTCCGGCCGAGATCGGCCAGACGCTTTCCAACTTGAGGGGCGGCCTTCCCGGCGCCCGCTGGATCGATCCCGAAAATTATCACGTCACCTTGCGCTTCATCGGCGATATCGACGGCGTCTCCGCCAACGAGATCGCCTCGATGCTGTTTCGCGTTGACCGCAAGCCGTTCGAGGTGAAGGTGCAGGGGCTGACGAGCTTCGGCGGCCGCAAGCCGCGCGCGGTGGTCGCCACCATCGCGCCGAGCAGGCCGCTGATGGAATTGCAGGCCGAGCTCGAACGCATGATGCAGCGGATCGGCCTTAATCCAGAGGGGCGCAAGTTCATCCCGCATGTCACGCTGGCCCGGCTGCACGACGCCTCCGACCGCGACGTCGCCGACTATCTGTCGCTGCGCGGCTACTTCCCGAGCAAGGCGTTCATGGCCGAACGCTTCGTGCTGTTCTCGTCGCGCGCCTCCACCGGCGGCGGGCCGTATGTGGTCGAGGACGCCTACGAGCTGTGTGCGTGACACAGCTCGCGTGCCCCGGCCGCAGAGCCGGGGCCCAGCGTTCCGCAACGGCCGATATTTGGCGATGAACGAAATAGTGGGTCCCGGCTCTGCGCCGTAGCGCAGCGCGTCCGGGACACGAAAGCGCATACCTCGGGCACCAATTCACGGCTTGCAATTTCCGTCCGTCTCTGGCGGTAAAGGGCCATGCTCTCGACCCCCAGTTCCTCATTCCGCGAGGCCTACCAGGCCCAGATCGCCGACGGCGCGATCGAGCCCGATGCCGCGCAGGCCGAAGTCGCCGAGGCCTATGCGGCGCTCGACCAGCGGCTCGCGGCTTACAAGCCGCAGCGCAAGCAGGGCCTGCTCAGCCGTCTGTTCAGCAGCGACAAGGATGAGGCGCCGCGCGGGCTCTACATCCATGGCGAGGTCGGCCGCGGCAAGACCATGCTGATGGATCTGTTCTTCCAGCACAGTACCGTCGAGCACAAGCGGCGCGCGCATTTCCACGAATTCATGGCCGATGTGCACGAGCGCATCTACGACTATCGCCAGAGCATCGCGCGCGGCGAAATCGCCGACGGCGACGTCATCGCGCTGACCGCGAACGCGATCTTCGAGGAGAGCTGGCTGCTCTGCTTCGACGAATTCCACGTCACCGACATCGCGGACGCGATGATCCTGGGACGCCTGTTCGCCAAATTGTTCGAGCTCGGCACCGTGGTGGTCGCAACCTCCAACGTCGCGCCCGACGATCTCTACAAGGGCGGCCTCAACCGTTCGCTGTTCCTGCCCTTCATCAAGCAGATCACCGATCACATGGACGTCGCGCGGCTCGACGCGCGCACCGACTTCCGGCTGGAGAAGCTTCAGGGCGTGCCGATGTGGCTGACGCCGGCGGACGGCGATGCAGATGCCGCGCTCGACCGCGCCTGGTCGCGGATGAGCGGCGGCGCCAAATGCAAGTCGCGGGATATTTCGATCAAGGGCCGCATCCTGCACGTGCCGTGCTCGGCCCATGGCGTGGCGCGGTTCTCGTTCGCCGATCTCTGCGAGAAGCCGCTCGGCGCATCGGATTACCTCAGGCTCGCGCACGACTATCACACCATCCTGGTCGACCATATTCCAGTGATGGACCTCTCCCAGCGCAACGCCGCCAAGCGTTTCATCACGCTGATCGATACGCTCTATGACAATGCCGTGAAGCTGATGGCCTCGGCCGACGCCAACCCGATCTCGCTGTACCTCGCCGACGAGGGCAACGAGGCCAACGAGTTCAAGCGGACCGCCTCGCGCCTGATCGAAATGAGCTCGGAATCCTATCTGGCGCTGGCTCACGGCCGCAAGGATTCCACCGCCAGCGGCTCCACCAAGGGCCTGGTGGAGACTTAAGTCCTATGCGGCCGTCATTCCGGGGCGTCGCGAAGCGACGAGCCCGGAATCCATTCATCAGCGTGCTCTGCCGCCCGATGGATTTCCGGGCTCGCGACTTTCGTCGCGCCCCGGAATGACGGGGCTGCGTGCCCGAGGCATCGGCAAGCCCGACAATTGGGCATCCACCGACTTGAACGGGCGAGGCGAAAGGGATAACCACCCTCTCAGTTTTCCCTCCTTACGTGTCTAAAGGACAGGTTCACATGGCGCGCGACAAGATTGCTTTGATTGGCTCCGGTCAGATCGGCGGAACGCTGGCTCACCTCATCGGCCTGAAAGAACTGGGCGACGTCGTGATGTTCGACATCGCCGAGGGCGTGCCGCAGGGCAAGGCGCTCGACATTGCGCAGTCCTCGCCGGTCGACGGCTTTGACGCGCACTACACCGGCGCGAACTCGTACGAGGCGCTCGACAACGCCAAGGTCTGCATCGTCACCGCCGGCGTGCCGCGCAAGCCCGGCATGAGCCGCGACGATCTCCTCTCCATCAACCTCAAGGTCATGGAGCAGGTCGGTGCCGGCATCAAGAAGTACGCCCCCGACGCCTTCGTCATCTGCATCACCAACCCGCTCGACGCGATGGTCTGGGCGCTGCAGAAGGCCTCGGGCCTGCCGCACAAGAAGGTCGTCGGCATGGCCGGCGTGCTGGATTCGGCGCGCTTCCGCTACTTCCTGGCCGACGAGTTCAACGTGTCCGTCGAAGACGTCACCGCTTTCGTGCTCGGCGGTCATGGCGACACCATGGTGCCGCTGGTGAAGTACTCCACCGTCGCCGGCATCCCGCTGCCCGACCTCGTCAAGATGGGCTGGACCTCGCAGGCGCGCCTCGACGAGATCGTCGACCGCACCCGCAACGGCGGCGCCGAGATCGTCAACCTGCTCAAGACCGGTTCGGCCTTCTACGCCCCGGCCGCGTCCGCGATCGCGATGGCCGAGAGCTATCTGCGCGACAAGAAGCGCGTGCTGCCCTCGGCCGCGTACCTGAACGGCGAATATGGCGTGAAGGACATGTATGTCGGCGTGCCCGTCGTGATCGGCTCCAAGGGCGTCGAGCGCGTCGTCGAGATCGAGCTCGCCGGCAAGGACCGCGAAGCCTTCGACAAGTCGGTCGGCGCGGTGCAGGGCCTGGTCGACGCCTGCAAGAAGATCGCCCCCGATCTTCTCGGCCGCTAAGGCAAGACAATTCCCGCCGAAGATCGAAACCCGGTCTTCGGCGGTTTCACTTCCGGACCCCGACTGACCGGGCGGGTTCCGGCTCAGCAGTCCAGAGATCGATGTCAAAGAATCCGGGTTGCAGTTCCTGTGGTATATGGTATGCCAGCCACAAGACTGAGGTGGGCCTACGAGGTCACCGCCCGCGGGTTCAGGGAGCGACCATATGAATATCCATGAATATCAGGCCAAAGCGCTGCTGGGTGAGTTCGGCGTACCGATCTCAAAGGGCGTCCCGGTCCTCAAGGCCGCAGACGCGGAAGCCGCCGCCAAGGCGCTGCCGGGCCCGGTCTATGTGGTGAAGAGCCAGATCCACGCCGGCGGCCGCGGCAAGGGCAAGTTCAAGGAAGCCTCGGCCGGCGACAAGGGCGGCGTCCGCATCGCCAAGTCGGCCGCCGAGGTCACCGAATTCGCCAAGCAGATGCTCGGTGCCACGCTGGTGACGATCCAGACCGGCCCGGCCGGCAAGCAGGTCAACCGCCTCTACATCGAGGACGGCTCCGACATCGACAAGGAATTCTATCTCTCGCTCCTGGTCGACCGCGAGACGTCGCGCGTCTCCTTCGTTGTCTCGACCGAAGGCGGCGTCAACATCGAGGACGTCGCGCACAACACGCCGGAGAAGATCGTCACCTTCTCGGTCGATCCCGCGACCGGCATCATGGGCCATCACGGCCGCACCGTCGCCAACGCGCTCAAGCTCTCCGGCGATCTCGCCAAGCAGGCCGAGAAGCTCACCGCGCAGCTCTACGCGGCGTTCGTCGCCAAGGACATGTCGATGCTGGAGATCAACCCGCTGGTCGTGACCAAGCAGGGCCAGCTCCGCGTGCTCGACGCCAAGGTGTCGTTCGACGACAACGCGCTGTTCCGTCATCCTGAAGTGCTCGCGCTGCGCGACGAGACCGAGGAAGACGCCAAGGAAATCGAGGCGTCCAAGTACGACCTCAACTACGTCACCCTCGACGGCAACATCGGCTGCATGGTCAACGGCGCCGGTCTCGCCATGGCGACTATGGACATCATCAAGCTCTACGGCATGGCGCCGGCGAACTTCCTCGACGTCGGCGGCAGCGCCAGCAAGGAGAAGGTCGCGGCCGCCTTCAAGATCATCACCGCCGATCCCAACGTGAAGGGCATCCTGGTCAACATCTTCGGCGGCATCATGAAGTGCGACGTGATCGCCGAGGGCGTCACGGCCGCCGTGCGCGAGGTCGGCCTCAGCGTGCCGCTGGTGGTTCGCCTCGAAGGCACCAACGTCGAGCTCGGCAAGAAGATTATCCGTGAATCCGGCCTGAACGTGGTGCCGGCCGACAATCTCGACGACGCCGCGCAGAAGATCGTGAAGGCCGTCAAGGGAGGCTAACGCCATGGCCCAGGACCATCTCGCCGCATCATCTCCGCTTGCAGAGCACACGCGCCTCGCCGCGTTCGCCGGCGAATGGGATGGCGAAGAGGTGGTCTTCCCGTCGCGCTGGACGGCGGGCGGGCCGGCCACCTCGCACGTCGTCGCGCGCATGGACCTGAACGGGTTCTACCTGATCCAGGACGCAATCCAGATGCGCGACGGCAAGCAGATCTTCGCCACCCACGGCCTCTTCACCTACGACCGCGACGACCGGACCTACAAATTGTTCTGGTACGACTCGCTCGGATACACGCCGCCCTCGCCCGCCTCCGGCGGGTGGGTCGGCAAGACCCTGACGCTGGTGCGCGGCTCGCTCCGCGGCAATGCGCGCCACGTCTACGAGATCATCGACGACAATTCCTACTCGTTGAAGATTCAGTTCTCGCCGGATGCGGAAGGCTGGGCCGACGTGCTCACCGGCGTCTACCGCCGCATCCACTGACCTCTCACTCGTTAGTTTCGCGAAAGCAGACCTCATGTCCATCCTGATCGACAAGAACACCAAGGTCATCTGCCAGGGCTTCACCGGCAAGAACGGCACCTTCCACTCGGAGGCCGCGCTTGCCTACGGCACCAAGATGGTCGGCGGCACTTCGCCGGGCAAAGGCGGCTCGACGCATCTGGGCCTGCCGGTGTTCGACACGGTGCGCGAGGCGCGTGAGAAGACCGGTGCCGATGCGTCGGTGATCTACGTGCCGCCGCCGGGTGCGGCGGACGCGATCTGCGAAGCCATCGACGCCGAGATCCCGCTGATCGTCTGCATCACCGAAGGCATTCCTGTGATCGACATGGTCCGCGTGAAGCGCTCGCTGGCCGGTTCCAAGTCGCGCCTGATCGGGCCGAACTGCCCGGGCGTCATGACCGCCGGCGAATGCAAGATCGGCATCATGCCGGCCAACATCTTCAAGACCGGCAGCGTCGGCATCGTCTCCCGCTCCGGCACGCTGACCTATGAAGCCGTGTTCCAGACCTCGCAGGAAGGCCTCGGCCAGACCACCGCGGTCGGCATCGGCGGCGACCCGGTCAAGGGAACCGAGTTCATCGACGTGCTGGAAATGCTCCTCGCCGACCCCAAGACGGAATCGATCATCATGATCGGCGAGATCGGCGGTTCCGCCGAGGAGGACGCCGCCCAGTTCCTCAAGGACGAGGCCAAGCGCGGCCGCAAGAAGCCGATGGTCGGCTTCATCGCCGGTGTCACCGCCCCTCCCGGCCGCCGCATGGGCCACGCCGGCGCGATCATTTCGGGCGGCAAGGGCGACGCCGGTTCCAAGACCGACGCGATGAAATCGGCTGGGATTACAGTGTCGCCGTCTCCCGCGCGCCTCGGGCACACGCTTGCCGAAAAGTTGAAAGGCTAATTCACTTCTTCGTACTTTTCCGGGCGAAGTTTCGCAGCAAATAGGGTAAATGGTGCCAATCGCGCTGGGCCTCTGCCGGGGAGCCCAGCGCCAGCGCCGTTTGTTATGCGCGAACCGAAATCGCCAGGAACTCAAGTATGTCTCGCCAAGACGCGAACGCAGCCTTTGCCCTCTCCTCCTTTTTGCAGGGCACCAACGCCACCTACATCGACGAAATCTACGCCCGCTACGAAAAGGACCCATCCTCGGTCGACGCCGAGTGGCAGGAGTTCTTCAAGAGCCTGAAGGACCAGCCGGACGACGTCCGCAAGAATGCCGAAGGCCCGTCCTGGGAGCGTGCCAACTGGCCGCTGACGCCGCAGGACGACCTGACCTCTGCCCTCGACGGCAACTGGGCCGAGGTTGAGAAGGCGGTCGGCGCCAAGATCGCCGCCAAGGCGCAGGCCAAGGGTGCCGAGATCTCCCCCGCCGACGTGCTTCAGGCGACGCGCGACTCGGTCCGCGCGCTGATGCTGATCCGTTCCTACCGCATGCGCGGCCACTTCCACGCCAAGCTCGATCCGCTCGGCATCGAAGCTCAGCGCAACCGCGAAGAGCTCGATCCGCGCACCTACGGCTTCAGCGAAGCCGATTTCGACCGCAAGATCTTCCTCGATCACGTGCTGGGCCTCGAATACGCCAGCTTGCGCGAGATCACCGCGATCTGCGAGCGCACCTACTGCCAGACGCTCGGCGTCGAGTTCATGCACATCAGCAATGCTGCGCAGAAGGCCTGGATCCAGGAGCGCATCGAGGGGCCGGACAAGGAGATCTCGTTCACCCGCGAAGGTCGCCGCGCCATCCTGATGAAGCTGGTCGAAGCCGAAGGCTTCGAGAAATTCTGCGACACCAAGTTCACCGGCACCAAGCGTTTCGGCCTCGACGGCGGCGAGTCGCTGATCCCCGCGCTGGAGCAGATCATCAAGCGCGGCGGCAATCTCGGCGTGAAGGAAGTCGTGCTCGGCATGCCGCATCGCGGCCGCCTCAACGTGCTGACGCAGGTGATGGGCAAGGCGCACCGCGCCCTGTTCCACGAGTTCAAGGGCGGCTCGGCCAATCCCGATGCGGTCGAAGGCTCGGGCGACGTCAAGTATCACCTCGGCGCGTCCTCGGACCGCGAGTTCGACGGCAACCGCATCCATCTGTCGCTGACCGCGAACCCCTCGCATCTCGAGATCGTCGATCCCGTCGTGCTCGGCAAGGTCCGCGCCAAGCAGGACCAGCACGGCGATCCGCCGGACCAGCGCATCTCGGTGATGCCGCTCCTGATGCATGGCGACGCGGCGTTCGCCGGCCAGGGCGTGGTCGCGGAGTGCTTCGGCCTGTCGGACCTGAAGGGCTACCGCACCGGCGGCTCCGTCCACTTCATCGTCAACAACCAGATCGGCTTCACCACCTATCCGCGTTATTCGCGCTCCTCGCCCTATCCGTCGGATGTGGCGAAGATGATCGACGCGCCGATCTTCCACGTGAACGGCGACGATCCGGAAGCCGTGGTGTTCGCAGCCAAGGTCGCGACCGAGTTCCGGCAGAAGTTCCACAAGCCGGTGGTCATCGACATGTGGTGCTATCGCCGCTACGGCCACAACGAGGGCGATGAGCCGGCATTCACCCAGCCGGTCATGTACAAGCGGATCGCGGCCCATCCCTCGACGCTGTCGCTCTATGCCAAGCGCCTGATCGCCGAGGGCGTGGTCACCGAGGGCGAGGTCGACAAGCTGAAGGCCGACTGGCGCTCGCGGCTCGATGCCGAGTTCGAGGCCGGCACCTCCTACAAGCCGAACAAGGCCGACTGGCTCGACGGCAAGTGGGCCGGCTTCAAGATCGCCGACCAGGAAGAGGATGCGCGGCGCGGCGTCACCGGCGTCGACATCACCGCGCTGAAGGATATCGGCCGCAAGATCACCAAGGTGCCGGACGGCTTCCGTGTCCACCGCACCATCCAGCGTTTCCTCGACAACCGCGCCAAGGCGATCGACACCGGCGCGGGCATCGACTGGGCGACCGGCGAGGCGCTGGCGTTCTGCTCGCTGCTCAACGAGAACCACCACGTCCGCCTGTCCGGACAGGATTCGGAGCGCGGCACGTTCTCGCAGCGCCACTCGGTGCTGATCGACCAGGAAGACGAGAGCCGCTACACGCCGTTCAACCATCTCGGCCACGAGCAGGGCCATTACGAGGTCATCAACTCGCTGCTGTCGGAAGAAGCGGTGCTCGGCTTCGAATACGGCTACTCGCTCGCCGAGCCGAACACGCTGACGCTGTGGGAAGCGCAGTTCGGCGATTTCGCCAACGGCGCGCAGGTCGTGTTCGACCAGTTCATCTCCTCGGGCGAGCGCAAATGGCTGCGCATGTCCGGCCTCGTCTGCCTCCTGCCGCACGGCTATGAGGGCCAGGGACCGGAGCACTCCTCGGCGCGTCTCGAGCGTTATCTCCAGATGTCCGCCGAAGACAACATGCAGGTGGTCTATCCGACCACGCCGGCGAACTACTTCCACGTGCTGCGCCGCCAGCTGCATCGCGAGATCCGCAAGCCGCTGATCGTGATGACGCCGAAATCGCTGCTGCGTCACAAGCGGGCGGTGTCGCGTCTCGAAGAGCTCGCGAAGGGAACGACCTTCCACCGCATCCTGTACGATGACGCCCAGATGCTGCCGAACGAGGCGATCAAGCTCGTCCCCGACGAGAAGGTCCGCCGCATCGTGCTCTGCTCCGGCAAGGTCTATTACGACCTCTACGAGGAGCGCGAGAAGCGCGGCATCGACGACATCTACCTGATGCGCGTCGAGCAGCTCTATCCGGTGCCGCTGAAGGCGCTGGTGGCCGAGCTGTCGCGCTTCAAGAAGGCCGAGATGGTGTGGTGCCAGGAAGAGCCCCGCAACATGGGTGCCTGGCACTTCATCGAGCCCTATCTGGAATGGGTGCTGAACCAGGTGAACGGCGTGAGCCGGCGTCCGCGTTATGTCGGCCGCGCCGCTTCCGCCGCGACCGCCACGGGTCTGATGTCCAAGCATCAGGCGCAGCTGAAGGCGTTCCTGGACGAAGCACTGAGCTAACCGAAATTCCAATTGTCATGCCCCGCCCAGTGCGCAATTGCGCACAAGGGCGGGGCATCCAGTACGCCGCGGCGTCCGTTTGATCCATGATCGTCACGGTGTACTGGATCGTCCGCCTGCGCGGACGATGACGGCCAAAAACGATTAAGGAAAAGACCATGACTGAAATTCGTGTGCCGACGCTCGGCGAATCCGTCACCGAGGCCACCATCGGCCGCTGGTTCAAGAAGGCCGGCGACCCCGTCGCCGTCGATGAGCCCTTGGTGGAGCTCGAGACCGACAAGGTCACCATCGAAGTCCCGGCACCCTCCGCCGGCACGCTGAGCGAGATCATCGCCGCTGACGGCGCCACCGTTGCTGTCGGCGCGCTGCTCGGCCAGATCACCGAAGGCGCCGCTGGCGCGGCCAAGCCGGCCGCTGCTCCCG
>NZ_LBJZ01000149.1:0-30810 GCF_028128935.1 Bradyrhizobium sp. CCBAU 11361
CCGGTGCTGCCGCCGCTGCAGGAGCCGCGCCCGCAGGCGCTGCCGTTGTTGCCGCGCCGCCGCCGGCCGCGGCGCTCAGGGCCTTCTCGCAGGCGGGCGAAACCTTTGCCTTGTTCTTTTCCAGGCATTCGAGCGCGGGGGCGCCACCGGGCGGTACGCCGGCGCAGACCTTGGGATAGTCGGCGCGGCACGCGCTCTTGACCGCAGCAACCTGCGCGCTGCTCGGCTGCTTGGCGGCAGCTGCCTTTGGCGCAGGTGCGGCGGCGGGCTTTTCAGCGGGCGCCGATTCAGCCTTCGGCGCCGCAGGCGCCGCTTCGGTCTTGGGCGCAGCTTCGGTCTTTGGTGCGGCGGGAGCGGCTTCGGTCTTCGGAGCCGCAGCGGGCTCGACCGCGCGAACCGCAGTCTGGCATCCAGGTGACAGGCTGGACATGTTCTTCGCCAGACATTGGTATGCTTCCACGCCGCCGGGCGTGACGCTCGCGCAGTGCGCCATGAAGTCCGAACTGCATGCGGACCGCATGGCGCTCTTCTGCGCGTCGGTCGGTGCTTGCGCGAAGGCGCCTGTTGCAGTTGCGAAGAGCGCGGCCGCGAGCAGCGCCGTGCGCGTTGATGCATGTTTCAACGTGTTGAACATCTGAGTGATTTCCTGCCCTGTCGGTAACGCCGACGGTTTTCAAATGTAATGCAAGCGCAATCGCCGCGAGTGATGCCTCGCGCGCGGTATCTTTGGATGCTTTGGCCTCTACCGCAAGTAGATAATGCCAGCGCAATTGCGACGAAACTAGAGCATGATCCGGATCCGAAGGGCCGCGTTAGCGCAAAGTGTGCAGCGGTTTTCCCTCGCGACAAACGCGGAACGCGTTTGCGCGGAGATCCTGCTCAAACAATACGTCGTCAGAGCTTGACCATGCGCTTGCCGCGGTTCTCGCCCGCGAGCAATCCGATCAGCGCCTTCGGCGTGTTCTCCAACCCGTCGATGATGTCCTCCTGCACCTTCAGCTTGCCGGATTTGACCCAGGCCTGGAGGTCGGCAAGCGCGCGCTGGCTGTCCTTCATGTAGTCCATCACGATGAAGCCCTGCATGACCAGCCGCTTCACCACGATCAGGCCGGGCACGCCGCGCGGACCGTGCGCCGATGGCGCGCCGTCATATTGCGAGATCGCGCCGCAGCAGGCGATGCGGCCGTAATTGTTCATTTGCGGCAGGCAGGCTTCCAGAATGTCGCCGCCGACATTGTCGAAATAGACGTCGATGCCTTTTGGCGCGGCCGCGCGCAGGGCCTTGAACACGGCGCCGTCCTTGTAATCGACGGCGGCATCGAAGCCGAGCTCGGAGGTCAGCCAGTTGCACTTGTCGACGCCGCCGGCGATGCCGATGACGCGACATCCCTTGATCTTGGCGATCTGCCCGACGATCGAGCCGACCGAGCCCGCGGCGGCCGAGACCACGACCGTCTCGCCCTCCTTGGGCTTGCCGACCTCCAGCAGGCCGAAATAGGCGGTGAGGCCGGCGATGCCGAACACGCTGAGCAGATGCGTCATCGGCTCCAGCTTCGGCATCTTGGTGAGATGCTTTGCTGGCACCGCGGCAAACTCCTGCCAGCCGGTGTCGCCGAACACGATGTCACCGGCAGCCAACCCCGGCGCCTTCGAGCTGACGACCTCGGCGATGGCGCCGCCGGCCATCACGCTGTTGGCTTCGACGGCTGAACGATAGGTGGCGCCATGCATCCAGGCGCGGTTGGCGGCGTCGAGCGAGATGTAACGCACGCGCAGCAAAGCCTCGCCGTCCTTCGGCTCCGGCATCGCGCCATCGACCATCTTGAAATGTTCGGGGCCGAGCTTGCCGCTCGGCTTTTCCACCAGAAGAATCTGGCGATTGATGTTGCCGCTCATGGCGTTTCCCTCTTCGTTTGCTTGACGATTATTGATGCAGCCGCCGCAAAGAAAACGTGCAGGCCGCATTCGTTGTGCGCTGCATGAAGGCTAGATCGCGGGAGGCAGTTTCACAACGGGAACATCCGGCCAACGCGGCCACCCGCCAAGCGTGTTGCGTAGCCGTCATATCTGCGACATCATGAAGCGCCGGTGTACGTGGGGGTAAGCAATGTCGAACAGGTTTACGCAATACATCTTGGGCGCGATGGTGCTGGGCATCATCATGGGCTCGGCGATCTACAACTTTCTGCCCGATACGCGCGCCGACTGGGCCTCGTCCATCAACCTGATCGCCATGATGTTCCTGCGCCTGATCAAGATGATCATCGCGCCGCTGGTGTTCGCGACCCTGGTCGGCGGCATCGCCCATATGGGCTCGGGCTCCAAGCTCGGCCGCATCTTCGCCAAGACCATGGGCTGGTTCATCAGCGCCTCCTTCGTCTCGCTGCTGCTCGGCCTCGTGATGGTCAACCTGCTCCAGCCTGGCGCCAACTTCCCCGGCACGCTGCCTGCGGCAGGCCAATCGACCGGCCTGCCGGTCTCGGCCTTCTCGATCGAGAAGTTCCTGACCCATCTGATCCCGACTTCGATCGCCGACGCGATGGCGCAGAACGAGATCCTCCAGATCGTGATCTTCGCCGTGTTCTTCTCGGTGGCGATGGGCGCGATGCCCGAGCGCTCCAAGCCGATCCTGGCGCTGATCGACGATATCGGCCACATCATGCTCAAGGTGACGAGCTATGTGATGCTGTTCGCGCCGCTCGCGGTGTGGGCCGCCATCACGGCGACGGTGGCCAAGAACGGCCTGCTGGTGCTCTGGAAGCTCGTCGTCTTCATGGGCGGCTTCTATCTCTCGCTGGCGATCCTTTGGACGATCCTGGTGATCGTCGGCTTCATCGTGATCGGGCCGCGCTACAGCCATCTGCTGAAGCTGGTCCGCGAGCCGCTGATGATCGCGTTCTCCACCGCGAGCTCGGAGGCGGCCTATCCGAAGACGCTGGAGGCGCTCAACCGCTTCGGCGCCTCGTCGCGGATCTCGAGCTTCGTGCTGCCGCTCGGTTATTCCTTCAACCTCGACGGCACGATGATGTACTGCACCTTCGCGGCCGTCTTCATCGCGCAAAGCTACCACATCGACATGCCGCTCGGCACGCAGCTCGCGATGCTGGCGACGCTGATGATCACCTCCAAGGGCGTCGCCGGCGTGCCGCGCGCCTCCCTCGTCGTGATCGCCTCGACGCTGGCGCAGTTCAACATCCCCGAGGCCGGCCTGCTCATGATCATGGGCATCGACACCTTCCTCGACATGGGCCGCAGCGCCACCAACGTGATCGGCAACACGCTCGCGACCTCGGTCGTGGCGAAGTGGGAAGGCGAGCTTGGGCCCGAGCATGAGATGGGACCAGGCGACGCCGTGCCCGGCGACATGGTGCCCGGCGAAGTGCCCGCCATGGCCGGCCATGGTTAGGAGCGCATCATGGGCCAGACACTGACAAGGTCAGTGATCGGCGGCTGCCTCTGGCTCGCGGCATCGTTGCTCGCGACCACAGCATTCGCCCAGACCAGCAGCGAAGGGCTCAGCCCGACGCTGTCGGCCATCAAGAAAGCGCATGTCGTGCGGCTCGGCTATCGCGAGAGCTCACCGCCGTTCTCCTTCCTCGACCAGTCGGGCCGCCCGATCGGCTACAGCCTCGAACTCTGCGAGGCGATCGTCGAGGAGATCGGCGTCGAGGTCGACGATCCCAATCTCAGGATCGACTACGTCAAGGTCACCTCGGACGACCGCATCGACGCCGTGCTCCAGAACAAGATCGACCTGGAATGCGGCTCGACCACCGCCAATGCCGAGCGTGGCAAGCGCGTCGCCTTCTCCCCGCTGATATTCGTCGCCGGCACCAAGCTGATGGTGCCGAAGGCGTCAAAGGTCCAGTCGTTGACCGATCTGAAGGGCAAGACCGTGGTGGTGACCAAGGGCACCACCAACGAGCAGGCGATCCAGGCGGCCGACAAGAAGTCCTCGCTCGGGTTGAACATCGTCACCTCGCCGGATCACGAGCAGTCGTATCAGATGCTCGTCGACGGCAAGGCGGATGCGTTCGCGACCGACGACATCCTGCTCTCCGGCCTGATCGCGCGCCACAAGGCGCAGGACAAGTTCCGCGTCACCGGCGATTACCTGTCCTATGACCCCTACGGCATCATGTTCAGGAAGGGTGAGCCGCAATTGTCGGCCGTGGTCGAGCGCACCTTCCGCAAGCTCGGCTCCAACCGCGACCTCGTCCCGCTCTACAACAAATGGTTCACCGCCAGGCTTCCGACCGGCGAACGGCTGAACGTGCCGATCTCGCTGCAACTCGAGGAAGCCTTCAAGGCGATGGACGATTCGGCGAGCGCGAATAATTAGCGCTTACTTCCCTTCTCCCCTTGTGGGAGAAGGTGGCGCGAAGCGCCGGATGAGGGGTTCTAACCTCGAATGCTGCTGCGTGAGGTGTGCTCGCGGAGAGAGACCCCTCACCCGTCTCGCCGCCAAGGCGGCGAGCCACCCTCTCCCACAACGGGAGAGGGTGCAGCGTGCCCGTGGCTCCTAACTTTTGCCAAACACCCGGTCCAGCGCCGCGTCATACGTCGCCTGCACCAGCTCCGGATGCAGCTTCGCCAGCGCTTCCATCATCACGCCGGAATTGATCTCGAGCACGCGCCACGCGCCATCCGCGCGCACCACGTCGATCGAGGCGAAGGCGATGCCGATGGCCGTGGCGGCGTCGGCGGCGAGCTTGACGCAGGCCGCGCGAACCTCGCCGTCCTCCATCAGCACCGGCCGTGCGCCGGCGTCGAGATTGTGCCGCCAATCCGATCCACGCTGCTTGCTGTAGGCGACAAGTGGCACGTCATCGAGCAGCACCACGCGGATCTCCTGCTCGATCGCGACATAGGGTGAGATCACGAGCCCCGTGCTCATCGAAAAGACTTCGCCAACCGCGTGGTCGAGTTCCGCCTCCGTCGTCACCTTGAACACCGATCGCCCCGATGTCCCCTCGTTCGGCTTCACCACCACACCTTGCGGATGGTCGTGAAGCAGCACGAGCATTGCCTCTCGCCAGGTGGCGCCAACGACATCCTTGCCCAGCTTCGGGTTGAGGAAGAGATGATGAGGAATGCAGGGCACGCCTTCGAGCGTCAGCGCGTCGGCCGTCGCCGATTTGTCGTTGGCGAGGCGATGCGCGATGGCGCTGTTGAGGCCGATATCGTAGCCGAAGGCGAAGTGGCGCGCCTCGCCCCGGCGCATCGCGATCAGCCAGCCGCCGGCGCGGATGTCGACGGCAATGCCATGGCGGGCGCAGTAGCGCCGGATCGCCTGGACGAAGATGCGTTCGCTGCTGGCCATGGGTCTCAGTCACTCCTGTCGCTAAAAGCCGCAAAAATGCGGGGTTCTGCGCCAGGCCGGGGTGAAAATCAGAGCTATTCTTAATGAAATTCTCGCGAGCGCGACGGAAATTAAGTGCTGCCGTCGAGCCCGAAAGGGAAAAGAAATTGCCCTGTGCGCGCGCCACGCAGCAGATTCGTTAATGGCGCGGCCAATTCCCTCGCAAATGCCGGTTTGATCGGCATCAATTGCACCCGAAACGAGGTTGATTATTGGTCTCAATGGCGTAGATCACACACGCGAAATCCTCCGCCATGGCAATGGTGTCCGCCCCGCTTTCAGGGCCGGGCAATGCTTTTGCCCTAAAACCGCAATTATTCGGAATATCGAAAATCATGAGCGCGTTTTACCGAGAGAAGGTTCTTTCCGTCCAGCACTGGACCGACACGCTGTTCAGCTTCCGCGCCACGCGCGATACCGGCTTCCGTTTCCAGAACGGCCAGTTCGCGATGATCGGCCTCGAGGTCGACGGCCGTCCGCTGCTGCGCGCCTACAGCATGGCGAGCGCCAACCACGAGGAAGAGCTCGAGTTCTTCTCGATCAAGGTTCAGGACGGCCCGCTGACCTCGCGCCTCCAGAAGATCAAGGAAGGCGACACCATCCTGGTCGGCCGCAAGGCGACCGGCACGCTGATCACCGACAACCTCATCCCCGGCAAGCGGCTGATGCTGCTCTCGACCGGGACGGGCCTCGCGCCGTTCGCGAGCCTGATCAAGGACCCCGACGTCTACGAACAGTTCGAGACCATCGTGCTGGTGCATGGCTGCCGCCAGGTCTCCGAGCTCGCCTATGGCGAGAAGCTCGTCGCCAATCTGCGCGAGGACGAGCTGTTCGGGGAGCTGCTCGCTGACAAGCTCGTCTACTACCCGACCGTGACCCGCGAGCCGTTCCGCAATCGCGGCCGCATCACCGACCTCATCAGCTCCGAGCAGATCTTCAACGACATCGGACAGGGCCCGCTCGACATCGCGACCGACCGTATCATGATGTGCGGCAGCCCGGCGATGCTGGAAGAGCTGAAGGTGATGTTCGAAGGCCGCGACTTCGTCGAAGGCAGCGGCAACAAGCCCGGCCATTTCGTGATCGAGAAGGCGTTCGTCGAGCGCTGAGTCCTCTTGAATGGGTGGCGCGATCTCGTGTCCCATTCAACTCGTCGTCCCGGACAAGCGCAGCGAAGCGGAGCGCCGATCCGGGATCCATAGCCACAGGACGTGGTTTGGCGAAGACTCGCAGTGACAGCTTTCTCAGTCACGAAATCCTGTGGTTATGGATCCCGGGTCTGCGCTGACGCTTGCCCGGGATGACAGCTCGGTTTGTGGCAGCCGGCGGCCTCCTCCCATCCCCACTCCCTCTGCTGCACTGCAAAAGCCTAACCTCTCGGCGGATTGATTTGCCGCGGCCGAATTCGCTAGCCTGAAACAAGCGCCGCGTCATATCCGTATGACAGGCGCGGGCGTATCGTACCGCCTCAAGCTGGCGAGAGGATGGGAATCGTGGCCGACGAAAATAGCAAAGCGCCAAAATCGAAGCGTGGGCCCCTGGAAGAGGGGGCCATGGAAACCCTGCTGATTCCGTTCTCGCCGCGCTTCATCGTGCTGACGATCTGCGCGGTCGTCACCGCGCTCCTTATCGGCTTCGGCATCGCCGACCGCAAGATCTTCGACATCCTGCTGATCCCGATCCTGATCTTTGGCGCGCTGACGCTGCTCGGTGTCCGCGACCTCATGCAGAAGGGCCATGCGGTTCTGCGCAACTACCCGATCTCGGCGCATATCCGCTTCCTGCTGGAAGAAATCCGCCCCGAGATGCGGCAGTATTTCTTCGAGAGCGAGAAGGACGGCATGCCGTTCTCGCGCGACATCCGCGCGGTGGTCTATCAGCGCGCCAAGATGCAGCTCGACAAGCGTCCGTTCGGCACCCAGGAGGACGTCTACCGCGAGGGCTACGAGTGGATGCATCACTCGGTCTCGCCGAAGACGCATGCCGAGGAGAAGTTTCGCGTCACCATCGGCGGCCCCGATTGCGCAAAGCCATATTCGGCATCGGTGTTCAACGTCTCGGCGATGAGCTTCGGCGCGCTCAGCCCGAACGCGGTGCGAGCGCTGAATGCCGGTGCGAAGAAGGGCGGCTTCGCCCACGACACCGGCGAGGGCGGCGTCAGCCCCTATCACCGCGAGATGGGCGGCGACATCATCTGGGAGATCGGCTCGGGCTATTTCGGCTGCCGTCACCTCGACGGCACGTTCGATCCCGAGGCGTTCGCGCGCGTCGCCGGCGAAGACCAGATCAAGATGGTCGAGCTCAAGATCAGCCAGGGTGCCAAGCCCGGCCATGGCGGCGTGCTGCCGGCGGCGAAGGTCTCGGAGGAGATCTCCAAGATCCGCGGCGTGTCCATGGGCGAGGACTGCATCTCGCCGGCCTCGCACCGCGCCTTCTCGACGCCTGTTGGCATGATGCAGTTCATCGCGGAGATGCGACGCCTCTCCGGCGGCAAGCCGGCCGGATTCAAGCTGTGCATCGGTCATCCCTGGGAATTCCTGGCGATCTGCAAGGCGATGCTGGAGACCGGCATCTATCCCGATTTCATCGTCGTCGACGGCAACGAGGGCGGCACCGGCGCGGCGCCGCTGGAGTTCATGGACCATCTCGGCATGCCGATGCGCGAGGGCGTCAACTTCGTCCACAACGCGCTGATCGGCATCAATGCGCGCGACCGCATCAAGCTCGGCGCCTCCGGCAAGATCGCCACCGCCTTCGATATGGCGCGGGCGATGGCGATCGGCGCCGACTGGTGCAATTCGGCGCGCGGCTTCATGTTCTCGCTCGGCTGCATCCAGTCGCTGAGCTGCCATACCGACCGTTGCCCGACCGGCGTCGCGACGCAGGATCCGACGCGGGCGCGCGCGCTCTACGTGCCGCTCAAGATCGACCGCGTGCACAATTACCACCATGCGACGCTGCACTCGCTGACCGAGCTGATCGCCGCGGCCGGTCTCGAACATCCCCAGCAGCTGCGCCCGATCCATTTCAGCCAACGGACGTCGACGACCCAGGTGCAATCATTTGCGCAGCTCTATCCGGCGCTGCGTCCGGGCGAACTGCTCGAAGGCACGGAAGACCCGCGCTTCCGCGACGCCTGGCGGATGGCGCGGGCGGAGACGTTCCAGCCGGCGCTGTGAAGCGCCGGGCCACGGTATGAAGCGTCCGCGCGAGGCCGTAGAATTGTCGCGAGCAGAGCGGGGGCTTAACGTCTGATTCAACTTTGGGTGTAGATTCATCCCATGGACGAGCGACGCGACAAAGCCAGACATCGCGTGCTGAAGGCCGGAACGATCGAGTTCGGCGGCGGCGCGATCGACTGCACCGTCCGCAATTTCTCGGACACCGGCGCAGCCCTCGACGTCACCAGCCCGGTCGGCATTCCCGAACACTTCACCCTGCTCATCCAGGCCGACGGAAAGCAGCTGGCGTGCACCGTGGTCTGGCGCAAGGAAAAGCGGATCGGTGTGAAGTTCGGGTGAGGTCTTTGCTTGAGGCAAGTTCGCGCCTCTTGCTCCGCGGTCGTCCCGGCGAAGGCCGGGACCCATACCGCGTGATTGATCGCTAATGCGCAGGTCGCAGTACCGCGCAACTACCAGTCTTCGTCAAACTCAATCCTGTGGTTATGGGTCCCGGCCCCCGTGCGCAATTGCGCACTAGGCCGGGACGACGAGTGGAGGTTGGTACGCCGTCCCGCGTTCTCACACACAAGCGCGCAACTCACGCCGCCGCCTGCTCATCTCTCCGGCTCGCCAGAATCTTGTCGATCCTTCTTCCGTCGAGATCGACCACCTCGATGTGCCAGCCGCCGAGGTCGAAGGCGTCGCCGACATTGGGCAGCACGTTGAAGTGTTGCAGCACGAGGCCCGCCACGGTGTAGAAGCGATGGTGCGGCGGCAGCTCGATGCCGAGCAGCTCGCCGAATTCGTCGACCGGCATCCAGCCGGCGACCAGCAGCGATTCGTCTGCGCGCTTGACATAGGCCGGCTCCGGCGGGCCTTCCTCGGAATGGAACGCGCCGACGATCGATTCCAGGATGTCGGCCGCAGTGACCACGCCTTCGAAGGCGCCGTACTCGTCATAGACGAAACCGACATGGACCGGAGCGGCCCTCAGGATCGCGAGCACGTCGCGGGCATCCGCCGAGGCGGGAATGCTTGGCGCTTCGCGGACGAGCGCCCGCAGATCGGGCGTGCGTTCGTTCATGAACGCGACCAGCAGGTCCTTGGCCTGGAGCACGCCGATCGGCTTGTCGCGTTCGCCGTCCGAGGCCGGAAAGCGCGAATGCGGGCTCTTGGCGATGATCTGCTGAATGGCTTCCGGTGCGTCGTTCAGGTCGATCTCGTCGACCTCCGTGCGCGGCGTCATGACGGCGCCGACCGGCCGGTCGCCGAGCCGCATCACGCCGGCGATCATCTCCTTCTCGCCGGGTTCGAGCACGCCTGCGTTTTCGGCTTCGCTGACGAGGTGATGGATCTCGTCCTCCGAGACCTTCTCCTCGGCCTTGCCGCCGCGGCCGAGCAGCGTGAGGATCAGCTTGCCGGAGAGATCGAGCAGGAAGACGAGCGGCAGTGAAACCCGCGCCAGAACGTGCATCGCGGGCGCGACCTTGACCGCGATGCTCTCGGGGTCGCGCAGCGCCACCTGCTTCGGCACCAGCTCGCCGACGATCAGGGTGGCGTAGGTGATGAGCGTGACCACGATGCCGACGCCGACGATGTCGGCGATGCCGGCGGACAGGCCGAGCTCGACCAGCCATTGCGCCAGCCGCTGCCCGAGCGTCGCGCCGGAGAATGCACCCGAGAGCACGCCGACCAGCGTGATGCCGATCTGCACCGTCGAGAGGAATTTGCCGGGATCGGCCGCCAGCGTCAGCGCGCGGTCGGCGCCGCGCACGCCCTTGGCCGCGAGCAGCGAGAGGCGCGCCGGGCGGGACGAGACCACGGCCAGCTCGGACATGGATAGCAGGCCGTTGATGACGATCAGGACGACGACGATGACGAGTTCGACCGAGAGCATTGATGTTCCGGAGGTATGCGAGTGCGGCCGGATGGCGACGCAAGCATTGATATAGGTATTTTGCGGGGAAAATCCCGGCAATTCTGTCGCATCTCGCACCACGGGGAACCGGGCGACGACAGCGTTCGGCAGACCCGCGCGGCCCAGGACACTCCGCGGAACTACGGGCCTTTGCTTAACGGGCCCTTAGTGGCCGCCAGCTAGGTTTTCGACATTTGTAGCAATGTGTTCGGGGACCCAAGGATGCGGATCGGGAAGCTCTTCGCGCTGTCGATGCTGACGGTGACGGTTTTTGCAGTCATCCTCGGCGCCGAGGTGCTGATACCCCAGGCGCGCATCTTCACGAACCGCTCCGACGCGATCAAGACGGTTGACGCTTTTGGTGCGACCCTGATGGTCAGCCAGCAAGTCGCCGGCCTTCGTGCCCCCTACATTGGACCGATCTTCCAGGAAGCCGCTGCAACGCAGGCCCAGATCGACGTCGCCGCGAAGGCCGCGAAAGCCGCCGAGACCGCCTTCGAGAGCGCAAGGCGGGCCATCGTGGTGCTGGATGACGGCGGAGCGATTGCCGAGCATCTCGACCGTGCCGCGCGGCGGCTGAAGGAGATCCACACCGCGGCGGATCGCGCGATGAGCGTTCCGCTGGCGGCGCGCGACAGCGCCGCGATCAAGGGTTTCCTGCCCGGTGTTGCCGAGGTGCTCGGCAATATCGAACCGGTCATGAACCGGCTCGAGGCGAAGGTCGTCAATGCCGATTCCTCGCTTGCAGCGCTGTTGAGCCTGGCGCGGACGGCGCAGGATCTGCGCGTCTCGGCCGGCAGCCGCGCCGCCACGCTGTCGCCGGCGCTGAGCGCACGCCGCCCGCTCGCGGCGGCCGAGATCTCGCTGATGGATCGTATGCAGGGGCGTGTAGAAGCCGACCGCGAGCGCATCGAGGCCGGCATCGACCAGCTCGGAAACCCGCCCCGCATCGCCACCGCGCTGAAGGCGGCGACGGACTCCTATTTCGGGAAAGCTGCGCTCGTCGTGGACAAGGAAATGCCCGCGGCCCGTAGCGACGGCAAGTACGGCGTCAACGCCGAAGAGCTGGCCAGTGTCATCGTGCCGGCCATCCAGATGTTCTACGGCGTGCGCGACGCCGCGCTGGCCGAAGCTGCCGAGCGCGCCGCCTCCGCGCGCGATGGCGCGCTGGCGATGCTCGCCCTCGCGGGCGTGGCCGTGCTGGCGCTGCTCGGGACGCTCGGTGGCGTGACCATGATGCTGCGCAGCCGCGTGGTGACGCCGCTTAGCCGGCTCGCGGACGTGATCGGGACGCTCGCCGCCGGACAGCATGAAGTCGAGATCCCCGCGACGGGCCGCAACGACGAGATCGGCCAGGTGGCGGGCTCGCTGCGGCACTTCAAGGATTCGCTCGTCGCCAAGAAGGCCGCCGACGAGGCGGCCGCGGTCGAAGCCGAGGCGAGGCTCCGTCGCGGCCAGCGCGTGGACCAGATTGCGCGCGACTTCGAAGCCATGATCGGCGACGTCATCAACACCGTCGCGTCGGCATCGTCGGAGCTGGAGGCCTCGGCGGGAACGCTGACGAGCACGGCCGATCAATCGGAAAAGGTCACTGCGACCGTCGCGGCCGCGTCCGAGCAGGCCTCCACCAACGTGCAGACCGTTGCCGCGGCGGCGGAGGAAATGGCCTCGTCGGTCGACGAGATCAGCCGTCAGGTCCAGGACTCCGCGCGTGTCGCCGGCGAGGCGGTGCAGCAGGCGGGGCGGACCAACGACCATGTCGGCGAGCTGGCCAAGGCCGCCGGCCGGATCGGGGACGTCGTCGAGCTCATCAGCCAGATCGCGGGCCAGACCAATCTTCTGGCGCTGAACGCCACCATCGAGGCGGCGCGTGCCGGCGAGGCCGGCCGCGGCTTTGCCGTCGTCGCCTCCGAGGTCAAGGCGCTGGCCGAGCAGACCGCCAAGGCCACCGGCGAGATCAGCCAGCAGATCGCGGGAATCCAGGCGGCGACGGAGGATTCCGTCGGCGCCATCAAGTCGATCGGCGACACCATCACCCGCATGTCCGAGATCGCGTCTGCGATCGCCTCGGCGGTCGAGGAGCAGGGCGCGGCGACGCGGGAGATCTCCCGCAACGTGCAGCAGGCGGCCCGTGGCACCCAGCAGGTCTCCGCCAGCATCGTCGACGTGCAGCGCGGCGCGAGCCAGACCGGATCGGCATCTTCGAATGTGCTCGCGGCAGCCAAATCGCTGTCGGGCGAGAGCACGCGTCTCAAGATCGAGGTCGGCAAGTTCCTGGGCGCGATCCGGGCCGCGTAGAAAGCGAACGTATCTCCCCGCTGGGGTCGCAAGCGCATTTGCAGAGCGACGTCCCTGTGGCCCATCCGAAGGACGAGGCGCGCGCTTTTGGCGGGCTCTCAGGATGAGGACAGAGTGGGCGGCCGCAGTTTCGACGGGCACCAATGCTGCTTAGCCTCATCTGAGGAGCCCGCGAAGCGGGCGTCTCGAAGGACGAGGCGCGCGCCCGCGATCAGAACTCGCCGTGGAGCCGCCCGGAGAACACCGACACCGGGCCACGATCCGCGTTGTAGGCGGGATTGACGATGAGCTGGTAGTCGGCGGTGAAGGTGAGCGCCTTGTTCAGCGCATAGGCGTAATAGGTCTCGAGGATACGCTCCTTGCGATAGTTGAGCGCGCCGTCACCGATCAGCACGCCGAGCCCGCCGGCGGCGAGGAAGTCGCGATAGTCCTGGGAGATTGCGTTGACGGCGCCGCCGATGCCGATCACGTCGTCGGGCCGGCCCCATTTCGTGCCCTTGATCGACAGTCCGCCGGACAGGCTGCGATTGATGTCGGTGAAGGCCAGCGTTTCACTCTTGCCGTCGTTCCAGCTCCAGCGGCCGAACAGTCCGACATCGTCGGTGATCGCCTGCTCGAGGTTGACGACATAGCCGACCTTGAGGCGGCCGCGCCGGGTCTGCGCGATGTCGAGGTTGAGCGCGGGATTGTCCAGCGTCTCGCGGAAGCTGCCCATATTGGCGCTGTCGACCCAGCCCATGGTCCTGAGCTTGCCGGGCTGGCCGAACAGCGAGAAGCGCGTCTCCAGCTCGAGCACGTACTGGCCGCGCTCCCCGACCTTGGTGTCGAAGTGATTCGAATTGGGCTCCGCGACCATCAGGAAATAGCCGCCGCGCAGCGCCCATTGCTTCTGGTTCAATTCGGCGGTGACGCCATAGGTGAGGCCGACCTTGTCGGCGGAATAGTCGAAGGCGCCCGGCGCCCACAGCGACCAGTTCATGAAATCCTTGCGGGTGTCCTTGGCGTAGGCGTTGCCGTCGAACACGTCGACCACCGCGAACTTGCCGGCCTGCACCGTGAGCCTGGAAACGTCGACCTTCTGGCCGAGCTGCAACTGGCCGCTCGCGAGCTCTTCCTGCTCGCCACCGAAGCCGAAGGTCTGACGCACGAACAGGCGCGAGGTGTTGTAGTGCGGATAGGGGAAGTTCGACTTCTGCGCCTCGCCGTTGGGGAAGCCGGCCGCGCCCACCGTGTCGTTCAGTCCAAATCCCTGGAGCAGCTCGGGATTGTAATAGACCTCGCCGCCGTCCCACAGCTTCGCGTTCAGGAACAGGCTGTTGCTCCAGGTCGCCTTGGCCTGCGCCGACGGCGAGAGAGAGTTCGTTCCGCTGTAGAGAGCGGGAAACGACGGATAGCCTTGCGGCAGATAGGTGCTCTGACCGTGAATCTCCCAGCGATCCGATTCCGTGTCGATCAGGGAGCTCTTCGGATTGTAGCTCGGCATGCCCGGCCAATCGACCTTGCGGTTGAGGCCGAGCCTGACCTGCTGGAAGTCGAGCGACGAGGAGGTGTATTGGGCCCCCGTGGAGAAGGCGACGTTGGCACCGTCGAAGCGGCTATAGAGGTATTCGAGCCGCGCGCTCCAATGCGGTGCGAAGCCGTATTCGATGCCGGCACCCGCGATCCAGCCGGGCCGCGTGTTCAGGATCTTCGGGACTTCGGCGCCGGAGGGCGGCGTGTCGAAATAGCGCTCGCCCATCCAGGCGAAGCCGCCGGTGGCATAGACGAGCCACGGACCGCTGGTGTAGCCGACGCGGCCGCGCAGACTGGCGGTGTAGTCCCATTGCTGCGTGACGGTGTTGGCGGGTGTCGACAGGAAGGAGACGATCGAGTTCGAGGTGATGTAGTTGGGAAACGAAAAATCGCCTTCGACGCCGACGAGCCAGCCGGAATTGAGCCGGTAATTGTAGCCGGCCTGCACGCCGCCGATCATGCCGCTGAAGACGCCGCTGTCGCCGATCGCGGTGCCGTCGTTCAGCGCGAAGCGGGACGAACCGCGGCCATAGCCGGCATGCGCGCCGATGTAGAGGCCGGTCCAGTCATAGACGGCCTTCAAGGCCGGTGCCTTCAGCGGCAGATCCGCCGCGCGGCCGGCGGTGGGAAAAGCCAGTACACCCGAGGCAATCGCCGCGGCTGTCCGCAAGTACCGGTGTCGGTGACCCCTCAACGTCAAAACGCACGCCCCCAAAACGCAAATGTGCCCCAGCCGCCCCGACATCCCTGCCGATTCGCGGCGATCCTGTCACCAGGTTCCGGTTGGTCACGCGATCGGCCGAGATGATCTCGATTCGACGCGATTTCTTCCCAAGTCCCCGTGCTTGCTACAAACCTTATTGCGATTAATTCGCAATAGCAACTGACACGGATTGCCGCAGATGATGGTTCGCACCGCTGTGTGACGGGACTGCAACATCGCCTAAAGGAGCCAGGAACCCGAACTGCACGAGCGGAGCCCGGCCTTTGCTGGAGGACCTATCCGTGACGGATGGAAGGGGTGGCGGCATCGCGAAAGGCTCGACGGCCGGCCACCGGCCAGTGGAGGCGCCTAGCAGCCGCGGCAGATGCCCTTGATTTTCCTGTCGAGCAGCGCGTCCTCCTTGCTCGACGGACTGTTCGCCGCCGGTTTGCTCATCGCCGGACTATTGGTCGCCGGTGTGATCGTGTCCCACCGCTGCTGCCAGAGTTTTTCGCCAATCGTGCAGAGAACCCGCGGTTTCTTGTCCACTGAGGGGGCCGGCGATTGATCCGGCGTACGGCCCGCGACCTCGAGCGCCAGCTTTCTTGAAGTTTTCGCGATCGGTGACCGGCACAACAAAGGAACCTGGGCCGCCGACCACGCAATCCTCATAGTACCAATCGATATGATCGATATGGCTGATGTCCACCTGACCAGGAGGCGTTGCATTGATCACGATCGGCAGGCCGGTGATGACGATGCCCTGCTGCACTGCTGTGCCGCGCGCGGTGGCGACAGGATCGCCGTTGTTGTTGGGGCCATCGCCCGAAACGTCGATGATGCGGCGCGCGCCCCGGTACGGGTTCTGCTCGAACAGCGGCATGGCGAACTTGATCGCACCCGAAATCGACGTGCGCGAACCGCGGCGGATCGGTGCCTTCATGATTTCAGCTGCGACGGCCTCGGCCGCTTCCGGTCCGTCGATCTGCCGCCAGGGGACGACGACGTCCTGATCTTTCGCCGATGACCATTCGAAGTAGGTCAGCGCGATCTTGCCGACAGGGCCGGTCCGCAAGGCCCGCAGGAACTCCTCCGAGACGATGGCCTTGGCATAGCCTTCGCGTTGAGCTGCCAGGTCGTCCGGCTGCACCGAGTAGGAAATGTCGACCGCGATCACGAGCTCGACGTCCACGGCGGGGCGACTGTCGCCCTGGGGCGCTGTCTGCGGCTGTGAGGCCGGCTCGGGAAATGCCTGTGCCGATGTCAGGATCGCAATCAGGATCGATCCAATTGAGACCCGCCAATTCACGCTCGCCCTCCAGCACCCATTCGTATCCTGACACGCGGAACGTGCAATCGGAAGGACAGCTTGAGCCAAGCCGTGGCCGGGCTTTTCTGGCCCCAAAACGGTTGACCCCGCCCGGGGGGACAGCCGGGCGGGGTCGGGGGCACGACACGGGGTGGATGAGGCGCCCGTGTCGGACGCGGGATCCACGTGAGATCGGCCTCAGGTACTCAAATCAGTAGCAGCTGCGAACGCGGCCGACGTACTGGCCGAAGGCGTTGTACTGAGCGACCCAGCCGCAGCGGTGATAGCCGTAGTAATAGGGGTCGTTGCTGGCGGCGATCGCGGAGCCGACGACGGCGGCGGTGGCGATGCCGGCACCCACACCCCAGACCCAGCCGGGCTGCTTGGCTTCGGCCGAGGAGGTGGTGGACACGATGCTGCCGGTGACGGCGAGGGCAGCGAGAGCTGCGGCGGCAATCTTGGTCTTGATCGACATGTGAAACTCCATCCGGGTTGAGGCGGTCCGTTGTGGCCCGCGTGCCCAGTTGGACGGAGGCTCCGCGCGTCCGGTTCGAAGACGCCGGATGCGACCCCGGGTTGAGGTTCTTTCCTCAATGATTTCAGGAGGATGTTGGCTAGCCGAGAGGGCCCTTGGCGAGCCTGTTCACGTCGAAGTTATCGACCTCAGTGAGCAGCTCGCAGAAGGCCGTCGCGCCCTGATCCAGCAATTGCTCGCCCTTTTCGGGCACGGCCAGCGTCGCATTGCCGATGGCGCCGCTGGCGTTGAGATCCTGCGCCTGCCAGGCGAATGGCGCGGGCCGCTGCGTCGACAGCCAGCGATACTGCGTCTCCATCGCGACGCTGCTCGCGGGAAAATCCGCGATCGCATCTGTGCGCACCTGGTCGGGATAGCGCGCCAGCATGATCGAGGTCTCGACCGCGCCGCCATGAATGCCGTGGCGCACCTCTTCGGCCGGGAACAGCTTGTCCGCGCCCGACAGCCGCGACCATGACGTCGTCACCACGAATAGCTTGTGATGTGCGCGCAGATCCTGCGCGACCAGCATCATCGCCGCGCTGTTGCCGCCATGGCTGGTGATGATGACGAGCTTCTTCACCCCGCGACGCGCGACCTCCTCGCCGATCGCGGTCCATCGCTTCAGCGCCACATCGGTCGGCAGCGTCTGCGTGCCAGGATAGTCGATATGCTCGGTGGAAATCCCGACCGGTTCGACGGGCAGGAAGCTGGCCGGAACGGTTGCGGGCAAAAGCTCGCGCACGCGCGCCAGATAGGCGTCGGCGATCAGCACGTCGGTTGCGAGCGGCAGATGCGGGCCGTGCTGTTCGGTCGCCGCCAGCGGCAGCACCGCGATCCAGCGCGCCGCCTCCATTGGACCGGCATCGGCCCAGCGGATCTCGGTCCAGTCGCGGGACGGCGTCATCAAGTTTTCCTTGGAGGTTTCTTTGCCCGAATTTGTCACGTAATTTGGGGTATGGAGGGGACGCGGGCCTGGCCGGCTCGCGTCCCCGATGTCTTGCGGTTTTATCGCGTTGGACTGGCATCGGCCAGCCACGATCGACGGAGTCCCATCATGAGCCCCTCTCATCTGCGGCGAGCGTTAACGGCGGGCTTGATGGCCGCTTTGGTTTCAGTCGTCCCGGCGCGCGCCGAGACCCTGGACAAGGTCACCTTCGGTACCAACTGGGTCGCCGAGGCCGAGCATGGCGGCTTCTTCCAGGCGGTCGCCGATGGCACCTACAAGAAGTACGGGCTCGATGTCACCATCGTCCCCGGCGGTCCCAACGAGAACAACCGGATGCTCTTGATCGCCGGCAAGATCGATTTCTTCATGGCCGCGAACACGCTGATGTCGTTCGACGCGGTCGCCAACAACGTCCCCGTCGTCACCATCGCCGCGGTCTTCCAGAAGGATCCGCAGGTGATGCTGACGCAGCCGGATGCCAAGGTCGCCAAGATCGAGGACCTCAAGCCGCTGACCTTGTTCGTCTCCAAGGAAGGCATGACCAGCTACTTCCAGTGGCTGAAGTCCGAATACGGCTTCAACGAGAAGAACGTCAGGCCCTACAATTTCAACCCGCAGCCCTTCATCGCCAATCCCAAGAGCGCGATGCAGGGTTACGTCACCTCCGAGCCCTTCGCGGTCGAGAAGGCCGCCGGCTTCAAGCCGAACGTGCTGCTGCTCGCCGATTACGGCTTCAACACCTACTCGACCCTGATCGAGACGCGCCGCGACATCGCCGAGAAGAAGCCCGATCTGGTGCAGCGCTTCGTCGATGCCTCCATGATCGGCTGGTACAATTACATCTACCGCGACAATTCCGCCGGCAATGCCATGATCAAGCAGCTCAACCCTGAAATGACCGACGATCTGCTGGCCTATTCCGTCGCCAAGATGAAGGAACATGGCATCGTTGATTCCGGCGAGTCGCTCAAGAACGGCATCGGCGCCATGAGCGACGAGCGCTACACCTCCTTCTTCAACAAGATGGTGAAGGCGGGTGTGGTGAAGCCCGATCTCGATTTCCGCAAGTCCTACACGCTGCGCTTCGTCAACAAGGGCGTCGGCGTCGAGCTGCGCCCGACCAAGCCGTAACGCATGCCGGAGTTAGATCGATATGTCGCGGCGCGGTTCACCTCTCCCCGCTGGGGAGAGGTTAAGGTTGCCGATCGATCCCACCACATCACAGCCAGCGTTCGATGGTAGAGCGCAAAACCTCGTCCGGGGTCGAGGCCAGCCTGACGGCTCTCGCCGTCAGGCTGCGCGGCGTGACGAAGGTCTATGACAACGGCGTCGTGGCGCTTGGGCCGCTCGATCTCGCCGTGCGCAAGGGCGAGTTCATCTCGCTGTTGGGGCCGTCGGGGTGCGGCAAGTCGACCGCGCTGCGGCTGATCGCGGAGCTCAGTGCGCCGTCGTCCGGCATCGTGCGGGTGGCGCGTCACGAGGGACCTGCGCAGCCGGGGCACGGCATCGGCTTCGTGTTTCAGGAGCCGACCCTGATGCCCTGGACCAGCGTGCGCGAGAACGTGCGGCTGCCCTTGAAGCTCGCAGGCGTGGCGAAAGCGGACGCACGCGCGCGCGCCGACGACGCGCTCGCGAGCGTCGGCCTTGCCGATTTCGCCGACGCCTATCCGCGCGAGCTGTCCGGCGGCATGAAGATGCGGGTCTCGCTGGCGCGCGCGCTCGTCACCGACCCCGATATCCTCCTGATGGATGAGCCGTTCGCGGCGCTCGACGAGATCACGCGCTTCCGCCTCAACAACGATTTGCTCGCGCTGTGGCGCAGCCTGCGCAAGACCGTCATCTTCGTCACCCATTCGGTGTTCGAATCCGTCTATCTGTCGCAGCGTGTGGTGGTCATGACGGCGCGGCCCGGCCGGATCCATGCCGACATCCGCATCGAGACGGTCGAGCCGCGGACCGAGGAGTTTCGCACCTCGGCCGCCTATTCGGATTACTGCCGGAAGGTGTCGGCGGCGCTGGCGCCGTCCTATTCGGGACAACCGGTGCTATGAGCGCGCAGCCCTCCGTCACCGCCGGGCCGTCGGGCGCGCACCGCGCGGTGCGCTTCGTGCTTCCCGTCGTCGTGCTTGCGGCCGGGCTTCTCGCCTGGGAACTCGTGGTCCGCATCAGGGAGATCCCGCCTTACGTGCTGCCGGCGCCTTCCGTCATCTTCCTGACGCTGATCAAGGACTGGGCGGTGCTGTCACAATCGCTCGCCACCACGCTTCTGACCACGCTGGAAGGATTTGTGGCGGCGAGCGTCGGCGGTATCGCACTGGCGCTGTTGTTCAACCAGTCGAAATGGGTGGAATATTCGCTGTTCCCCTACGCCGTCGTGCTCCAGGTGACGCCTGTGATCGCGATTGCACCGCTGCTCCTGATCTATCTGGAGCAGCAGACCGCGGTCGTCGTCTGCGCCTTCATCGTCGCCTTCTTCCCGGTGCTCTCCAACACCACGCTCGGGCTCAATTCGGTCGACCGCAACCTCGCCGGGCTGTTCCAGCTCTATGGCGCCTCGCCACCACAAACCCTGCGCTTCCTGAAGCTGCCGGCGGCGCTGCCCTATATCCTCGGCGGCCTGCGCATCGCCGGCGGGCTGTCGCTGATCGGCGCCGTCGTGGCCGAGATCGCGGCCGGAACGGCCGGCGCCGGCTCCGGGCTCGCCTACAGGATCGCCGAGTCAGGCTACCGATTGAACATACCCCGCATGTTCGCCGCGCTGCTGTTGTTGTCGCTGGCCGGGATTGTCATCTATGGGGTGCTGGCGCTAGTTTCCCACCTCGTTTTACGGCGCTGGCATGAAAGCGCGCTTGGAAAGGAAAACTGATGACCGCCGGTTCGATTTCGTCCGAAAAGACCGACCTTCTGATCTATGGGCCGGTGCGGCCGATCCTCGAGAACGGTTTTTCCGATCATTTCGTCGTGCACAAGGCCGAGACGCGAGGCGACCTCGAGCGGTTGACGCCCGCGATCCGTGAAAAGATCCGCGGCGTGGCCGTGACCTATCACACGGTGCGCGCCGACAAGGACTCGCTGTCGCAACTGCCCAAGATCCAGATGGTGGCAAGCTTCGGCGTCGGCTACGACCATATCGACGCCAAATACGCGGCCGAGCACAACATCATCGTCACCAACACGCCCGACGTGTTGACCGAGGAGGTCGCCGATGTCGCGATGGGCCTCCTGATCTCCACCGTGCGCGAGTTCATCAAGGCCGACCGTTACGTCCGCTCCGGGCTCTGGCAGACGCAGAACTATCCGCTCAGCGTCGGCTCGCTGCGCGACCGCAAGGTCGGCATCGTCGGCATGGGCCGGATCGGCCAGGCGATCGCGCGCCGGCTCGACGCGTCGCTGGTGCCGGTGGTCTACCACTCCCGCAACCCGTCCAAGGACGTCTCCTACAAGCACTATCCCGATCTGATCGAGATGGCGAAGGCGGTGGATACGCTCATGGTGATCGTGCCCGGCGGCGCCAGCACCAACAAGATGATCAATGCCGAGGTGTTCAAGGCGCTCGGCCCGCGCGGCGTGCTGATCAATGTGGCGCGCGGCTCGGTGGTCGACGAGCCGGCGCTGGTGCAGGCGCTGAAGTCCGGCACCATCCTCGCCGCCGGTCTCGACGTGTTCGCGGCGGAGCCGAGCGTGCCGGACGAGCTCAAGAGCATGCAGAACGTCGTGCTGCTGCCGCATATCGGCTCGGCCTCGGTGGTGACGCGCAACGCGATGGACCAGCTCGTCGTCGACAATCTCAAGGCCTGGTTCGCCGGCAAGGCGCCGTTGACCCCGGTTGCGGAAACGCCGTTCAAGGGGCGCTGATGACCGTTCTTCGGGTCGTTGCATTGGCCATCGCGGCATGTGTCGCCGCGGTCGGCCCTGCGTTGGCGCAGGATGCGACGACCCTGAAGAAGCAGATGCCCGGGCAGTGGGAGCTCTCGACCACCGAGCGCAGCAAGACCTGCGTCGTCACGATGAAGGCCGACGCCGCCGGCCAGGGCTTCAAGCTGGAGCTGGAGCCGGCCTGCAAGACCGCGCTGCCCTTCACCAAGGACATAGTCGCCTGGAGCGTGAGGGGTCTCGACATCGTTCGCTTGCAGGATGCGACCGGGGAATCGGTGATCGACTTCACCGAGGTCGAGGCCGGTATCTTCGAGGGGCTGCGGCAGGGCGAGGGCGTCTACATCCTGCAAGACCTCGCCGCCGCCCGTTCGATGGCTAAGTCGATGGACCAGATGATCGGCGACTGGTCGATGGTGCGCGGCAACGGCCAGCCGGTCTGCGGGCTGACGCTGACCAATACCGAGGCCGGGCCCGACAATTTCCAGGTCTTCCTCAAGCCGAGATGCGATGCGGCGATCGCGCAGTTCAACCCGACGCAATGGCGGCTCGAACGCGGCCAGATCATCCTGATGTCGAAATCGGGCGATATCTGGCAGTTCGAGGCCGACGACAACGCGCAGTGGAGGCGGGTTCCCGATACCGCCGATCCCCTGATCATGCTGCGGCAATAATTTCTCCCGGCCAATAATTTCTCCCGGCGATGTCGATTTGGCCGAGGCTCAATCGTCACATCCATAGCGAGCCGGTTTGCGGCCGGAGCGGTCGCTGCTCGCGCCAGGGGAGTTTTTCATGCGCTTCATGTACATCGTGACCTCCAGCCAGCCGATGGCAGGCCCGTCCCCGGCACTGGCGGAGGCGATGCAGAAAATATCCGAGCGGGAGATCAAGGCCGGTCGAATGCTCGACAATGGCGGCCTGATGCCGCTTGCGACCGGCGCACGGGTGAAGATCGTCGACGGCGAGCTCAGCGTCATCGACGGCCCCTTCGTCGAGGCCAAGGAAGTGATCGGCGGCTACGCCATTTTCGAGCTGCGCGACAAGACGGAAGCCCTGGCCATGGCGAAGGAATTCATGCAGTTGCATCTCGATCACATGCCGGGATGGGACGGTACCTGCGAATTGCGGGCATTTGCGACGCCGGGCGTGGACGTGGCGTGCGAGATCGACGCGCGTTCCAGGGTCGCCGCCCACGGCTGATGAACACCACCGCTCGTCCTAGAGCGTTTTCGAGCGAAGTGGATACCGGTTCGCGCAAAGAAAACGCGTCAAAACAAGAATCTAGAGCCCCGTTCCGATTCCGTCGGAATGGAAAGGGCTCTAGTCGGCGGCGATGACGGCCGCCGACACCGATCGCGCGATCCGCGCCGCGATTCACGCAACTTGGCGCGTCGTGCAGCCGCGGCTGATCGCGACGCTGTCGCGCATGCTGCGGGACGTGACGCTCGCGGAGGAATTGACCCAGGACGCACTGGTCGCTGCGCTGGAAGCCTGGCCGCTCAGCGGGGTGCCGGATAATCCCGGCGCCTGGCTGGTTGCGACAGCCAAGCGCCGCGCGTTCGATCATCTGCGCCGGGCAAAAATGCTCTCCCGCAAGCAGGACCTGCTGACGCACGACCTGATGCAGAAACAGGACGCGATGCCCGATTTCGACACCGCCCTCGACGACGACATCGGTGACGAATGGCTGCGGCTGATCTTCACGGCCTGCCACCCGCTGCTGCCGCGGCAGGCCCGCGCGGCGCTGGCGTTGCGCATGATCTGCGGCCTGACCACCGACGAGATCGCGCGCGCCTTCCTGGTCACGGAGGCAACCATCGCCCAGCGCATCGTCCGCGCCAAGCGCACGCTTTCGCGGTCGGGCCTCACCTACGAAACGCCGAGCGGCGAGGCGCTTTCCGAGCGTCTCGCCTCGGTGCTCGAGGTCGTCTATCTCATTTTCAACGAGGGCTATTTGGCCTCTCGCGGCGAGGAGTGGCTGCGGCCGCAGCTCTGCGACGAGGCTCTGCGCATGGGACGGGTGCTGGTCGGGCTCGCGCCGCTCGAGCCCGAGGTGCACGGTCTCATGGCGCTGATGGACCTGAATGCCGCGCGGATGCATGCCCGCACCGACCACGATGGCGAGCCCATCCTGCTCATGGACCAGGATCGCGGGCTGTGGGATCGGCTGCAGATCACCCGCGGCCTTCGGGCGCTGGATCGCGCGCGCGCGCTCGGCGGTGCCGGCCGCTTCTACACGCTGCAGGCCGCCATCGTCGCGTGTCATGCCACCGCGGAGACGGCCGCAAGCACCGACTGGCGGCGCATTGCGGAGCTCTATGGCCAGCTTGCGACGCTGGTGCGCTCGCCTGTGATCGAACTCAACCGCGCGGTCGCGCTCGGCATGGCCGAAGGGCCGCAGGCCGGGCTCGATCTCGTCGAACTGATCGCCGACGAGCCGGCGCTCAGGACTTATCACCATCTCCAGGCCGTGCGCGGCGACCTTCTGCAAAAGCTCGGGCGTTTCGCCGAGGCGCGGGTATCGTTCGAGACCGCCGCCCGTCTTGCCACCAATGCGCGCGAGCGCGTGTTGATGGAACGACGTGCGGCAGACATTGCCGATGCCGGCGGCATGGCTTGAGGCGCGCTAAAACGGTTCGAGACGCCCGCTTTGGCGGGCTCCTCACCATGAGGGGCTGATATCTCGCCGCGAAACGCAACCTCATCCTGAGGGCCCGCCGTAGGCGGGCGTCTCGAAGGATGGCCGCAGATTACGTCGTCGGCTTCGGCGGCGGCGCAGTGCCCTGCGCCCACTTCTCCAGCTTGCCGAGCACGCCCCAGGCCGTGAGCGCCAGCGAGATCGGCATCGCGAACTGGCCGAGCCCCGGCACCGCCGACACGATCGTTCCGAGCAATCCGGCAATGCCGCCTGCGTTGGGGGTCGCCGTCACCGACGAGAGCAGTGCGGTGAGCACCGAGCCGCCGATGCCGAGTGCGGTCTTCTTGCCGTCGAGCAACTTGCCGATGGTCTCGCCGAGCGCGCCGTTGACCTGGCCGAGCACGGGCTTGCCGTCCTTGTTGAGCAGGGCGCTGAGCAGGTCGACGACCTGCTTCAGCTGATCGACCGGGGCGGGATTGGTCGGGGTGACTGGTCCTGGCATGGGCGCCGTCTTGTTGATGAGGGAGAAGAGCCGTTCGAACAGGCTGATCGGGTCGTTGGTGGCGGGCAGCGTGTTGCCCGGTGTCGTCGTCCCCGGCGTTACGCCGCCGGCGGACGGTCGCAGCAATTGCGCGAGGTCTTCCAGCCGCTTCAGGGCCTGGGACAGATCGCGGGTCTGCCCGGCGGTGCCCGACTGCGCCGCGCGCGTGATGGCGGCGACCGTGGCTCCGTCGAGAAGCCCGCTATCCCTCAGGCCGTTCTGCTGCTGAAACTGCGAGACCGCAGCCCTGGTCTTCGGTCCGCTGATGCCGTCCTCTGCGAGCGGCGGATTGGCGCCGAGCTTGTTGAGCGCCTGCTGCATGAGAACGACCGTCGAGGCGATGTCGTCCTCGGGCTCGGCCCGGCCCACGAATTGCGGGCTGCCGTCGAGGGTGATCGAGGAATCGAGCGACATCATCGCATGCAGGATCACGGCGGTGCCGAGCTGGGAATCGACGTGGTTCGAGTCGAACACGTGGTCGCGGACGAATTTGCCGCCCCTCGCCTCGGGCGGGCCGTACAATGTCGAGCCCCCATAGAGATAGGGCGAATTGCAGCCCTTGGCGTGATAGCCGAAGCCGTTGAACGCCTCGAGCCGGAACAGCATCCGCTCGATGCCCCAGTCCTGGGCGCCGATGAAATTCTCGATTCTGAACGCGTCCACGGCGCCGTCCACGAACGTGGCGAACGGACCGCGCCCTTTCGGAACGATGGTCGTCACGCGATGGATCGACTCGCCGTTGCCGAGATAGGTGTCGAAATCGAAATTGGACTCGCGATAGTGGCAGAGGGCGGCAAAATACCAGGGAACACCGGTCAGCCGCTCGATCTGCTGATAGGTCGCCTTGCCGTTGATCGCCTTGCGTGCGACGGCATTGGCGTCGGCAACGCGTGAAGGCCGGATCTCAAGACTGGACCAATTTCGCTCGTATTCGCCTTTCAGACTCTCGAATGAGACCATTTCCAGCTCCCGAAAAAATATGAATTATCGAAATTGTATGAAAGTCAGAATGAACCAGGCCCCGTGATCGGGGCGTGACTCCAGCGTGATCGGCGCAAATGTGGCAGGTTGCCGGCTAGGCGCATGTGAAATGGCTTACAGCTCCAGCGGGAAAATCAGCGGCGGGACCGGCATCGCAGGGCGTCCGACAATGAGGGAACCCGCGGGGTCCTCCGCCCGTTAGCAACGCACGCGGTCAGGAGGCTTGCCCAGGAGGCTTGCATGGCCAAGCGCGTCCTCGCGATCGGCATCGAACCCGGCGTTGCGGACTACAGCGCATTCCCGCAACTGACGCCGGAGCTCGTGCGCAATTACATCGAGGCGCAGTTCTTGCGCTTGCGCGATCTCGGCTATCACGTCACGAGCTGCCTGATCGATGTCGATGCGGCAGCGGAAGCCGCGGTGACGGCGGCGTTGCGCGACGAGAGCTTCGACTGCATCGTGATCGGCGCGGGCCTGCGCGAGCCGAAGGAGCGCCTGCTGCTGTTCGAGAAGGTGCTCAACCTCGTCCACCGCCTGGCGCCGAATGCGGCGATCTGCTTCAACACCACGCCCGCCGACACCGCCGAGGCCGTGCAGCGCTGGATGGAGCCCTGACCTTAGACGGCCTGCATGTGCATCGCACATGGTATGATCCGGCTGCCGTCGCGCGGCGCCGGCAATTTGTCTGGCTCGAATTCGCTTCCGGCGCTATGACACGGCTCACCACAGGGGAGGTCGAGCATGCTTCGAGGTCTTCGCATTGGAAGTCTTGGGATCGCCGCGTGTCTGACGGTTGCGATGGCGATGCCGGCGCATGAGGCGGCGGCCCAGGACGCCGTCGGCGGCGCGATCATCGGCGGTGTCGGCGGGGCGATCCTCGGCGGCGCGATCGGTGGAGGCCGCGGTGCAGCAATTGGCGCCGTCGTCGGTGCCGGCACGGGCGCCGCGATCGCCTCCGAGGGCGAGCGCCGCCGCTCCGGCTACTACGCCTATCAGCGCGGCTGCTACATGCAGCGCCCCGACGGCCGCTACGTCCCGGTCGATCCCCGATATTGCTATTGAGGCCTGATGGAGCGCTCGCGCTCTAGCTCTTTGCTGCCGCCGGCATGATCTGGAGCAGCGGCTCGGGCTGGATCGAGATCTGGCCGGCGAACGGCCGGTCATGTGCGGCGATGAGCAGGACGGAGGTGGCTACTCCCGTCGCGAACAGGCCCATCGCGATCGCCGATCCCAGGCGGTTGTCGCAATGAACGAGGCCGATCACCAGCAGCGCGCAGACGGCCTGGAGGTACAGGCACCACCACTTGACCGGGTTCACTGCGGCTAGGCTGACGATGATCCGCTGCCGCCGCGCATCCAGCGCCTGCTCCAGCGCGGCGATGAGCTCGCGCTGCACATTCGCCTGCCCCGTGCCTTGCGGCGTCATCGCGACGACGAGCTGCAACGCTTCCGCAAGCGCAGGCGGCGTGACTTTCAACGAGACCGCCTGATGCGCCATCATCGGCCATTCCACCGTGACGGCCTGTCCGACATAGTCGCAGACGAGGCCCCGCAGTCGCGTCTCCTGCTCCGCCGGCAGGCCTGCGGCCAGCAGCACGGCGCTTCGCAGCGCGCTGGCCTCGCGGCTCACCGCAGCGCTGGCGCGGTCGCTGTCGCCCCAGACCTGCGCCGCAGTGAAGGCGACGAACAGGCCGAAGATGATGCCGAGCACCGGCAACATGCCCGGCGAGATCGCCTTCAGCGATTTGGCGCGCTCGCCGGTCGCGACAAGCGCGATGCCAGCGAAGATGGCAACGGCCAGAAGATAGGTGAAGCCAAAGATCACCAGCGCCATCAAGGGCAGCGGCAGATTGTGCAGCCAGTCGCTCATGCTGTTCTTGTCGCTCGATTCGAAGCTTCAGATCAACCGCATCCCGCGCTTCAGCGTGCGCAAATCGCCGGCTTCTCCATGCGGACGGTTTCTGATACTGAAGTCGCTACTTGACTATCGCGCCGCGCGCTTATACTGAAGTATAGGCTTCACTAATGAGCAGGGTGGCAATGACCGATCAATCCATCGTCGACAACACGTTTGTCATCGAGCGCATGTATCTCAAGCCGCCGATCCAGGTATTCGCGGCTTTTTCCGACGCGTCCAAGAAGCGCCACTGGTTTGCTGAAGGCCCTGACCATGACGTCGAGCATTTCAGCATGGATTTTGCCGTTGGAGGGCGAGAGCGCGCCCAATACCGCTTCAAGAAGGGCACGCCTTTCGCCTCGGTCGCGCTCACCTACGACGGGCACTTTCTGGATGTAGTTGCCGATCGCCGCGTTGTTACGGCGTCCACGATGACGTTAGGAGAGCGGCGCATATCCGCATCCCTCGTGACCGCGGAATTCCGTCCAAAGAATTCGGGGACACTGTTGGTCCTGACCCATCAGGCCGTCTTCTTCGAGGGTGCGGACGGTCCCAAAATTCGCGAGGCTGGATGGCGCGCTCTGCTCGATCGACTTGAGCCGGTCGTCTAGGCACCTGCACGGAAAATCGGAGGAGTGTGTCAATGGCCACGTCCGCGGCCTTGCGCATCGGCAGGGTCGATCGAATCCTGGATGCCCTTGGTGATTCTACGCGCCGTCGGATCATTCGCCTTTTGAGTGCCGGTCCAATGTCCGTGTCGGACCTTTCCAGGCCGCTCGGTATCACCGTCACGGCCGTGACCCAGCATCTGCGCATTCTTCAGTCCTGTGCCTTGCTCAAGTCCCACAAGAAGGGGCGCGTACGCATGTGCAGCCTGGATATGTCGGGATTCGAGACCCTGGAGCACTGGATCAGAGAACACCGGGCGTCGTGGGAGCGTCGTCTCGATCGACTCGGCAGCCTCCTGGAGGAGGATTAGACGTGAAGAAGCTGCTGATTGCGATCGGCGTGGGCACAGGACTTGCCACGCTCCTGGGGGGCGGTTTCATCGCATGGGCGCTCGATGCGTACAGAGCGGACCCTCTGGCGCAGGCCCGCGCCCTGAACGATTCTCGCGTTGTGATCAGCGAGCGCGATGGTTTCATTGTCATTCGCCCGTCCGCTGCCCGGTCAGCGATTGGACTCTTGTTTTATCCGGGCCTCCGGATTGAGCCGAGGGCGTATCTCTCCAAGCTTGTTGCGCTAGCTAGCCAAGCCCGGGTCAATATCGTCATTGGCCGGCCGCGCCTCAACATCGCAGCCTTCTCGATCGGGCAAGCCGACGAAATGCGCCAGCAGTTGACCGGGATCGAGCGTTGGTATGTGGGCGGGCATTCGCTTGGAGGCGCGGCAGCCTGTTACTACGCGAGCAAACACCGCGACGATCTTCAGGGGATTGTGTTGTTCGGTACCTATTGTGGCTCCGATATTTCGAAGTCTCCGCTTAAAGTGCTCGCCATCGTAGCGGACCACGATGGCATCATGGCACCTGAAACGATCGAACAGCACTCGGTGGAATTGCCGACTGATGCGCAAATTGTTCGAGTCGCGGGCATGGTCCATAGCCAGTTCGGGAACTACGGACCTCAGTCTGGCGATGGCCGGCCTTCGATCGACGATCGTCAGGCGTCCGAAGCTATTTCGGAAGCTGCCCGAGCTTTCTTCCACTGAGGGACGTTCCCTTCGCGAACGGCTATATCAGCTTCATCCCCCGCAAACTCGCGTGCCCGTTCCTACCGACAATGATGTGGTCATGCACGGCAATCCCCAGCGGCTTGGCGATCTCGATGATCGCCTTGGTCATCTGGATGTCGGCTTGCGACGGCGAGGGATCGCCGGACGGGTGGTTGTGGACCAGGATCAAGGCGGTCGCCGACAATTCCAGCGCGCGCTTGATCACCTCGCGCGGATAGACCGGGGTGTGGTCGACGGTGCCGGTCTGCTGCACCTCGTCGGCGATCAGCTGGTTGCGCTTGTCGAGGAAGAGCAGGCGGAATTGCTCCTTGTCGGCAAAGGCCATGCTGGTGCGGCAGTAGTCGATCACCTCGTTCCAGGACGACAGCGCGTTGCGGCTGTTGACCTCGCCCTTGGCGACACGATGCGCGGCGGCTGCGATCAGCTTGAGCTGGTGGATCGCGGATTCGCCGATGCCGTCGATCTCGCGCAAGCGCGCCACCGGCGCGTGCACGACTTCGGCGAACGAGCCGAACGTCTTGATCAGCGTCTTCGCAAGCGGCTTGGTGTCGCGCCGCGGCAGCGCCGGAAACAGCGCCATCTCCAAAAGCTCGTAGTCGCTGAGCGCATCGGCGCCCGCGCTGTAGAAGCGCTCGCGCAGCCGCTCGCGATGGCCGTGATAGTGCGGCGCGTCCTCAGGCTTGCTCTTGTCGTGGTCGGTCTTGGCGGGCATCAGGCATAACCATGCCGGACGGCGCGCGGTTTGCAACCACGAAGTGTCTGGCCCCGGGCTTACCAATCCGGCCATGCCTTTTTCGGCGCGCTCTGGCCAGCAGAGTTCGCGCATCGGCAACGCCGGGAGCCGGTCAGGATGTTGCCGGCCCGGATTCCCGGCGCCGTCTACGGTTGGGGCGAATGAGCCGTCGGAAAAAATTTCACGCCTGCTGTCTTCGTCCTCCTGCCTCGTTCGTCTCAGCGCTGTCGGCCGGTCGAGTGGCCAGCCGATCTTCCGCAACAGGAGAACATCAATGTCCCGGACCAGACCTGAGCCGTCGCGTCGTACCTTCGTTGCCACCGGCCTCGGAGCCGGCGTCTTGCTCGCCGCGCAAGCAGCGCCGTCCCACGGCCAGAACAGGAGCTCGAAAATGGAAGCGACCATTCGCACCGGCGGCGACGTCGCGACCCTCGTCAATGTCTTCACGGTCGAGCCGGACAACCAGCACAAGCTGGTGCAACTCCTGAAGGAAGGCACCGAGAGCTTCTTCAGCAAGCAGCCCGGATTCATCTCGTCCAGCGTCCACGCCAGCAAGGAGGGCCGGCGCGCGATCAACTACTCGCAATGGGCAAGTGCAGGGGACATCGAGAATTTTCGCAAGGATCCGAGATTTGCGCCGTACGTCCAGCGCCTTGCGGCGCTGGCGAAGGCCGAGACGATCCTGTG
>NZ_LBJZ01000150.1:0-33937 GCF_028128935.1 Bradyrhizobium sp. CCBAU 11361
AGCGTTCCGAGCGGCTTCGGTGCCTCCGGTAACGTCCTCACCGACGGCAACGGCAACTCGACGGTCTATCTGCAGGCCGGCACGATCAACGACGTGCTGAAGGCGATCGACCTTGCCACCGGCGTGCAGACTGCCACGGTCAATGCCAACGGCACCGCGACGCTTGCGACCGCCACCGGCCAGACCAACTCGTCGATCAACGCCTCGGGCCAGCTCAAGCTCTCGACCGGCGTCAATGCCGACCTCTCGATCACCGGTACCGGCAATGCGCTGAATGCGCTGGGCTTCGCCGGCAACACCGGGACCTCGACTGCCTTCACCGCGGCGCGCACCTCCGGCGTCGGCGGCCTTACCGGCAAGACCTTGACCTTCGCCTCCTTCAACGGCGGCACCGCGGTCAACGTCACCTTCGGCGACGGCACCAACGGCACGGTCAAGACGCTCGATCAGCTCAACACCAAGCTTCAGGCCAACAACCTGACCGCGACGATCGACGCCAACGGACTGCTGACGGTTTCGACCACCAACGACTACGCGTCCTCGACCATCGGTTCGAGCGCCGCGGGTGGTGCGATCGGCGGCACGCTGACGACAGCGCTGACGTTCTCGACGGCTTCCAGCCCCGTCCAGGATACGGTTGCCCAGACGTCGCGTGCGAACCTGGTGTCTCAGTACAACAACATCCTGAACCAGATCGACTCCACGGCGCAGGACTCCTCGTTCAACGGCGTCAACCTGCTGAACGGCGACCAGCTCAAGCTGGTGTTCGACGAGACCGGCAAGTCGAACCTGAGCATCACCGGCGTGACCTACAACTCCAAGGGTCTGGGCCTCGCCGCGCTGACCGGTGGCGTCGACTTCATCGACAACGCCGCCACCAACAAGGTGCTGACCAACCTGAACTCCGCGTCGAGCACGCTGCGCTCGGAAGCCTCGAGCCTCGGATCGAACCTGACGATCGTGCAGGTTCGTCAGGACTTCAACAAGAACCTGATCAACGTGCTGCAGACCGGTTCGTCCAACCTGACGCTGGCCGACACCAACGTCGAGGCGGCCAACAGCCAGGCGCTGTCGACCCGCCAGTCGATCGCGGTCTCCGCGCTGTCGCTGGCCAACCAGTCGCAGCAGAGCGTGCTGCAGCTGCTCCGCTAACAAGCGGCAGACATCGCAAACCAACAAGGCGGCGGGGCTTCGGCCCCGCCGCTTTTTTTCGTTCGTCACTCGAGGTTTCGAGAGGGCAGGCGACACTCTGAAAAGTAACCAGCGGTTATGGTTAATGGAGCGTAAGCGCGAAGAATTGCCAATGATTTCAGGCTGATTGCCATCTCACTCTGCGCTTCCCGCCCGCTTATGGTGAACCGGCGCTTATGCAGGCGATGTTCGTTTCACCCTTTGTTAGCCATGTCGCGGCACGCTGGCCCCGTCACTCGATCCGAAGCGATCGAACGAAGACGCGTAAGCCAGAAGGGTAAGAGTCATGTCAGGTATTGTTCTCTCTGCGTCGGTTCGTCAGAACCTGCTCTCTCTCCAGTCCACCGCCGACCTCCTCGCCACCACACAGAACCGTCTGTCGACCGGCAAGAGCGTCAACTCGGCCCTGGACAATCCCACCAACTTCTTCACGGCACAGTCGCTCGACAACCGCGCCAGCGACATCAACAATCTGCTCGATAGCATCGCCAACGGCGTGCAGGTGCTGCAGGCTGCCAACACCGGCCTGACTTCGCTCCAGAAGCTGATCGACAGCGCCAAGTCGATTGCCAACCAGGCGCTGCAGACCACGGTCGGCTACTCCACCAAGTCCAACGTCTCCACCACCATCTCGGGTGCGACGGCGGCCGACCTGCGCGGCACGACGAGCTTCGCCAGCGCGACCGCGAGCAGCAACGTGCTGTATAACGGCACGGCCGGCGGCACGACGGCGGCGACCGGCACCACGACGCTCGGCGCCACCATCGGCTCCTTTGCAAGCACTGGCGCAACGGCCGGTGACGGCACCACGGCGCTGACCGGCGCCATCACCTTGATCGCCACCAACGGCACGACCGCAACCGGCCTGCTCGGCAACGCCCAGCCTGCCGACGGCGACACGCTGACCGTGAACGGCAAGACCATCACGTTCCGCAGCGGCGCGGCTCCGGCGTCGACCGCCGTTCCGGCCGGCTCGGGCGTCAGCGGCAACCTCGTCACCGACGGCAACGGCAACACCACCGTCTATCTCGGCACTGCGGGCACTCCGGCGGCGACCGTCAACGATCTCTTGTCCGCGATCGATCTGGCCAGCGGCGTGAAGACGGTATCCATCAGCTCCGGCGCTGCGACGATCGCCGTGAGCGCCAGCCAGCCGGGTGCTGCGGTCTCGACCGCTGCTGGCGGCGCCGTCACGCTGAAGAGCTCGACGGGTGCGGATCTGAGCGTCACCGGCAAGGCCGACCTGCTCAAGGCCCTCGCCTTGACGACGTCCACGGGTGCCGGCAACGCCACCGTCAACGTCAACCGGACCACGAGCGCGGCCTCGCTCGGCGCGACCATCGCGGACGGGGCGACGCTGAACGTCGACGGTCACGTCATCACCTTCAAGAACGCGCCGATCCCGGGCTCGACCGGTGCGCCGAGCGTTCCGAGCGGCTTCGGTGCCACCGGTAACGTCCTCACCGACGGCAACGGTAACTCGACGGTCTATCTGCAGGCCGGCACGGTCAACGACGTGCTGAAGGCGATCGACCTTGCCACCGGCGTGCAGACTGCCACGATCAACGCCAACGGCACCGCGACGCTGGCGACCGCCACCGGCCAGTCGAACTCGACGATCAATACCTCAGGTCAGCTCAAGATCTCGACCGGTATCAACGCCGACCTGTCGATCACCGGCACCGGCAATGCGTTGAACGTGCTCGGCCTCGCCGGCAACACCGGCAATGCCACCGCCTTCACCGCGGCGCGCACCTCCGGCATCGGCGGCATCGCCGGCAAGACCTTGACCTTCTCCTCCTTCAACGGCGGCACGGCGGTCAACGTCACCTTCGGCGACGGCACCAACGGCACGGTCAAGACGCTCGATCAGCTCAACACCAAGCTTCTGGCCAACAACCTGGCTGCCACGATCGACGCCAACGGCCTGCTGACCATCACGGCGTCCAACGACTACGCGTCGTCGACGCTCGGTTCGACGGCGGCGGGTGGTGTGATCGGCGGCACGCTCACTTCGGCGCTAACCTTCTCGACGGCTTCCAATCCCGTCCAGGATGGGGTTGCCCAGACGGCGCGTGCTAATTTGGTGTCTCAGTACAACAACATCCTGAACCAGATCGACACGACCTCGCAGGACTCCTCGTTCAACGGCGTCAACCTCTTGAACGGCGACCAGCTCAAGCTGGTGTTCGACGAGACCGGCAAGTCGAGCCTGAACATCACCGGCGTGACCTACAACTCCAAGGGTCTCGGCCTCGCTTCGCTGACCGTCGGTGTCGACTTCATCGACAACGCCGCCGCCAACAGGGTGCTGACCAATCTGAACGCTGCGTCGAGCACGCTGCGCTCGGAGGCCTCGAGCCTCGGCTCGAACCTCTCGGTGGTGCAGATCCGCCAGGACTTCAACAAGAACCTGATCAACGTGCTGCAGACCGGCTCGTCCAACCTGACCTTGGCCGACACCAACGTCGAGGCGGCCAACAGCCAGGCGCTGTCGACCCGCCAGTCGATCGCGGTCTCCGCGCTGTCGCTGGCCAACCAGTCGCAGCAGAGCGTGCTTCAGCTGCTCCGCTAATAAGCAGCTGAAAAAACTAAATAAAATCTGGCGGCGGGGCCTTGTGTCCCGCTGCTCTTTTTTATGTCCGGAGGCGAGCGGGGGCGTTCATCCGCCATTAACCCTATCGCTTAAACCGGCGTTAACCATACTTTAAAGGACACCTCCTAAAACTGGACCAAAGCCCGCTTTCGAGACCGCGTGGCCGATTCGTATCCGGTTCAAGAGGAAGACTCGCCAATGTCCAACATCGTTCTCTCGGCGTCAGTTCGCCAGAACCTGTTGTCGCTGCAGTCGACGGCTGACTTGCTGGCCACGACGCAGGAGCGGCTGTCAACCGGCAAGAAGGTCAACACGGCGCTCGACAATCCCACCAACTTCTTCACCGCGCAGGGGTTGGACAACCGGGCGAGCGACATCAGCAACCTGCTCGACGGCATCAACAACGGTGTGCAGGTGCTCCAGGCCGCCAACACCGGCATCACCTCGCTGCAGAAGCTGATCGACAGCGCGAAATCGATCGCCAACCAGGCGCTGCAGACCACGGTCGGTTACTCCACCAAGTCGAACGTCTCCACCACGATTCCCGGTGCGACGCCCGCCGATCTACGCGGAACGACCTCCTACGCGAGTGCAACCGCGAACAGCAACGTGCTCTACACCGGCGCGCCCGGTGGCGTGACCCCGGTGACGGGGACTGCCGCGCTCGGCGCCTCACTGGGTTCGAACGCGGGCTCGGCGGTCGGTTTTGCCGCGACCGCCGCCGACGGCACCACCGTACTGTCCGGTACCGCCACGCTGGTCGGCACCACGGCATCCACCACCTTCGGCGCGCCGCCCGCGGACGGCGATACCATCACGGTGAACGGCAAGACCATCACCTTCCGCACCGGCATCGCTCCGACCACGCAACCGACCGGCTGGGGCCTCAACGCCAGCGGACACATCGCTACCGACGGTAACGGCAATTCGATCGTCTATGAGGGAACACCGACTGCGCCCGGGGCGACCGTCAACGACGTCCTCAGCGCGATTGACCTCGCCAGCGGCGTCAAGACCGCAACCATCAGCGCGGGCGCGGCGGCCATCGCGGTCAGCGGTTCGGCCGGTCCGATCGGCACGCTTCAGGTGGCATCGTCCATCTCGGGCGGCGGCCAGGTCACGCTGAAGAGTTCGACCGGCGCCGATCTGAGTGTGACCGGCAAGGCTGACTTCCTCAACAAGCTCGGTCTGACCACGGCGACCGGCGCGGGCAATGCGAACGTGACCGCGAACCGGTCGACGACCTCGGGCTCGCTGGGCACCCTGGTCCAGGACGGCTCGACGCTGAACATCGATGGTCACACCATCACCTTCAAGAACGCCCAGACGCCCCAATCGGCGGCCAGCGTGACTTCGGGTGGTGTCAACGGCAACATCGTCACGGACGGCAACGGCAACTCGACCGTCTATATCCAGAGCGCGACGCTCACCGACCTGCTCAACTCGATCGACCTTGCCACCGGCGTGAAGACCGCAAGCATCTTCAACGGCGCGGCGTCGCTGACGACCACTTCGGGCCAGATCCCGTCGTCGGTCAACAGCAGCGGCCAGCTTGCGCTCTCCACCGGCGTCAACGCCGACCTGTCGATCACCGGCACCGGCAATGCGCTCCACGCGTTCGGCCTCAGCGGCAACACGGGAACGGCGACCGCGTTCACCGCGGCGCGGACCTCCGGTGTTGGCGGTGTCAGTGGCAAGACGCTGACCTTCACCTCCTTCAACGGCGGCACGCCGGTGAACGTCACCTTCGGCGATGGCACCAACGGCACCGTCAAGACGCTCGACCAGCTCAACGCACAGCTTCAGGCGAACCACCTGACGGCGACGATCGACGCCAATGGCCTGCTGACGGTGACCACCGTCAATGAATACGCCTCCTCAACGCTCGGTTCGACGACTGCGGGCGGCACGGTCGGCGGCACGATCACCGGTGTTCTGGCCTTCACCACCGCGCAGCCGCCGGTTCAGGATCCGGTCGCGCAGACGGCGCGCTCGAACCTGGTCAACCAGTTCAACAACATTCTGGCGCAGATCGACACGACGTCGCAGGACTCCTCCTTCAACGGCGTCAACCTGCTCAACGGCGACACGCTGAAGCTCGTCTTCAACGAAACCGGCAGCTCCACGCTCGGCATCAACGGCGTGGTGTTCAATGCGGCCGGCCTCGGCCTCAGCAACCTCGTCAACGGTGTCGACTTCATCGACAACGGCGCCACCAACAAGGTGCTGACCAGCCTGAACGCGGCCTCGAGCACGCTGCGCTCGGAAGGTTCGGCGCTCGGTTCGAACCTCTCGATCGTGCAGGTGCGCCAGGACTTCTCCAAGAATCTGATCAACGTGCTGCAGACCGGCTCGTCGAATCTCACGCTGGCCGACACCAACGAGGAAGCGGCCAACAGCCAGGCGCTGTCGACCCGCCAGTCGATCGCGGTGTCCGCGCTGTCGCTGGCGAACCAGTCGCAGCAGAGCGTGCTGCAGCTGCTCCGCTAATTTCACAGCGCAAGACCGCTACTTGAGATATCGCGGCGGGGCTAACGCTCCGCCGTTCTTTTTACGGAGATCGCTAAGGCAGGATTAGCTGGGATTGATGCCCATCACGCGAAGCAAGTTTACAGCGTGTGTGCGTGCATCTAGCGTTGCGCTGACGAAGACCTCCGCGACCCGTAATTATCCGGAGTGCTTCCAAGCGCACACGTAAGCAAATCTTAAGCGGTGCTGCCTAGGGTTGGGAAAGAAATCCTTAAGCGCGTTCAACGGGCTAGGTAACCTCCAGGGTGTGATTGATGTCGAATTCCGCTGCCTCGGCTTACGCGCGTGTTGCAACGACCACTGCATCTCCTCGCGACATCGAGGCGCAGACTTTGCTCAAGGCCGCCAACAAGCTCCAGGATGCGGTGAACAACGCTGATCCGCTCAGCGAGCAGACCATGCAGGCGCTGATGTTCAACCGCAAGCTCTGGACGATCTTCCTGAGCGAGGCGATGCGCGACAACAATCCGCAGCCGATCGACGTCCGCCAGAAGATCGCCAACATCAGCGTGTTCGTGCTGAGCCAGACCGCGGCGCTGCAGATGAGCCCGCAGTTCGATCACTTCCGCCCGCTGATCGAGATCAATCGCAATATCGCTGCGGGTCTGTCCGGGCGGCCGTGATGGAGGCCCGTCGCGGCCGACATCATGAGCATTGTGTCGACCGCGCATAAGTCGAACGTTCGCTCCAGCCCATCGGGTTCGTCGACATACGTCCCGGCCGATTCCTCGCTCTACCAGGGCGGCGGACCGGGACCTATTCCGATGGCAAGATATTCCCGCTCAACCTCTCGCCGGTCAGCGCCTTTCGCGCGCAGGTCCACGACGGGAGCACCGGGACGTCCCACACCGGCAGGTGCCGATCGAGGACAGCTCGTTCCGCTTCGGGAATACCAAGTTTACGCTGATTGAGGTTGGCAACGCCCAGATCAAAAACGTCGTCACCGATCCTGCGACCGGCGCGACCTATCTCGACACAGCGGTTGCCACGCTCGACGCCTGATCGTCAGGCGCTGAGGTCCGTATTGAGCGGACGCGAGGGTTTGGACTTCAGATCCTCTGCATGGAAATAAGCTCGCCGGCGCAGCATCGCTTCGTCGGGGAACTGATTGACCACGGCGTCGGTCCTGTCGTTGACGACCTGGAAGACGAAGGATGCGGCAGCCTGGTCGAACACGACCTGCCGCGAGATGTTCTCGTTGTTCGGCAAATCATTGCGCACGGGCGCGCTCGTATCGCTCGCGGCGACCGTCTGGCTCACCGGCAAATCAGTTTGCACGGCCTCGTTCGCCGCCGCATTCGACGTCGTTATGATCTGCGCGGGGGCCGGTATCCCCACCGGCCTGATGCTGAAATCTGTACTCATGGCAGCCTCCTGGTTGCCTCGTCCGAGTCAAATCCCAACCCCTCTCAATGCGCAACCATGGAACACCAGGATTGAAGACCCGGTAAGGAAACGTGACTAACCGCGCGACGACATCGCCGCGCGGTTTTTCGTAAAATTGTCGCTTGTTTCTGCGCGCGCTCAGAGCGAGCGGCTGACCGTGAGCGGGGTGATGTGGCGCGGGCCCGGAGTGGCGCGGCGTCCCGCGGCCGTATAGGTGTTCGGCACGTTGCGCTTCTGGATCTCGGCATTGACGCCGCGCACGACGCTCTCGGAGACCGCGTGCGCGGTCGCGAGCACGGTGAGATTGACCTGGAGCATCGCGCGGAACGCATCGTGATGCCGATGCAGCGTCGAGAGCAACTCGGGCGCGGATTTCGCGAGCTGGGCCTGGCTGGCCTTCAACCGGCCGACGGCGCCGACATAGTTTCGCGACAGCTCCTGCTTCCTGCTCTCGAGGGTCATGGCCTCGCGGACGTTGCCGGCGCGCACGAGCTCGGTCTCGCGCTCGATCAGGCCGAGCAGGGCGTTCATCGCATCCATCAGGTCTTCGGCGAGCTTGCGCGCCTCGGCGTTGCCGGGCGCGGTGTTCGGGCGCTGCGCCTGCATCGGCCGACGTGAGGCGGTGAACTGGTTCATCTCGTTTGACCTTATGCCGTGCGGACGGCTTTCGCCTGCTGCATGATGAGAGTGCGGTAGACCTCGGTGGCGACGCCGACGCCCCCGGCCTTGGCGAAGTTCTTGGAATACTGGTCGGTCAGCATCGAGCGCCATACGCCGGTGCCCGGTGTGTCGCCGAACGGGCCTTCGCCCTTCAGGCCCGAGGTCATCTGCGAGAACATGCTGTTGAGGAACATCGCCTCGAAATCGGTGGCGGTCTTCTGCGCCTTGGCCTGCTGCTGCGGCGGGACCTTCTGCAGCGCGGCGGCGAGCTCGAAGTCGGGCCGGCCGTTGCGGCTCTCCACCGAGAAGGCCGAGGAGGTGGCGGCGCGCGGGGTGTTGATCATGCTCGCCTGCATCACATCACCTCGATGTCGGCTTCGATCGCACCGGCGGCCTTGATCGCCTGCAGGATGCTGATCATGTCGCGGGGGCCGATGCCGAGGCCATTGAGGCCGTCGACGAGCTGCTGGAGCGACACGCCATCCTTGACGAGCGCCAACTTCCTGCCGTCCTCGGTGACGCTGACGCTGCTGCGCGGCGCAACCACGGTCCGCCCGCGGGACAGCGGATTGGGCTGGCTCACCTGCGGGCTTTCGGAGATCGTGACGGTGAGGTTGCCTTGCGCCACCGCAACGGTGGCGACGCGGACGTCGCGGCCCATCACGATGATGCCGCTGCGCTCGTCGATGACGATCTTGGCGGCGAGATCGGGATCGACCTGGAGCTGCTCGATCTCGGTGAGGAAGGCGACGACGTTGCCCTTGAACTCGGGCGGGATCGAAAGCTGCACCGTCGAGGGATCGATCGGCTCGGCGGTCTTGACGCCGAGATAGTCGTTGACGGCCGCCGCGATGCGCTTGGCGGTGGTGAAGTCGGCGTTGCGCAGCGCGAGCCGCACATTCGGCAGCCGGTTGAGCGCGAACTCGATCTCGCGCTCGATGATGGCGCCGTTGGCGATGCGCCCCACCGTCGGAACGCCGCGCACGATCTTCGCCGCTTCGCCTTCGGCCTGGAAGCCGGAGATGGCGAGCGAGCCCTGCGCGACCGCATAGACGTTGCCGTCGGCGCCGAGGAGGGGCGTGACGAGCAGGGTGCCGCCCTGGAGGTTCTTGGCGTCGCCTAGCGCGGAGACGGTGACGTCCATGCGCGTGCCCTGGGTGGCGAAGGCCGGCAGATTGCCTGTCACCATCACGGCGGCGACGTTGCCGGTGCGGATGGTGGCGCCGCGGATGTTGACGCCCATGCGCTCGAGCATCGCTTGCAGCGACTGCTTGGTGAAGGGGATGTTGTTGAGCGTGTCGCCGGTGCCGTTGAGGCCGACGACGAGGCCGTAGCCGATGAGCTGGTTCTGCCGCACGCCTTCGATATTGGCGAGGTCCTTGATGCGCGAGGTCGCGCTTGCGGACGTGACCGACAGCGCCAGCGCTGACAGCGCGGCGTAGGCCACCCCAACAATCCTCACCCAACGAACGCCTGGCATCCTCTGCTCCCCGAGGCTCCTCAAATCTCGGACCATCCTCGACACTCCCATGACGAGCTGGTCCGACGCTTTCCTTGCGAGGGCTGTGCCAACGCGGGGCAGTGGGGGTAGGTCGCTGAATAGGTTGAATAAATCTGTTTCGACCGGTGTCAGCGGACGTTGTCCCTGAGGAGCGAAACTGCCGCCTGTCGGCAGATTTTGCCGGGCTGTTTACGCGCCGTTAACCATAAAACAGCGAATGTGAGGCATCGATCACCCGGATTGCTGCGATGCGCATCTACGGACCGAACGGCACCACGCTTGGAACGCCGGCCAGCCAGGCCAGGCGGACGGGCTCCGGCACTTTCGTCTTGCCCGACACCTCGTCGGCGCAGGAGACGCGGGGCGCTGCGGCGCCGAAAGCGGCCGCCAACATCGATGCGCTGCTCGCGTTGCAAGGCATCGAGGAGGATCCGGTCGAGCGTCGCAAGCGCTCGGTCGCCCGCGGCAAGACCGCGCTCGACGTGCTCGACGATCTCAAGATGGGGCTGCTGTCTGGCAATCTCGACGCGTCCACCGTGATGCGGCTGCGCGACGCTGCGGCAAACCTGAAATCGTCCTCGGGCGATCCCGGTCTCGATTCCCTGCTGTCCGAGATCGAGCTGCGCGTCGAGGTCGAGCTCGCCAAGGCCGGGCAGGCCTGATCGTTGTCCGTCACCCTGAGGTGCGCGCCCTGCAACGCAGGGCAAGCCTCGAAGGGCGACGGCCCGGCTCAAGCGTCTTGGCCGTACATCCTTCGAGGCTCACTGCACGGTGCTGCGCACCGCGCTGCTCGCACCTCAGGATGACGGGTTCTCTGTTTGCTCGGTTTACATCTCACGCCGCTTCCTCCTCCTTCTGCGCGTCGTAGCGGCGCTGGGCGGCGAGCACGTCCTTCAGATTCTCCTCGGCCCAATCGCGCAGCGGATCGACGGCAGCGGCGAGTGTCAGCCCGAGCTGCGTGATCGAATATTCCACCGTCACCGGTACGGTCGCAATGGCGCGGCGCTTGATCAGGCCGTCGCGTTCGAGCGACTTGAGAACCTGGCTCAGCATCTTCTGCGAAATGCCTTCGATCGTGCGGCGCAACTGATTGAAACGCATCGGCTCGCCGCGCAGTAGCAGGAGGATCAGCACCGCCCATTTGTCGCCGATGCGATCGAGGATCTGGCGCGTGGGGCAGTTCGCTGCATAGACGTCGGGCTTCATCGTCGGGTCCTCGATCCATTGAAGTCGCTTGCCGGCTCGCTTGCCGGTTACTCCTGCGTAAGCAGGTAAGCACAAAGTGCTCTCTTAACACCAGCGTTCTTTGCGATATCTAGTCACTGTTAGTTACTATAGAAGCAAAGGAGCCTTCCATGAAAATCGCAGTCGCCGGCGCCTCGGGCCGGGCCGGGTCGGAGATCACCAAGGAACTGTCCCGCCGCGGCCATAGCGTCACGGCCATCGCCCGGAACCCCGAGAAGATCGCGGCCCTGCCGAACGTCACACCGACTAAGGGAGATGTGCTCGACCAGGCGGGCCTCGCCAAGCTGTGGGCCGGGCACGACGTCGCCGTGAGTTCCGTCCACTTCCTGGCCAGCGACGCGCTCAAACTGATCGGGGCAGCCAAGGACTCCAAGGTGGGCCGTTACCTCGTCGTCGGCGGGGCCGGCAGCCTGGAGGTCGCTCCTGGCGTAAAGCTGGTTACAACCCCCGGTTTTCCGGCCCAATACAAGGCCGAGGCCGAGGCAGGCACTGCCTTTCTCGATCTGCTGCGCCAGGAAAAGGACCTGAACTGGACCTTCATCTCGCCATCGGCGCTGTTCGTCGAGGGAGAGCGCACGGGCAAGTTCCGGCTCGGGACCGATCAGCTTCTCGCAGATGCGAATGGCAAGAGCTGGATCAGCTTCGCCGACTACGCCATTGCGCTGGCCGACGAGATCGAGCGGCCGGCCCATTTGAGGCAGCGTTTCACGGTCGGTTACTAGGCCTTCGGCCGCCCCCAGGCCCTCCAGGATAAACCTTCCTGTGCAAGGGCTTGGGCGCGCCAGCTGGGCGTGCAGGGAAATATTGTCTGTCACAGGAGGCCGCTATATAACGCCCCGCTCAACGGACCCCGTTCCGTTTGCGAGTCGTTGCTTAGACAGATAGGCCGCCCTTGGAAAAGTTGAAAAACTACCGACCGACCGAAAAAGAGCCTTTCATGAACGACCGGCAGAAGGAGTACTTCCGGTTGAAGCTCCTTGCCTGGAAGGATGAGATCCTCAAAGAGTCCAAGCTCACCCTGCAAGCCCTGCAGGAGGAGAACGTGAACCACCCCGATCTCGCCGATCGGGCATCGTCCGAAACCGACCGCGCCATCGAACTTCGCGCCCGCGACCGCCAGCGCAAGTTGATCGCCAAGATCGACGCCGCGCTCCAGCGTATCGAGGACAACACCTATGGCTATTGCGAGGACACCGGGGAGCCGATCTCGTTGAAGCGGCTCGAGGCCCGGCCGATCGCGACGCTCTCGGTGGAAGCGCAGGAGCGACACGAGAAACGCGAGAAGGTCTATCGCGACGAATAGAGTCAGAGCCGCAGCGATGCGGCTCTTTGTTCTTGCACGCAAGGCGCCATTTCGCGCCGCGGTTAGCATATTGCCCGTTGCTTGCCGCCGCGCTTCGACGCGCGAGCGCAATCGCGAAAAGTGAATCGTGATCAATGGGCTAGAGTCGATTCCTCCGAGCTCACGTGAGTTCGGATGAGAAACAGCCTTCACTTCAGGTGCGGGAGATTTTGCGAGTCGCGTCAACAGGATCGACTCGAATGCTGAGACACCGATCCAGCTGCATCAAGCATCGCTGCAATCAGGCCTGCTGCGACGCCACAAGGCGCGCGTCCCCATAAAGCCTGGACCAGCTCAATATTTCCTTAAACGCCGGCAGCAGGCCGTAGGCCGCATCCGTCAGCTCGTACTCGACCCTCAAGGGTTTCTCCGCGAAGACGGTCCGCGACACCAGGCCGTCCTGCTCGAGCTCGCGCAGTTGCGTGGTCAGCATGTGGTGGGTAACGCCACCGATCGATCGCCGCAACGCGCCGAAACGAACCGCGCCGTTCATCAGCGCGAACAGGATCTCCAGCTTCCACTTGCCGCCGAGGGCGTGGATGGCCCGCTTGAAGTCGGCGAGCAGGGCAGGGTCGGGGCTGCAATCGCAGTCGCCGTCGCAAACGCTGGTCAGGTTTTCCATACCGGTCTCGAAATCCATTCTACTTGCTCCCCGGGAGATAGTGACCAGATGCCGCCTTGAGCAGGGCGGCGGAACCAATTCGCCGGCCCGTGCAACGAGGGGAATTTGGCAATGAGCACTGTTCTGGTCACTGGCGGGTCGGGCTTCGTCGGCATCCATGTCATCCTGCAACTTCTGGCCGCCGGCCACACGGTGCGGACGACGGTGCGCCGGCCGGAGCGCCAGGCCGACGTGCTGGCCATGCTGCGCGAGGGCGGGGCCGTTTCGCCGGAGAGCCTGTCCTTCTTCACCGCCGACCTCGTCCGGGACGAGGGGTGGGGTGAGGCCGTCGCGGGCTGCGACTACGTACTCCATGTTGCCTCGCCGCTCTCGACCAGTGTTCCCAAGGATGAGAACGAGATGATCATCCCGGCCCGCGATGGCACGCTGCGGGTGCTCCGGGCCGCGCGCGAGGCCGGCGTGAGGCGCGTGGTGATCACCTCGTCGCTGGGTGCGATCGGGTATGGCCACGAGCCGCGGGAAAAACCGTTCGACGAGACCGACTGGACCAATCTCGAAGGCGCCGACGTGCAGCCCTACATCAAATCCAAGACGCTGGCCGAGCGGGCGGCCTGGGATTTCGTGGCGCGCGAAGGCGGCGGGCTCGAGCTCTCGGTCGTGAACCCCGCCGCCATTTTCGGTCCCGTGCTCGGGCCGGACTTCTCCGGCTCGATCGAGATCGTCAAATCGCTGCTCGACGGCGCCATGCCGGCGGTGCCGCGGGTCTATTTCGGCGTGGTCGACGTGCGCGACGTAGCCGACCTGCATTTGCGGGCGATGACGGCGCCTGAGGCGAAAGGCGAGCGTTTCATCGCGGTCTCCGGCGAGACGATGTCGATCCTGGACATCGCCAGGGTGCTGCGGCGGGAACTCGGACCGAGGGCGCGCCGGGTTCCGCGGCTCCAGGCGCCGGATTGGCTGGTGCGCCTGGCCGCACACCGGATTCCGCTGCTGCGTGCGGTCGTGCCGATGCTCGGAAGGGTGCGGCATCCCACCAGCGCCAAGGCGCGGTCGCAGCTCGGCTGGCAGGCGCGTTCCAACGATGAGGCGATCCTCGCGACGGCCGAGAGCCTGATCCGGCTTGGCCTCGTCAAGGCGTGAAGCCGCCGGCCGCCCGCGCTTGTCAGGCCGGAGCAGGGGTGCTGAAGTGCTATCCTCGATTGCGTAGCGTGGGAGGCGGCGCCGATGGACAACATTCTCGAAGCCGCAAAGGCGATCGCACTGGCGCGCCGCAACCATGCGCCGCTTGCAGCGCTCGAGGTTCCACCGGCCGACGAGGCCGAGGGTTACCTGGTCCAGCGCGCGCTGCACGATCTCCTGCTGCCGCATGCCGGGCCGCTCGTCGGCTACAAGATCGGCTGTACCAGCCAGGTGATGCAGGACTATATCGGCATCCCGCATCCCTGCGGCGGCGGCGTGTTCCAGAAGGGCGTGCACGACAGCGGGGTGAAGCTCGCGACCTCCAAATATGTCCGTGTCGGCGTCGAATGCGAGATCGCGGTGCGGCTGCAGCGTGACCTTGCCGCCGGCGAGGCGCCGTTCACGGCCGAATGGGTCGGCGAGGCCGTCGAGGCCTATCATCCCGCGATCGAGATCGTCGACGACCGCTACGTGAAGTGGGAGACGATGGGCGCGCCGACGCTGATCGCCGACGATTTCTTCGCCGCCGGCTGCGTGCTGGGGCCGTCGGTTCCGCGCTCGTCGGTGCCGGACCTGACGGCGGTCAAAGGCCGCGCCATCGTCAACGGCGAGGAAGTCAGCCACGGCACCGGCGCCGACGTGCTCGGCCATCCCCACAATGCGCTCGCCTGGCTCGCCAACCATCTTGCCGCGGAGGGCAAGGGTCTTCACGCGGGACAGCTCGTGCTGACGGGAAGCCTGGTGAAGACGCTGTGGCTGAAGGCCGGCGACAAGGTGCGGATGGAGCTGGACGGGCTGGGCGTGGTGGAGGCGAAGTTTACGTGAGGGGCGCATAGCGCCCCAACATTGGCCGTCATTGCGAGGAGCCCGCGACAAAATTGCGAAGCAATTTTGCGCTGATGCGACGAAGCAATCCAGATTCCTTCCGCGGACGCATTTCTGGATTGCTTCGCTTCCGCCTTCGCTCTTCGAGCTTCTGCGGACAAGGCGCTCGCAATGACGGGAACTGGGGCGACGTTTGAGTGCGCCAACTGACCGCGTAGGCGGCGGCCCGCAACCTCGCACTAAAATACATGCGGCCTCCGGCAGGGGAGCTACCGGAGGCCGCGTAGTACATCGTCGTTCGCGCCTAGGTTCGCGAACACGATGTGGGAGCTCGGAAGAGGCTTAGAAGGGCAGCAGCACGTCCATGACCTGCTGGCCGTAGCGCGGCTGCTGCACGTCCATGATCTGGCCGCGGCCGCCATAGGCGATGCGGGCCTGCGCGATCTTGGTGGAATCGATGGTGTTGTCGCTCTGGATGTCTTCGGGGCGGACGATGCCGGCCACGATCAGCTCGCGGATCTCGAAATTGACCCGGATCTCCTGCTTGCCCTCGACCACGAGATTGCCGTTCGGCAGCACCTGCGTGACGACGGCGGCGACGTTGGTCTGCAACGCTTCCTTGCGGTCGACGCTGCCCTTGCCCTCGCTGGAAGCGGTGGAGTCGGCGGTGAGGATGCGGCCGGGCAGGATCTTGTTGGCCTGCGTGATGGTCTTCGCGCCGATGAAGTCGGTAATCCCCGAGTCTTCCTTGTTCGTGCGGCTGCGCTGGGTGTCGTTCTCGATATTGGCCTTGTCGGTGATGTTCACGGTCACGGTCAGGAGGTCGCCGATCTGGTGGGCGCGCTGGTCCTTGAAGAACGCGCGGCTGCCGTTGCGCCACAGCGAGTTCGGATTGTAGGAGGCGACTTCCGGCTTCGGCATCGGCATCTGCACCGGCTTGTAGCCGGGCTGCGTCGTCGGATTGTCGATCGCGGACAGTTTCGGTTGCTCGCCGATCTGCGACAGTCGGTCGATCGAGGAGCAGCCGCTTGCCAGCGCGCCAATTGCCAGCAGCAGGGCGGAAATCGCGATGCGACGAGGACGGAAAGCCGAACTGAACATGGACATGACTTACTCTGACTTGGCTGGAGCTTGCGAGATGCGGGCTTGCGGGATCTGGGCTTGTGCGATCTGGGCCGGAGACGCGGGGGCCTGGATCAGGCTTTGGGCGAGCGCTGCGGCCGCAGCCGCAGGGGCAGGCACCTCGTCGCGCTTGAGCGAGGAGGTCTGCTCGACTGCAGGCGCCATCGGCGGCGACTGGCTCGCGCCCTGGACCGTGATCTGGCCGCGGCCGGTGACGACGCCGGTCAGCGTGCGCTTGGATTGCAGGTTGAGCACGCTGACGGTGTCGCCCTCGGCGCCGCTCTCGATCGCCTTGCCGCGCGTGGTGAGGTAGAGGCCGGGCACCTGGTAGATGATGGTGACGTTCTGGTCGCGCTGCACGAAGTCGGGCTTGACGATGTCGGCGACCCGGATCGGCGTGCCCGCCCGCATCGGCCGGCGCAGCTGCATGCCGATGGTGCGGTCGCGCGAGGCGGCCTCGCCGGTGACCTCGGCCTTGGGCCGGCGCTCCAGCGTGACGTCGGAGGATTTCAGGAGGTCGGCGCGGTCGATGTCGCGCGTCAGCACGGCCACTTCCACCGTCTCGATCGCGGTGCCGGTGAAGCGCAGCTTGGTCGGCGCCGGATTGTTGTCGTTGTTGATCTCGAAGGCGATGTCGAAACGGCCGCTGCGGGCGTCGTAGCGGGTTGCCACCGGCTGGAGCGCACCGGTGTTGGAGGCGTCCAGCCGCATGTCGGCGACGCCGCGGTCGAAGGTGACGGTGATGTTGGCGGCATCGCCAAGGCCGAAGCGGCGCTCGAGCGCCGAGGCGACCGCGTTTTCGAGGTCCTTGTTGGCGAGGGTGCGGGCGAGGCGGGTGACCTGGACTTCCCTGACGTCGCCGGTCATCACGCCGATCACCTGCTTTGCGCGCAACACCGACAGGACTTGCGCGACCGGCAGCGCGCCGGTGGTGCCGAGATCGGGCGAGCGGTAGACCGGGATCAGCGCGGCCGAGCCGGCATTGTCGATGAGATCGCCGACCCGCACCACGTCGGAGGTCACGGTGACGCTCGCGCGCAGCGTCGGCGCCGCGATGACGTCGTCGGCGGCCTGCGCCGGCAGCGCCAGCAGCAGGAGAGCGGAGATCGTGGCGAGGGTGGTGCGGATCATCATCATTGCCTCAGCGGAACAACGCCGTGGTCGATTGCATCATCTGGTCGGCGGCGCTGATGACCTTGGCGTTCATCTCGTAGGCGCGCTGGGCGGCGATCAGGTCGCTCATCTCCGAGACGACGTCGACATTGGCCTGCTCCAGGCTGCCCTGCGTGATCTTGCCGTAGCCTTCGGCATTCGCGGTGCCGTCCTGCGGCGGGCCGGAGGAGGGCGTTTCGGTGAACTGGTTGCTTCCGACGGGCTGCAAACCCGCCTTGTTGATGAACCGGGTCACGCCGATCTGGCCGATGATCGAGGAGGTCGACGAGCCCGGCAGCGTCACCGAGACCTGGCCCTGCTCGCTGACGGAGATGCCGGAGGCGTTGTTCGGGATGGTGATGGTCGGCTGCACCGGGTTGCCCTGCGCGGTGACGACGCGGCCCTGATTGTCCATCTGGAAGGTGCCGTCGCGGGTGTACTGGTAGGTGCCGTCGGGCATCAGGATCTTGAAGAAGCCTTCGCCCGACATCGCGAGGTCGAGATCGTTGCCGGTCTGCGACAGCGTGCCCTGCGTCATGCTGCGCGGCGTGCCGACGGTCTTGACGCCGCCGCCGATGTCGACGCCGACGGGCAGGATGGTGCCCTGGTCCGAGGCCTGCGCGCCGACGCGGCGGACGTGCTCGTAGATCAGGTCCTGGAACGCCGCGGTCTGCTTCTTGAAGCCGGTGGTGCGCAGGTTCGCGATGTTGTTGGAGATGACCTGGACGTTGAGTTCCTGGGCCGCCATTCCGGTCGCAGCGGTGTGGAGCGCTTGCATGTCAGTGGTTCCCTAATCAGGCCGGAACGTCGGCGAGCTTCTCGATCGCCGATTTGTGGAGGTCGCTCTGCTGCTGGAGCAGATTGGCGATGGCGGTGTAGCTGCGCATGACTTCGACCATGCGGCTCATCTCGCCGACCGAGTTCACGTTCGACTTCTCGATGTAGCCCTGGCGCACGGTGGACTTGGGGTCGGCCTGCTGGGTCGCGGAGCCGGCGCTGTAGAGGTTGGCGCCGAGCTTGGTCAGCCTGGCCGGATCGTCGAACGAGGCCATGCGGATCTTGCCGCGGATCGAGTCGGTCTTGGCCGTGCCCTCGAGCACCGTGACGGTGCCGTCGGGGGCGATATTGATGTCGTGGTCGGTCGGCTGGAAGGTGATCGGGCCGCCGGTGCCGAGCACGAGGTTGCCGTCGGAGGTGACGAGCTGGCCGGTGCTGCTGAGCGAGAATTTGCCGTCGCGGGTGTAGCGCTCGGCGCCGTTGGCCTGCACCGCGAAGAAAGCGTTGCCGTCGATCGCCATGTCGAGCGGGTTGTTGGTCGCCTCCATCGGCCCCTGGCCGACGTCGCGGAAGGTGCCGCGGTCCTGCACATAGGAGACCCGGCGGTCGGAACCGACGAAATTGTCCTCACGCGCGTTCGAGTTGAGAAACTCCTCGAACAGCGAATGGTCGGCCTTGAAGCCGTTGGTGTTGGCATTGGCGACGTTGTTGGCGATGACATCCATCTGCCGTTCCAACGTCATCTGCCGTGACAAGCCGATCAGAAGCGCGTTCTGCATCGGAAGATCTCCCCTGAGTGAGATCTGCCACCTCGCTCTCCCAAGCGCCTTGGCGGACCCCGTGAACGAGACCGTCAGGTTCTCCCAAACCCTTCGGTCTCGGTCCTCTCTCAGCGAAAGCCGTGCCAACGTAGAAAATTGTTTAATGTCAATTACTTGTCGATTTTTCGAGGGCGCGGGAGGGCGGCAGAAAGGTTCTGTTAGCCATGTTTGCCCGGCAGATTTTTCCTAGTGGAGGCCCAATCGAAAGATTCCGTTAACCATTATTACCGTAGCGTTTGCGTGCAAGGGAGCGCATTGCGCTGGGGCATTTGTATCGCGTCATTGTCTGCCAGGGGGCTTCGCTCTTTCGATTCCTATAAGAGATGAGCGAGCCGGGCGACCATGGCAGAAAACGAAGCGGAAGGCGGCGCAGCCACTGATGGCGCGGAAGCCGCTCCCCCGAAGAACAAGCTCAAGCTCATGATCATGGCCGTCGGCCTGCTCGCCGTCCTCGGCGGCGGTGCGGCGACCTGGTTCTTCTTCTTCCGTCACGGCGACGACGAGCATCATGCCGAGGCGGCGCCCCCGCCGAAGCCGCCGGCCTTCGTCGAGGTGCCCGACATGATGGTCAACCTCGCCGGTGCTCCGGGCGAGCGCGTGCAATATCTGAAGCTGAAGATCGTGCTGGAGCTGAAGGAAGAGAAGCAGATCGAGGCGATCAAGCCGGCGATGCCGCGCGTCACCGACATCTTCCAGACCTACGTCCGCGAGCTGCGCTCTTCCGACCTCAACGGCTCCGCCGGCATCTTCCGCCTCAAGGAAGAGCTGACCAAGCGCGTCAATGCGGCGGTCGCGCCGGTCCAGGTCAGCGCGGTGCTGTTCAAGGAAGTCGTGATCCAGTGACGGCGCAGGGAAGGTAATGGGCTAGCGTCATGGCCGGCAACGAGCAGATGGACCAGGATGCGATTGCCGCCCAATGGGAGGCTTCGCTCGATTCCGAGGATCCCGCGGAGGCCGCGAAGGCCGCTGCCGAAAACGAACTCTCCGAGACCATGGCCCTGCAATGGGCCGCCATGGTCGAGGACGGCAGCCGCGACCTCGGCACCGGCAAGAACTCCGGCGAGCGGGTGCTGTCGCAGGAGGAGATCGACAACCTCCTCGGCTTCACCGTCGGCGACGTCACGCTCGACGACCATTCCGGCATTCGCGCGATCATCGATTCGGCGATGGTCTCCTACGAGCGTCTGCCGATGCTCGAGATCGTCTTCGACCGCCTGGTGCGGCTCCTGACGACATCCCTGCGCAATTTCACCTCGGACAACGTCGAAGTCTCGCTCGACCGCATCACCTCGGTGCGCTTCGGCGACTACATGAACTCGATCCCGCTGCCGGCCGTGCTCTCGGTGTTCAAGGCCGAGGAGTGGGACAATTTCGGCATGGCGACGGTCGATTCCAACCTGATCTACTCGATGATCGACGTGCTGCTCGGCGGCCGCCGCGGCACCAGCCAGCTCCGCATCGAGGGCCGGCCCTACACCACGATCGAGACCGAGCTGGTCAAGCGGCTGGTCGAGGTGGTGCTGGCCGACGCCGAGCAGGCGTTCCGGCCGCTGTCGCCGGTGACCTTCACGATCGACCGGCTCGAGACCAACCCGCGTTTCGCCGCCATCAGCCGTCCCGCCAACGCCGCCATCCTGGTGCGCCTGCGCATCGACATGGAAGACCGCGGCGGCAATATCGAGCTCCTGCTGCCTTACGCGACCATCGAACCGATCCGGGGCGTCCTGCTCCAGATGTTCATGGGCGAAAAGTTCGGCCGCGACCCGGTCTGGGAAGGCCATTTCGCCACCGAGATCGGCCAGGCCGAGATCGCCGTCGATGCCGTGCTCTACGAGGCCGACATCCCGCTCAAGCAGCTGATGCGGCTGAAGGTCGGCGACACGCTGCCGCTGGACATGCGCGCGGACGCCAACGTTACCGTGCGCTGCGGCGACGTCACAATCACCGAAGGACGCATGGGCCGGGTCGGCGACCGCGTCGCTATCAGGGTGACGAAACCCTTGCGCAAGCCAAGTACGACACTTGCGATGTTCGAGAAGGTGGACGAGCACAACAAGATGATGGAGGCCCCATGAACCACTCCCTTGGAATGGCGATCGAGACGCTGGTGGCTATCTTGCTGATGCTCACGATCGGCTACTGCATCCTGCTGAACAAGCGGCTGACGCGGCTGAAGGCGGACGAGCATTCGCTGAAGGCGGTCATCGCCGAGCTGATCACCGCGACCGAGATCGCCGAACGCGCGATCGGCGGGCTGAAGCTCGCCGTGCGCGACGTCAACGAGAACCTCGGCAGCCAGCTCGCGGCGGCGACCCAGATGTCGGACCAGCTCTACAAGCAGCTGGGCGAAGCCGACAATGTGGTGCGGCGCCTGTCCAAGATCGCGATCGCCGCGCGCCCCGTGACCAATCCCGAAACGGTTGCCGTGCCCGCGGCCAAGCCCTCGTCGGCCAAGGCGGTGGCGGCTGCGGCCGAAGCCTTCTCCGAGCGCCGACGATCCAACGGCCTTGCCGCATGAAGTCAGGGTATGAAATCCTTTCGTAACATCCGCGTCATTCCGGTCGTCCTGGTTGCCGTCGCAGGTCTCGCCACGCTCAAGGTCGCGGGCCTCGCGATCAATGGCGGATATGTCTTCGACTACCAGCCGAAACAGGCCAAGAAGTCCTGGGCGCAGGAGAATCTGAACTTTCCGACCGGACGGGAAGACCCCGACATCACGGGATCGACCCATGGCGCGCCGAAGGAGGCGCCGAAGCCGGCAGCGCCCGAGACCAAGCCCGAGGGCACCGTGGTCAAGGTGGAGGAAGCCCAGCCGCAGGTCTCGGCCTCCGAGCGCGCGATCCTGGAGCGGTTGCAGTCGCGCCGCCAGGAGATCGAGGCCCGCCAGCGCGAGATCGACATCCGCGAGAGCCTGTTGAAATCGGCCGAGAAGCGCATCGAGAACAAGGTCGAGGAGATGAAGGCGGTGGAATCCCGCATCTCCACGACCCAGGCCGAGCAGAAGGCCGCCGAAGCCCAGCGCATGAAGGGCCTCGTCACCATGTATGAAGGCATGAAACCGAAGGACGCCGCGCGGGTGTTCGACCGGCTCGAGATGGGCGTGCTGATCGAGATCGCCTCCGCCATCGCGCCGCGAAAGATGTCGGACATCCTGGGACTGATGTCGCCGGAGGCCGCCGAGCGGCTGACCGTCGAGATGGCCCGCCGCGCCAATGGCGGCGGCGATCAATCGGCGTCCGCCGGCGACCTGCCCAAGATCGACGGCAAGCCGACGCAAAAGCCGAATTGAGCGCGCAAGAGCCGCGGCGCGCTGCGGCAGCCTGCGCGCAGTTGCCCGGTCGCCCGGCCGGCACGCGGCCAGATGCCTTGCGTGCCTAGTTTGCGATCCGCTGCTGAACCCTGGGACCTGTCGAGCTCAGCTGTTTCTCGACGGCAAGGAGGGTCTCGCAGTGCTGCCTGACCAGCGCAGCCTTCGTCATTCGAGTCACGAGATGCAGGGTGCTGTGGCAGCAGGCGCACTCGTATACCTTCAGTGCATAGCCCCGCGCGATTGGAAAGACGGCTACGACTGCTCTTGCCCGGCTACATACAATGCAGTTGGCTTCTCCGCTCATTGATTGCCCCCCCAAAGGCTGACCAATCGAATTCGCATCGCCGTAACCGCATCTGATTCAGAGTCGTCGATGGATCGCAACATCCCTGAGGTTGTGCGCGCGTGTCCGGCAACCAACAACGACTCGCGTTGCGGATGCAGCCGGAGCAAGCGGCATCTTCTGAGGATGCGCTGAGTTGACGCGTACGAATGTGAGATGGAGTACAGTGGCGCCGACGCATTCGTCCTAGGCTTCTGCCATCCGTAAATCCGCAGCGGGGAGGGAAGCCATGAACTACTCGTCCGCAGCAGGACGCGCAATCGAAGCCGTCAATCGGCTGCTCACCGCGGCGATGACGTTCGCCTGGACATCCGCACTAGACCATCAGCATGCATTGCCGCCGCAAGGGGAAGATGGCGAGGCTGATGATGACGCGGGCCTCGAGCAAGAGGACTCCTCCGCGCCGGATTGCGCGGGAAAACAACACTGAAGATACGGTCGCGTTGCGGGCGTCACACGATCAGATCGGGCAGCACGTGAGCGCCGGTTGTGCCTGCCCCGTGAGCCGGATCAATGTGCGGCGGGAGCAGTTCAGGCATTGACGCCGCCGCGGATTCGTGGACTTTCCCAGCGTGCTCGTGATGACCGGACGGGTCCGGGGCATCATCCAGTTCTGCGCTGTGCTCTGAACCCTGGCCATGCGAAGCGCCATCCTTGAAGTCAAAGGAATCACCGAACTGGTGCGGACCGGCGGGCGCCGCATGAGCAGTAGAGGGCGGATCGACACCCGCCGGGCCGTGTCCGGGCGCGTCGTGCTGTCCGGCTGCCTCGCTTGGAAGCGAATGACCGGGTCCGCCGTGGGCATGAGCAGCGTTGTGGGCGCTTTCGGGAGCCGATGCACCATGGTCCTTGTCGCCGGTCTCCAGCGTATGCCCGCGCCGGGCGAGCTGTTCGGCCGCATCGTGGAGCGCCGTGAAAGCAACGTCAGGCATGGGGGCACTTCCGGCGATCACGTCATTTTTTCCGATCGTGGTATCGATGCTGTCGGGCATCGTTAGATGATCGAAGACGAAGCTGGTCGCCGTCGGTGTGGCCACGTCGTGCAAGCTCGTGGACAGCCCGGTCGGTGAGGGCGTTACCGGGGCACTGTCGGTGATCTCGGTCGCGCGCAGCTGCACCCCGTCCGAGCTGGCGAAGCTCGGATATTCGGTCCATCCAAACTGGTCCGAACTGGCAAAGACGCCGGAGGCCTGGTCGGTTGATCTGTCCGTCGCGTTCCAGTCAGCGAGGAGCGTGCCGTCGCTGGATGTGGTGTCGGACGAACCGGTGATCGTCACGGCGGTGGCATCGCTTTGTGTCGTCGCGCTGAGATCGAGCGGCCCACTGTCAGCCGCCAGAACGGCCGCCGCCGCCGGCGTCACGATGAAATCCGACGCGTCGATGGTCGCAATTCCCTGCAAATGGATTTCGATCAGGCTGGAATCGCCAATGCGCAGGGTCTGGTCGCTCGGATTGACATATACGATCGTCTCATTGGCCGCGCTGTCATAGAGCCAGGCGATCGTATGAGCCGGGACAGTCGTGCTTGATGAGCTCAAGGCCAGGAGAACGAAGCCAAGCCCGCCGAGAGCCGTCAAGTCGATCTTGTCGGATCCCGACGAGAAATCGGTAATGGTGTCGAACTGGCCGGCGTTGGAATCGGCCGCGAACAGATAGACGAAACGGTCGTTCCCATTGCTGCCCGTGAGTTGGTCCGCACCAAATCCACCGGTGATGGTGTCGCTGCCGTTGTTGCCGTTGATGGTATCGTTGCCCGAACCACCGTAAATCGCGTCATCCCCATCGTTGCCCTTGATCGTGTCATTGCCGGAGCCGCCATAGAGAGTATCGGCTTTGCCAGTGCCGTTGACGGTATCACTGCCTGCTCCTGCGTAGATGATCTGACCTTCGTTGCCGCCGCCCGCGATGGTTTCGCTCCCCGGCGTTCCAAACACGTTGGGGGGATCGGATATCACGACGGACCCCGTGGCGAGGTTATCAAAATCGTTGGGGTCTGCGTCGCTGGCACCATGGATGGTGACGGTCACGGATTGCGTCGTGCCGTCGATCGCAGTCACCGTGAAAGTGTCGGTTAACGCATCGCCCGGGTCCAGCGCCTGAACCACGCTGTTGTTGTTGTCGAGTGTGTAGGTCCATACGCCGGCTGCCGTCATGGTGAAGGTGCCGTACCCGCCGTCGCTCGCAATTGGTGAGGCGACTGCCGTGAAAGTGTTCGGCGTATTGTCGACGTCTGTGTCGGTGAGCGCGCCGGTCGCGACGGGAATGCCGGGCGCAGCGGTGCCTGCCTCGATCACTGAGCCGGCCGTGGTGCCGGAAATGATGGCGGCGTCGTTGGTGCCGTGGATGGCGATCGTCACCAGTTGCGGGGTGCCGTCGATGGCAGTCACAGTGAAACTGTCGGCGAGCGTGTCGCCGACATTGAGCGCCTGCACCGCGGCGTTGGCGTTGTCCAGGGTGTAGGCCCACACGCCGGCGGCGGTCATCGTGAAGGTGCCGTAGCCGTTCGCGCTTGTCGTTGGCGAACTTACCGCCGTGAAGATGTTGGACGTATTGTCGACGTCAACGGCGACGAGTGTGCCCGTTGCGGCCGGCGTGCCGGGCGCCGCATTGGCGACGCCGCCTGCCTCGGTCACTGAACCGGTCGTGGTGCCGGAAACAATCGCGGCGTCGTTGGTGCCGTGGATGGTGATGGTGACCACTTGGGGGGTGCCGTCCAGAGTGGTCACCGTGAACGTGTCGGCGAGCGTGTCGCCGGCATTGAGCGCCTGCACCGCACCGTTGCTATTGTCGAGCGTGTAGGTCCACACGCCGGCTGCCGTCATGGTGAAGGTGCCGTAGCCGCCCGCGCTTGCCGTTGGGCCGACCGCCGTGAAGGCGTTTGAGGTCGTGTCGACGTCAGTGTCGGTGAGCGTGCCGCTTGCAGTGGCCGTTCCGGGATTTGCATTGGCAACGCCGCCGGCCTCGATCACCGAGCCGGCCGTCGAGCCGGAGACAATGGCCGCGTCGCTGGCCCCATGGATGGTGATCGTCACCACTTGGGGAGTGCCGTCTATGGCGGCCACCGTAAAGTTGTCGATCAGCGTATCGCCCGCATTGAGCGCCTGCACCGCGGCGTTGGTGTCGTCCAGGATGTAGGTCCATACGCCGGCCGTCGTCATCGTGAAGGTGCCGTGGCCGCCGGCGCTCGCTCTTGGCGAGCTCACTGCCGTGAAGGTATTGGGCGGATTGTCGACGTCGGTGTCGGTGAGCGTGCCGGTTGCAAGCGGCGTGCCGGGCGTTCCGTTGGTGGTGCCGCCAGCCTCGACAACCGAGCCGGTCGTGGTTCCGGAGATGAATGCAGCGTCGTTGACGCCGTTAAGGACGATCGTGAAGGTCTGACTGGCAGAAGTGTTTCCGTCGGAAACGGTCACAACGAAGTCGTCGGTCGTGGGCGCCGTCAGCGCGTTGATTGCGGCGCTATCGGGCACGAACGTATAGGCGCCGCTCGTGCTATTGACGTAGAGCGTCCCGTAGGGGCTTGCCTTCGACAGATCGTATGTCACTCCGCCCAGGACCGTGTTGCCGGCGCTCGCCCCGACGACGCCGAAGGTCAGCTTGCCGCTGTTCATGCTGCTCGCGGCGAACGTTCCGCTCGTCGCAGTGAATGTGTCAAACACCACGGTGTCGAGTTCGGCCGGCCCGGCTCCGGTGATCAGCGTCAGCGGTGGTAGTACGATCAGAGGCTCAGGGGTGAAAACCAAAGGCTTCAGCAAATCTTGCGGCGCGGGTGCGTCGGGCGGAATGAAATTGATCGGCTGCAGCGGCAGGGATTTGACGAAGGGAGGCGTGCCCGAGCCGTGGGGTCCTTGAAGATTGGCGAGCGCGTCCTGTTGTGCGGCCTGCAACTCCTCCATGCGGGCAAGAGTGTTCGTGACCTGGTTCACGCTGACCGAGGATCCGACCTTCTTGAGGACGATTGTCTCGCCGGGATCCTCGACGATGATGTGCCGCGGGATCGGCTCCTTGGTCACAAGCTCGAATGCACCGTGCGCGAGGTCCTTGTAAGTGATGGCGTCGTCATCCAGGAACGTTACGTTCGGGTCTGCGGCCTGGGCCTGCTTGATCATCGAGAAGAACAATGCCGTGAGCGACAGCATCCCGAAGCGGCCGGCAGAGGCCCGCTCGCGAGTCTGCGCGACGGGTCCATCAAGAGAGCCGCTCGTGGCCGCCTTCGCGCGGTGATGCCTGACCGCAGCGGCTTCAGACTCGTCCCCGGGCCTTCCAGCGGGCGTGACGGACATTGTTCGACCTCGATTGACAAGCGGTCGACCTCAGACGTCGCCGTATCTTTGCTGGCTTGCCGCGTCACGTGATCGGGAGCTTTTGCGCCGGCAACCTCAGTCAGGCCCGCTGAAGGTCGTGGTTTCCGAGAATTCCGCCCAGGCATGTCACGGCAGAATTGCTGTCGTTTCACCCGACGGCACGGGCGAAAAGCTGGTTGAAATTGCCTGGCACGGATAGTGGCTCTTTCGGGCACGGCGATCAGCCATTCGGATTACTCCGGAATAGTCGGTTTGGCCGTCGTGGCTTGTTGCCGCTGGTCTGCCATAATGCGCGGTGGTCTTGCCGACGCCGTCGGAGCCGTTCCGATGCTCAAAACAACATCTTCAAAAAAGGGTTGAGCCATGGGCACTTACGCAGCGACTGTTCTCGTGGCAGGCATCGTCCTCGCGCTGGCCGGCTCGTCACTCAACCCAGTCCAGGCGCAGAACGATTCTCCGCGGCGAGCCGTCCTGGACTCGTCGTCAAAGCCAATCGGGAAAGTTGTGGCAGCCGAGGGCTCGGTCATCATCGAGCATGTCGGAGCCGTCATTGCCCAGGTCAACGTCCCGGGCGAATCCATCAAGACGAAGATTGGCGATCCGGTCTATTTGGGCGATGTGGTTCGAACCGATGCCGACAGTCGGGTCGGCATCAACTTCGTGGATGGAACGTCGTTCAACTTGTCGAGCAACACCCGCATGACGTTGGACGAATATGTCTACGAACCAGCCGGGAAGTCCAATTCGACGATCTTCAGCCTGACCAAGGGGACGTTCGTTTTTGTTGCCGGCCAGGTTGCGAAGACCGGTGACATGAAGATCGAAACGCCGGTCGCCACGATGGGCGTTCGAGGCACCACACCTCATGTCGAAATCTCGGATGACGGAACCACCAGGTTCTCCACTCTTATCGAAGAGGGCAAGAACAAATATTCGAAGAAGTCCGGCGTAACGGGGGCACCGCGACCCGAGCAAAGGGCGGAGCACAAGCTCAATCTGAACATCTGCCGCGGGTGCTGACGCTGGTTCTAGCCTCCGCGCAATCGCCAGATCTCAGAGGACGGGGCCTGACATGGAATCAAGATCGTCCGTCGTCAAAAGCGGAGTGGCGATTGGCGTCCTGCTGTTGGTCGGCTTGCCAGTCGCGGCCCAGAATTCCAAGGTGAACAGCAGCTATCTCAGCTATATTGAACCCTGCAACGGGGCGGGTACCATCTCGCTTGATGCCCGGATCGCTGCCTGCACGGCTTTCATCGAGGCGCGTCAGGGGACGACGGCAGCTCTGGCTATCGCCTATAACAATCGCGGCAATGCCTACACCGCAAAGGGCGACTTCGACAAAGCCATCCGCGATTTCGATCAGTCGATCGCGCTCAAGCCGACATACACAAAGGCCTTCAACAACCGCGGTGTAGCTTACTTGAGGAAAGGCGAATATCAGCTCGCGATCGAAGCCTTTGACGATGCGATCAAGCTCGATCCTGACTATGGTGCCGCCTTCGTCAACCGCGCCGGAGCCTACCTGAAGAAAAACGACCACCAGCGCGCGGCGCATGACTACGACGAGGCCATTCGTCTCCAGCCCAATTCGCAGGCCGCATGGAGCGGACGATGCTGGACCCGGGCGCTACTCGGTGCCTGGCAGGCCGCGCTGGAGGACTGTGACAGAGCGCTTCAATCCGGATCGACCAGCGCTGCCGTGTACGACACGCGCGGGCTGATTCACCTGAGGATGGGCGAGTTCGGCGCCGCGATCGCCGACTACAATTCTGCCTTGCGGGCCGCCCCGGAATTGGCGAGCGCGCTTTTTGGCCGCGGGCTTGCCAAGCTGAAGCAGGGCGACGCGATTGGCGGAGATTCTGACATTTCAGCTGCAAAGACAATTCAGGGCAATATCGGCGACGAGTTCGCGCATTATGGCGTCGGTCACGACTGAGTTCACGACTGGCTCTGGCTCGTCGATCATCGCAGAGGAATTTGCTGAGACGGCGGCTGCGGTACACGCCGCGCCGGTCCCGCCCGGCGCCGGTGACGACGGAGTGTTAACATCTCCTTAACCACTTGCTCCCCAAATTCGGAGCGCGAATGCCTCAGCCCGCACGCAAGGCGTCGCGACGCACTGCGCGGGATCAATTCGCCAATACAGCATTAACAAGTCCTTAATTGGCAAAACCTACATTCGACGCCATGGGCCGGCGCCATGTGCCGGTATGGGTCGTCGAACCGGAAGAAGTGCCGCCAATGGCGCAGAAGGCTGCCGCTGGATTTGTGTCGCGAGCCCGCGCCATGGCGTGGGGGCTGTCGCGTCATGTCCGTAAGGCACCTGCGCTGGCAACCGTCCTCCTGGTCGGCCTGATCGCCGCAAGCCCGGCGCGGGCGGACCCGATCCGGGGCGAGGCCAGTTTTTCGGCCGGTGGCGGCTTTGCCCGTCTGGTGATCAAGCTCGGCGAGGATGTTCCCTCCGAGGTGACGACGGCCGGCTCCATTCTCATCATCCGCTTCGACCGGCCGGTCGACGTTCCCGTCGACCGGGTTCCGGAGGGCGCGCCCGACTACGTCAACTCCGCCCGCCGCGATCCCGACGGCGGCGCCATCCGCCTGTCGCTGGCGCGGCGCGTCACCGTCAACACCATGAATGCCGGCGAGCGCACCTTCATCGACCTGTTGCCGGAAGGCTGGAAGGGGCCGCCGCCGAGCCTGCCCATGGACGTGGTCAAGGAACTCGCCGAGCGCGCGCGCGTCGCCGAACGGGCGCTGCGTGCGCAGCGCGCCGCGGCCGAGACCAAGAAGCGTCCGCAGATCCGTGTGCGCGCCTCGGTGCAGCCGACCTTCGTGCGCTTCGTGTTCGAGATGCCCGACGGCGTCGGCGTGTCCTCCGTGCTCAACGAGCAGAAGCTCACGCTGGCCTTCAACGCCAACCTCAGTTTCGACCTCGCGGACGCGGTCGTCGCCGCGCCGCCGAACGTCGCCTCGATCAAGCAGAAGGCCGACATCGACCAGACCAATGTCGAGATCGCGCTGATCGGCGATTCCGACGTGCACTCCTTCCGCGACGAGAAGAACTACGTCGTTGACGTCTCCTTCCAGCCGGACAAGGGCAAGGCGGCCGCGACGCCCGAGGCCGCGATCGCGCAGGCCAAGTCTGCCGGCCAAGGCCATGGACCGGCACCGGCCGCGGAAAAGCCGGCGGCCGAGAAGAAGGATGCCCATCGCGAGATCGTGCCGCCGACCTCCGAGACGATCGCGCGCGACGCCAGGATCGATATCAAGCCCGAGGCGAAGCCGGAAGCGCCTGCCGCGATGCCCGCCGCCGAAGCGCCGAAACCGGCGCAGGCTCCTGCGGTCGAATCTGCGGAAGCGCCCAAAGAAGCGTCCAAGGAAGCCTCGAAGCCCACCCCGCCTGTTGCCGAAGCTCCGGCCGCACCGGCCAAGCCCGCAATGGTCGAGGCGCCCAAGGAGGTCGTGAAGGAAGCGGCGAAGGAGCCGGTCAAGGAAGCAGCCAAAGCGGCGCCCGCCGAGGCGCCGGCCGCGCCGCAGCCGGCCACACCGAGCGTCGATGCGCGCCGCGACAGCGACGGCTTGCGGGTGACGTTCCCGCTTCAGGTCGCGACGCCTGCGGCGGCGTTCCGCCGCGGCGACACCATCTGGCTGGTGTTCGACACGCCGAAGCCGATCGACGTCGAGGCGATCCGCGCCAAGGGCGGCGCGATGATCGGCGAGGTCGGCCGCATCCCCCTCGACAAGGGGCAGGCGGTGCGCATCCGTCTCACCCGGCCGCTGGTCTACTCGCTGACGAGCGAGGAGGTCGGCAAGGAGACCAACTGGCTGCTGACGCTCGCCGACAAGATCCAGGCGACGCCGCTGCCGCTGATGATGTCGCGCAACATCACCGACCCCGCGCTCGCCAACATCGCTATTCCCTTCGCCAATCCGGGCCTGCTGCACAAGTTCACCGATCCCGATGCCGGCGACATGCTCTACGTCGTCACCGCGCAGCGGCCGGTGCGCGGCTTCATCAAGCGTCAGGACCTCGTCGATCTCTCGCTACTGGAATCCGCCCACGGCATCGCGATCCGGCCGAACTCCGACGAGGTCGGCGTCGAGGTCGGATCCGACAAGGTCATTCTCGGCAAGAAGGGCGGACTGACGCTGTCGCCGGTCGACATCTCCGCCGAGCGCGCCCCGACCGCGGTACGCCCGATCTTCAGCCCCGAAGGCTGGCGCAAGGGACAGTCGGAAAACTTCATGACGCGCCAGAGCGACCTGATCACGGCGATCTCGGCCGTCGAGCCGGCGCTGCGCTCGCTGCCGCGGCTCGACCTCGCGCAGTTCTACATGTCGCGCGCGATGTATCACGAGGCCAAGGCCGTGACCGAATTGATGCTGAGCGATCCGCTCAACAAGGAGGAGAGCGGCGCGCTGATCATGCACGCGATCGCGAGCATCCTGATCGGCCGGCCGGCGCAGGGCCTGAAGGACCTCGCCAATCCCGTGATCGGCAACAGCCACGACTCCCAGCTCTGGAAGGCGCTCGCCTATGCGCGCCAGGGCAAATGGGCGGACGCGCGCGAGAAGTTCAAGAACGTCGAATTCGCCATCGCCTCGCTGCCGCTCGACATCCAGCGCATCGTGACGATGGACGCGATGCGCGCCTCGCTCGAAGTGAAGGACTATGCCGGCGCCTCCAAGCGGCGCAGCGAGCTCGAGATCGTCGGCGTATCGCCCGAGGCTGCGCCCGGCTTCGCCGTGCTGCGCGGCAGGCTCGCCGAGGCGCTCGGCCACGACAGGGATGCGCTCGACGACTACAGGTTCGCGGTCGGCTCGAGCGACCGGCCGGCCGCGGCCGAGGCCAAGCAGCTCGAGGTCGCGTTGCGGCAGAAGCGCGACGAGATCAGCAAGGAAGACGCGCTGCGCGAGCTCGAGACGCTGTCGATGACCTGGCGCGGCGACGCGATCGAGGTCAAGACGCTGCAGATGCTGTCGCAGATCTATGCCGAGAACGGGCGCTACCGGGACGCGCTCACGGCGGCGCGCACCGCGACGAAGCTGCAGCCGAACGCGGACGCCTCGCGCCAGGCGCAGGATCTCGCCTCCGACCTGTTCACGCAGATCTTCCTGGGGCCCAAGGGTGACGAGCTGCCGCCGGTCGAGGCGCTCGGGATGTTCTACGAGTTCCGCGAGCTGACACCGATCGGCCGCCGCGGCGACGAGCTGATCCGGCGTCTTGCCGACCGTCTCGCCTCGATCGACCTGCTCGACCAGGCCGCCGAGCTCCTGCAGTACCAGGTCGACCACCGTCTCGAAGGCGCCGCGCGTGCCCAGGTCGCCGCGCGTCTTTCCATGATCTATCTCGCCAACCGCAGGCCGGACATGGCGATCTCGGCGCTGCGCGCGAGCCGCATCAGCGATCTCTCCGGCGAGCTCAGGCAGCAGCGTCTGCTGCTCGAGGCCCGGGCGCAGAGCGACGTCGGCCGGCACGATCTCGCGCTCGACATCGTCTCCAACGTCTCCGGGCGCGAGGTGCTCCGCCTGCGCTCCGACATCTTCTGGGCGGCGCGGCGCTGGCGCGAGTCCGCCGAGCAGATCGAACTCTATTACGGTGAGCGCTTCCGCGACTTCAAGCCGCTCAATGCGGTGGAGAAGAGCGACATCATCCGCGCCGCCGTCGGCTACGCGCTCGCCGACGATTCGATCGGCCTGTCGCGCTTCCGCGAGAAGTACGCGCCGCTGATGAGCGAGAGCGCCGACCGTCTCGCCTTCAACATCGCCAGCAAGCCGGCCGCGGCCTCCAGTGCCGAATTCGCCGAGATCGCCAAGCTGGCTGCGAGCGTCGACACGCTCGACGGCTTCCTGCGCGAGATGAAGCAGCGCTTCCCCGACGCCACCGCCCGCGCGCCATCCGGGCCGCAGGCCAAGGAAGAGACCGACCACACCGGCTCGCTGCCGAAGATCCCCGCCGTGCGGCAGATCAGGATGACGCGGTAGGGACCCTGCTGCCGCGTGGAGCGCGGCCGGGAACGGCGCCGCAGTCTCCGTCATTGCGAGCCAACGGGTCCGCGCAAAGCGCGGCCCGATGACAGGCTCCGCGAAGCAATCCAGAATCTTTCCGCGGCGGCAGTCTGGATTGCTTCGTCGCAAGGGCTCCTCGCAATGACGGGGAGGGGCCGGAGGCTATCATTGGGGGCGGTGGGGATGCGTCGCTGGCATCGCCCACGTCCGCCTATCCCCCGTAGCTCTGCACCAGGCTTCCCGCCACCAGCGACCAGCCGTCGACCAGGACGAAGAAGATCAGCTTGAACGGCAGCGATATGGTTGCCGGCGGCAGCATCATCATGCCCATCGACATCAGCACGGAGGCGACGACGAGGTCGATGATCAGGAAGGGCAGGAACAGCAGAAAGCCGATCTCGAAGGCGCGCTTCAGCTCGGAGATCATGAAGGCGGGGACGAGGATACGGAGCGCGAGCTCGTCGGGGGTGGCCGGCGCCGGCTCGCCGGAGAGATCCAGGAACAGCTTGAGGTCCTTCTCGCGCACGTTCTTCTGCATGAAGCCGCGCAACGGGACCGAGGCGCGCTGGAGCGCATCCTCGACGCCGATCTGGTTGGCGACGAGCGGGCGGATGCCTTCGTCGTAGGATTTTTGCAGCACCGGCCCCATCACGAAGAAGGTGAGGAACATCGCGAGTGCGATGATCACCGAGTTCGGCGGCGCGGTCGCCGTGCCCATCGCGGTGCGAAGGAGCGACAGCACGACCACGATGCGCGTGAACGACGTCATCATGATCAGGATCGACGGCGCGATCGACAGCACGGTGAGCAGCGCGATGAGCTGGATCGCGCGCTCGGTGACGCCGCCGCCACCCTGACCGCCGAGATTGATGCTGATGTCCTGCGCATGCGCGAGGCTTGCGAGCGAAGCCGCACTGAACAGGACAGAAAGAAAAAGAACTCTACGCGGGAGGGCCGGCAGCCTCACGAAGACGGCTTCGGACGGCCGAGCAGGGAGGCCATCTCGTCTTCGAGATTCTCAAAGCT
>NZ_LBJZ01000151.1:0-35667 GCF_028128935.1 Bradyrhizobium sp. CCBAU 11361
AGCGGGCGAAAACCATCGAGGCTCGCGGCGGAGACGTTGTCCAGCCGCATCAAGAAGCCGGATATACGTCAGCAGTTGTGACCGTCGATCCTGATCAAGCCGGTCGTTGCAATCGGGCGGGGTCCATATACGTCCACACATGGCCCATCGCGACGGTTTGGGCGGCGCCCGGCCATTTTCGGAGTTGAGGGTAGACCGGACCTGACTGCCCACGGCCGAAACCGGCGCTGTTGACCCATCGCGTCATCTGCGGCTGCCGACGGCGCACAGTCATATCGCCGCCATCGAACGGCGGATACGCCATCGCGTCCTGTAACAGTAGCGCGCGAACCCGCCATCTGAAGCGGATTTAACCGATGAGCCCTCTTCATCCGCACTTTGACAGCATCTCTTGGAGCATTGCCTCAACCGAGTACGGCGAAATCCCAAGTTCGACAAGGCCAGGCATCTCCGGCGACGACACGGTATCGATTTGCGTCAGTTCCACCTGATTGCGCGTGAGAATCGGGTCCGGGAGTATTTCGGAAGCCCATGCCAGGGCGAGCCAAACGGCGAGCGGGATCCGGACCAGGATGGGCGCAAGGCCAGCCTGACGCGCGACGATTCCGACCAATCTTCGTAGGAATAAACGCGAGGGCCGCCGCACTCGAAGATCGTCGGTTGCGTCTCGGCTCGCTGGATGATCCGGACAGTCGCCTCAGCCACATCTTCCACATAGGCCGGCTGCAGTTTCATCGAGCCGCGGCCGAACATCGGATAGATCGGCAGCCGGCGGAGAAGGTTGAGAATGGTCGTAAGAAACGCATCGTCCGGTCCGAACATGACGGCGGGTCGGATGATATGTGCGCCGGCAAACGTAGCCCTGACCACCAGTTCACCTTCGCCGCGCGCTCGGATGTACCGCGATTGAGACGCGGCATCGGCGCCGATGCCTGACAAGTGAACGAGTCTTTTGACTTCGGCCCGGTGCGCTTGGGCCGCTACCCGCTGGGCGGACTCGACATGAACGGAATGAAACGTCTCACGGCCGTGCTCGACGTAAAGGCTGACGGTGTTGACAGCGGCGTAAGCGCCGGCAAGCGCATTTGCGACAGACCGTTCGTCGTGAATATCGGCCTCGACGAACAGAAGTTGGGAATCATGCGGGCCAAACTGACTGCGCCCGCGATCTGGATGCCTTGACGCGATCCGGACGGGAAACTCGTGATCGCGCAGATGCTGAACGATGCGGCGACCGAGAAAACCGGTTCCGCCGAATACGGTGACGGTGCGACCGTTCGTTGCCATCCTTTGATCTTTGCTCGAGAGACCGCGCCATAGCCCAAGCCGAAGCTGACGTCGGGGCGATGGCCGTCTGTCGGGACAATACCCTCTCGCAGCGACGGTTGGAATGCAGGCCGCTTCGAACCGCTATTGGACGGAAGCCGGAAGCAAAGGTCGAGCGAAACTGAGTTCGTGGCCGTCGGGGTCAGCTAGGTGGAAGAAACGCTCACCCCATTCGGCATCGCGGGGCACAGTCGCCGGCTGGTAACCCGCCGCGAGCGCGCGTTCGTAAAGTGCGTCAACATCGGTGACGTAGAAGATGACCCGCCCCCACCAGGACCAGCGTCGTTCGGCAGGTTGGTCGGTGAGGTTGAGTAGCTCAGACCTGATCGAAAGCTAGCGAATGACGACCATTCGCCGCCATGCAGGACCTCAAATCCCAGGGCTCGGTAGAATCGGACAGCTCGTGGCATGTCATGGGTGCCAAGCGTGAGCGCGCTGATCCCCTCGATCATGGCCAAACTCTCCTGTTCGATTTCGCTGCGCCTTTTGTTGCCGCGGCAGCGGGATTAAGGAAGCCTCCATACTTACTATCGCAGCGACGCACGCGTTGTCGTTTGTGTTCTTTCCAGGCTGGATCAGAAGCCATCCACAATTTGAAACTCTTGGGCCGCTGAACTTGATCTCAGATTCGATGGAGACCTGTGAGCAGATCATGCTTCGAGGTGAGGCGGAATTTCTGCTCTGTCATTTAAACCAAGACGTGTTGTCCCGGTTCGAATCGTCCCAATTTAAAAGCATCATAGTTGGTAGAGACGTGTTGGTGCCGTTATGCGCGTACAGCGAGAACGGCAAACCAAAGTGGCCACTTCCGGGATCGCCGTCATCTCCCTCTCGAGCGTTTTGTCGTACAGCGCCCAATCGGGCTTGGGCCGAATCTTGAATAGCGTGTGGGCGAAGAAGCCAACTCTCTTGATGGATAGTGTGTTTCCTGGGCAACTGGCGATTGCATTGCTTGGAATGGCGCGCCAGGGACACGGCATCGCTTGGTTGCCGAAGACGCTTGCCGCTGACGATATAGCGGCGGGGGGCCTCGTAGATCCCGCAGGAGGGTTATTCTCGGTCGAAGTTGATATAAGATTGATCCGACCGATCCATCGACAGTCGCGTACATCGGAGGCTTTTTGGAAAGCAGTCCGGATTATGGATGATCCGACTGCAGAAAGTTGAGCACGCACGCGGTGCGCACTGCGAGGTCCGGACCTCGCTATGCAGAGACTGAATGTCTGCTACGGTGAGAGCATCGTCCGGATCGCCACCCCGGTCGGCATTTCCGTGCACGACCACATCATCGTCGGCAAGAACGGGCATGCGAGCTTGAAGGGGATGAAACTGATCTAAGCGAGCGATGTCTCCGCTTCCGGGCTCCCGCGATCGGTGGTGGCACCAAGACCGCTTGTGAGCGTGGATGCCCATGGGAGCGGCGTTGGACCATGGACAGTGCTTCGATTTGACCCGCGGTTTCGGTTGTTGTCCGGCCGCGCCATGTGTTAAAGTTCCAGAACTTGGGTGCGCCAACTGGCGGCCCGGAGCGAGTTTCCGATAGCCGCCTCGGTTCGGATCGCGCCCTCACCAAAGGAGCGCGGCATGAGATGCTGGCCCAGAGGGATTGCAGTCGCTGCGATTCTGGGGTTCGGCGCGATCTCGCTCATGGACATCGCGGCTCGCGCCGAGCCAGGCGTCTTCGACGACCGGATATTGTTCGGACAATCCGCGGCCTTTGAGGGGCCTGCGGCGGCGTTGGGTCTTGGCATGCGGGAAGGTATTCTCGCGTCCTTCAACGAAGCCAATGCCGCCGGCGGAGTTAACGGTCGGAGGCTTGAGCTGGTCTCCTACGACGACGGCTACGAACCGGAAAAGGCGATTGCCAACACAAAGCGCCTGATCAATGAGAACGGGGTGTTCGCGCTCGTCGGCGAGGTGGGCACGCCCACTTCCAACGCGGCGCAGCCGATCACCACGGAAGCGGGGGTGCCGTTTGTCGGGCCGTTCACAGGCGCTGCTTTCCTGCGCAACCCGTCCCTCAGCAACGTGATCAACATTCGCGGCTCGTATGACCAGGAGACGGAGGCCTGGATCGAGCATCTCACCACTGACCTCGGCGTGTCGCGGATCGCTATCCTGTACCAGGACGACACCTTCGGTCGCGCCGGGCTCTCGGGGGTCTCGAAGGCGATGGAAAAGCGTGGCATGAAGCTGGTCGCCGAAGGCACTTTCGAGCGCAACACGACCGCGGTGAAGACGGCGTTGCTGGCGATTCGTAAGGCGGGTCCCGAGGCCGTCGTCATGGTCGGCCCCTACAAACCGTGCGCGGAGTTCATCAAGCTGGCACGCCGGCTCAAGCTGGACGCCGTCTTCGTCAACATCTCATTCGTCGGCGCCAACGCCCTCGCCAAGGAACTCGGCGAGGACGGGAAGGGAGTGGTGGTGACTCAAGTCGTACCATTCCCCGGGGACATGAGCATCCCGCTCGTGGCCCGGTACCAAAAGGTGCTCAAGGCAGCGAATCCGGACGCGCAGATCGGCTTCGTGTCGCTCGAGGGATACATGGTCGGCCGATTGATTATCGAAGCCTTGGGAAAGGTGAAAGGTCCGGTTACGCGGGCGGGGCTGCTTTCGACCATCAAGGAGGTCGGCACGTTTGATCTGGGCGGCATCACGCTGTCCTATGGCCCAGACGACAATCAGGGAATGGACCAGGTCTTCTTCACCGTGATCCAGGCGGACGGCAGCTTCAAGCCAGTTGACCGCCTGGAACGTTGAAGCGGCGGGCAGGCGCATCATCGCCGGGCAACGCGGACCCGCTCCAGTCGGTGGCATGCCGTCATGAATCAAGCGAATCGAGAGTATCCCGAACCGGCCTCGGTCGAAGCGCACGCTTCGAAGTCGGCTGGCGCTGCTCGCAAGCATGACGGCAAGGCGGCCCTGGGCATCAAGGCCAAACTGTTCCTGGCGTTCAGCGGGATGGCCATGTTGACCGTCGGCGCCAGCGCGGTCGCGTGGTACGCCTTCACCGACATCGACAGATCGGTGACGCGGATCACCGCGGAGAGCGTCGTCGGCATGGCGGCCTCGCTCCGGCTTGCCGAAAAGAGCGCCGAGATCACGGCGACGGCTCCAGCGCTCATCGCGAGCCGCAGCGAAGAGGAGCGAGCCAAGGAACAGGAGAGGCTCGTTCGGAGGCTGAATGAAATCTCCGCGGTGACCGAGGGGCTGAAGGTCACGGGCATCGCCGAAGCAAGACTCACCAATCTGATTGAGATCGAAGGCAAGATCGCAACCGAGCTCAAAGCGCTGGATGGTGCTGTCGCGCAGCGCCTGCGATTGAGCGCGCAAAGGGAGACAACAGTCGCAAATCTTGCCGTCGTGCACACCGGGTTCCAAGGCGTTCTAGAGCCTTTGGTGGACGACGCCGGCTTCGACCTCGTGACCACGAGCGAGGAGGTGACGGCCAAGAGTAAGGAGGCGATCACAGGCCTGATCGAGGGCGGGGTGACTTCCCTGGAGGCGCTGCTGTCACTGCGCGCCGAGGGCAACCTGGCGGCGGGCCTGTTGGCGGAGGCCGCCCACCTCGACGATCCGGCCTTGATCCAGCCGATCCGTGAGCGGTTTTCGGCGGCGGCGGCCGCAATCGAGCGGAGTCTCGGGGCGTTGCGCCAGTCGCCCCAGAACCTGCGGCTGCGCGAGGCGAGCAAGGCGCTGATTGCGCTCGGTGTCGGCGCAAACAACGTTTTCCAGGCCCGGTCGCAGGAGCTGCGCGCTCTCGCAGAGACGCGGCGCTCGCTGCAGGCCAAGCGGGAGCGGATGGCGGCGGCTGTGGAGGTGGCGCACCGCACCCTTCTCGAAACACTCACGCCGATGGTGGACGATGCCGGCTTCGACCTCGTGACCGCGAGCGAGGACGTGACGGTCAATAGCAAGGAGGCGATTGCAAGTCTGGTCGAGGGTGGGGTCAAAACCTTGCAGGCGCTGCTGACGCTGCGCGCCGATGGCAATCGGGCGGCAGGCCTCCTGGCCGAGGCGGTGCACGTCGACGATGCAGCCTCGATCCAGCCGATCCGCGAGCGGTTCGCGGCGGCGGCGGCCGCAATCGAGCGGAGTCTCGGGGCCTCGCGCCAGTCGCCGCAGAACCAACGACTGCGCGAGGCGAGCGAAGCGCTGATCACGCTCGGTGGCGGTACGGACAACGTTTTTGAGGCCCGGTCCCAGGAGCTGCGCGCTCTCGCCGAGACGCGGCGCTCGCTGCAGGCCAAGCGAGAGGCGATGGCGGCAGCGGCGGAGGTGGCGCATCGCACCCTGCTCGACACACTCACGCCGATGGTCGACGATGCAGGCTTCGACCTCGTGACCACCAGCGAGGAGGTGACGGCCAAGAGCACGAAGACGATCACCGGCCTGGTCGAGGGCGGGGTGAAAACCCTGCAAGCGCTGCTGACGCTGCGCGCCCAGGGCAACCTGGTGGCGGGCCTCTTGAACGAGGCCGCTGGCGTGCCCGACCCGAGTTCGCTGCGACCCCTCCAGGAGTGCTTCGTCGCAGCCGCGAGCCGCGCGGAGAAGCTGCTCGCACAACTTCCCGCCGCGGCTTCCGACGATGCGCTCAAGGGCCTCACGGAAAGGCTGATCGCGTTCGGCACGTCCACAGAAAACATCTTCAATTTGCGACGCGAGGAGCTACGCCAGATCGCGGTTGCTCAGGCCTCCTTACAGGCCAACAACTTGCTCGTCCTGCGTCTCGGCAAGGAGGTGGCGGAACTCGTCCTGGCTGCCAAGGACAGCAGTGATGCAGCGGCGGTCCGCACCGCCCAGGCCATCCGCAATGGCCGGCTCCTGCTTCTCCTCATCACTGCTCTGAGCGTAGTGGGGGCAGTCCTGATCGCGGTGCTGTATGTGGTTCCCCGAGTCGTAAGACCCATTGAGAACATTACTGCGGCGATGAGCGGCCTCGCCGCGGGCGACACGTCGATCGACGTGCCGGGTCGCAACCGCAGCGACGAGATCGGCCGAATGGCAGAGGCGCTTGGCGTCTTCCGGGACACCGCTATCGAGGTCCAGCGATCGAACCTAAGGGAGATTCGCGAAGGCCGCCGGCGGTTGACGGTCGCGATCGAGAGCATCTCCGAGGCCTTTTCGCTCTACGATAGTGAGGATCGCCTGGTCGTTTGCAACAACAAGTATCGAACGCTCCTTTATCCGGGTGACGCCTCCGTAGAGATATCGCCCGGCATGACGTTCGAAAGCATCGTTCGACGCGCCGCTGAGCGCGGCTACGTCACGGACGCCGACGGCCGGGTCGAGGAGTGGGTCCGCGAGCGCATGGCCCGTCACCTAGAACCGAGCGGCGCGCACGTCCAGCAGCGAGGCGACGGTCACTGGATCCTGGTCAGCGAGCGCAAGACCGGCGAGGGTAGCACGGTGGCCGTATACTCGGACGTCACAGAGTTGAAGCAGCGCGAGAACCAGCTGGCGGACAAATCAAGGGCTTTAGAACAGCTCTCGAACCAGCTCGCGAAATACCTTTCACCCCAGGTATACGAGTCTATCTTCACCGGAAAACAGGAAGTCAAAATCACAAGTCGCCGGAAAGAGCTGACCGTCTTCTTTTCAGACATCGCGGGCTTCACCGAGACGACGGATCGGCTGGAGTCCGAGGACCTGACCCGGTTGCTGAACCATTATCTGACCGAGATGTCGCAGATCGCCCTTTCCTATGGAGCGACGATCGACAAGTACGTCGGCGACGCCATCGTCATCTTCTTCGGTGATCCGGAGACACGCGGCGTCAAGGCGGACGCCCTCGCCTGCACCGAGATGGCCATCGCCATGCGGAAGAGGATGCTTGAGCTGCAGGACGTGTGGCGGGCGTCGGGCATCGAAAAGCCTCTCCAGTGCCGGATCGGAATCAACACGGGGTACTGCACAGTCGGGAATTTCGGCAGCGAGGATCGGATGGACTATACCATCATCGGCGGTGGCGTGAACCTCGCCTCCCGGCTTGAGGCTGCCGCCACGCCGGGCGAGATCCTCATCTCCTTTGAAACCTACGCGAATATTCGCGACCGTATCCACTGTGAGGAGCGTGGGCACATCTCGGTCAAGGGCATCGCCTATCCCGTCGCGACCTATCAGGTCGTCGACGCCTATGAGAACCTCGGCACCGAGCGCCTGTTCATTCACGAGGAACGCCCCAACCTGAGACTCGACCTCAATCTCGACGCGATGTCCGCCGGTGATCGAGGTCATGCGGCCACCGTGTTACGCGAGGCCTTGAATCGACTGTCTGCGCTCGACCAAGCCTCCACGCCGAGTCCACAGCAGGCGAAGCAAGTCGCGTCCGCTCAGGACGGCCCGCCAAAGGCGGAATGACGGCGCGCTTAGCGGAGAGGAACAGTCTCACAGACGACAAGCAGAACCTAATGATTCAGCGCGCCGCAAAAGTGCCCAACGGAAGGAGATTGACGCAGCATGATGATCACGACCGAAGCCGCTTACCGCCGCCGATCACCGTCCCCTGTTCAAATCCAAACGAAGAATAAATATAATAGAATGAAGCCTCTATGTGCTCTCCGTAGATTGTTGCACAAACATCCCACTCGCCGCCCGTCTGCACGCACAATCAAGGTTCATCATTCCTAAGCAGTGATTGAATGTGATCCTATCGCCTTGGATGCTTTTCAACAGAACTGCCAAACGGGCTTTGAGAGCCACCGAAAAGGCTCGCCTATCCACGCCCGAACTGGCGATTGGTCGAAAGCCATTCCGCGACTGGCGTCGTAGAGTGACCGTTGACCGTTGCTCTCCGAAGGCATGTGTCAACCCAGTTGGAGCAAAAAAGGAGCTCGAAAGAGGTCTGAAATTCAAACACTTGCGAGAACGTTGCTCGTCGCTTCACACTCGCAAGAACTTCGCGTAAGCACTGCGTAAGCAGCAGATGCACCCGTAGCTCAGCTGGATAGAACGTCGCCCTCCGAAGGCGAAGGCCACACGTTCGAATCGTGTCGGGTGCGCCAAATTGCCATCATTCAGAATAAAACTACGAACTCCACCAGTGATTGGGTGTAGCAGCAGTGTTCCTCTTACATGGATAATTGACATTGTGGCTACGCGGACGTTCTACGCGTTTTGAACCCTATGCTGGCCTGCTGCAAATGCCGGGACGGCTTTGACGCTCCGTCCAAGGTAGCAGGCAGGGCGCGGTTGACCATCGCGGCGGGCCAAACGCAAGAACTCTCATGACACAGTAAGACTAACGGTATGGGCGCATATTATCTAGTAAAAGACAAATCCACCAACGCCTTGATATTCGTCGACTTCGGCGCCATTCCCAATTCTTGCCAGACCGTCAGTTGACGGCCCATGTCCTCGACATCGACTTCAGGCCGACGGTCGTAGTAGGGCATCGCACCTTTGAGATTTTCAACGGTGGAATGGACATAGCGCGCAATGGTCTCCAGCATTTCTTGCTGCTGCGCGGGCGAAACGGCGCTCTGGCTGCCGTTCCCCAGAAAGTTGTCGTAGTACAGCGCCACGCTGCGGTCGTAAGCGCGCAGGAACTTCTCGATGAGCATGCGCCGCTTCTCGATGGTGGCGGGCGACACCGCGATAACTCCGTTTTGCGAAGGCGTCTCGTCGCCGGCCCAGCCCATAAGCCGGCCTTGCCCTGTTTTCACGAAGTTTTCCGCCACCAGCGCGGGCAAGGAGGCTGCGTCGACCTGGTTGCCTGCGAAGGCGGCCGCCTGGTGCTGCAAGGACTGCAGCGGCACGAAGGTAACCCTCGAAATGTCGACGCCATTTTTTTTGGCCAGAGTGACGAACTTGAGGTGATAGGTCGACCCGGCCGTGGTAATGGCCACGCGCTTTCCGGTGAGGTCTTTCCAACTGCGAAAGCCTTCGTCGTAGGCCTTGGTGGTGATGAGGAAGGCGTCGAGGTGATAGCCAGCCTTCTCGCGCACGGTCGACGAGATGATCTTGAGGCCGCCTTTGGCCGCTAGGTTGTAGAATGCCGCCGTAAGTCCGCCGACGCTGATATCGACGTCTCCCGACACTACTGCCACTGGCACAGCAGAGGCGGCGTCAAAGAAGGTGAGCTGGAGATCCAGTCCCTCGTCGCGGAAAAAGCCTTTGTCGAGCCCGATGTAAAGCGGCGAGTTTGAAGGCAGCCGTACCAGCCCAACACGGACCTTGGTGAGTTCCTGGGCGGTGGCTTGCGGAGCATGGCCCGCTGCGGTGACTCCGATGACGATGGGAAGCATGAGAAGCAAGCGCTTTAACATTATCTGCATCTCCTTGGGGTGGGGTGGACTGCTCATCTGTCGGCCGCGTCGAAGGCCCTGAAGAAGTCCGTGGTGGCCATCCCGCACAAATGGCCTCGCTCAATCACGGACATTCCCGCATGCTCCAAGCATGGCGCTTCCACGCCGACGTCGATCCCGGGCGGCAGGGCGCGCATCAGCTCGAACAGGGGCAATTGCCCCCGGCCCGGATAGAAGCGGTCCGTGCGAGCTTCCGTGCGCAGTCCGCCGCGGGGGGGAGGCAACGCGCGTGCGTCGCATATCTGGCAGTACGCCAGCATCGAAGGCTCCAAGATTGCGATGTCCGCGGGTGTCGCGCCGGACCGGCTCAGGTGAAGCGCGTCGATCAGCACGCCGGCATTGCCACAACCGCTTTGCAGGGCGACGGCTTGTGCGGCGTGGATCGTCGACGTATGGCAATATGGAATGAATTCGAGCATGACCCTCAGCCCGAATGGATGGCTCAGTTCGCACATGCGAGCAAAGTTGGCGGCTACGCGGGCGGGGTCAGGGTCGTTGCCCACTACCAGCAAGTTTCGCGCGCCGAGCTGGGCCGCCGTGTCGAACACGGGCAGATAGGACTCGACGTCCGTCTCTGCCGTGAGCCAGATGGCCTCGATATCCAGAACGTCCACGCCCGTGTCGCTCAGCCGGCGCTTGATCTGGTAGATCAACGGCCGCTGCCCCACCACGGGGACGATGCGGTCGGTGGTCGTAGGCGCCACCAAGCGCAGCCCTACGCAGTCGAATGCGCCGGCAGCGGCCGCGTCGATGAGTTCGAGCGGATGCGCGTCGATGACGGTTAGGTGAGCCAGGGAGATACGGCGGCTGTTGGTTTTCATGGTCAGTAGGTTGCGCGGCCACCGGACAAGTCAAAGGCGAAGCCTGTGGTGAAACTGCATTCCGGGCCGGCGATCCATGCCACCATGGCAGCGATCTCTCCGATCTTCAGGAAGCGGCCCATGGGAATCCGCTGCCTGGCCGCCTCGATGTGTTGCGACGTCATTTCTTTGAACAAATCCGTCTCGGTGATTGCCGGGGTCACGGCATTCACGAGGATTCCAGATTCGCACAGTTCCCTGGCGATGGACTTGGTGAAGCCGATCACACCTGCCTTGGCGGCGGCATAAGCGGCGATACCCGGCATACCCTCCTTGCCCGTGATGGACGCCACGTTAACGATCCGACCGCTGCCTTGCGCGCGCATGTGCGGCACCACCGCCCGGCAACAATAGAAGACTCCATTCAGGTCCACGTCGATTACCCTATTCCAGGCGTCGATCGGGTAGTCCCACACCGGCGCCACAGGACCGTTGATGCCGGCGTTATTGATCAGGATGTCGATCTTGCCGAACGCCTGGAGGGTGAACCCGAGGGCCTTGTCGATAGCAGCAGGGTCGGTCACGTCCACCTGCACGCTCAGAGCATCCGCCGGCAGGCTCCCCGCGCTGGATTCGGCTGCATTGCGGTCCCAATAGGCAACCTGGCAACCTTCCTGGGAAAGACGGTCGGCGATACCAAGGCCGATGCCTCGCGCGGCGCCCGTGACGATTGCGGTTTTTTCCTTCAGCGGTCCCATTCCCGTTATCTCCATGAAAAAAATGAGTCAGGCCATCTCGCGAGCCAGATCCGTCGCGCAGCATGGGCTCCGTGCCAGCCGAACTTGGCACGGTCCAGGAGGACATGGTCCGCCAGCAACGAAGCACATCGACGCTTCCACGACAGGCACAGCCCGGATGCCGACACAGGGATCGTGGCGACCGGTTGTGCGCACAATCGTCGGGGCACCTGCGTGATCGATCGTCTCCATGGGTAGTGATATGCTCGGCGTGGGCTTGAACGCCACCGGATCTCCACAGGGCAGGACATCGTGGTTTCCGCCCAGAATTCCGCCTGCGTTGCTCGTCGTGAAGCCGTGCGACGTCATGGCGTCCGCATGTGTGCAGCAATCGATGGCTTGCTTCAAATACCATCTGGATAAGGCTTACATATATTTTCGGTATTCCCAGGACACTCGGTTTGGCTTGACTCATGGCCGCAACGGTCCCGATAATTTTGAAGGCAACATCGCCGAGCGCTACCTGGGAATTTCATGCTGGAAGAGTTTTCGCTAGAGACGATTGAGACAAGCGGGGCCCGGATCAGGGTCCGCCAGGCAGGCAGTGGGCCGGCATTACTGTTGTTGCACGGGTTTCCGCAAACGCACGTCATCTGGCACAAGGTCGCACCGCGACTGACGTCTTACTTCCGCGTCGTGCTTTCCGATCTTCGGGGCTATGGGGACAGCGAGGTACGCGCCGGGATGGCTGGTGACGATGACTACAGCTTTCGCGCCATGGCGGCCGACCAGCTTGAGGTGATGAAGGCGCTTGGCTATGACGAGTTCCTGCTCGCTGGACACGATCGGGGCGGTCGCACGGCGTGGCGCTTGGCACGCGACTACCCGCGCAGCGTGATGAAGCTCGCGCTTATCGACATCTTGCCAACGCAGTACGTCTGGGATCACATGTCTTTGCCATGGGCCATGACGGCCTGGCACTGGCTTTTCCTCGCACAGCCGGGCGGTCTTCCGCAGCGAATGGCGCAAGCTATGCCGGCGTCGGACCTGATGGCATCGCTTCTGCGCGACCCCGCCAAAGGCCCCTCACCACACACGCCGGAAGCGTACGCCGAGTACGTCCGGTGCTGCAGCGCCAGATCGATTGCGGCCTGGTGCGGCGACTATCGGGCTGCCGCGACGACGGATCTGTTGCACGACTCGCTCGATGGCAGCGACAAGTTTGATCGCCCCGTTTTTCTCGCTTGGGCGGATGCCAGCCACGTCGCAAAGGGAGCGCACCCCGTCTCGGTGTGGAGCGAGCACTGCCGCGACGTCTCCGGCGGCCCGATCCGCTCTTCGCATTACATACCCGAAGAGGCGCCAGATGCTTTGCTCGAAGGTCTTCTTCCGTTTCTTTTGGGCTAAACCACGGCGCGCTCCGCCCATTGAGTTATCCGTACAGCGTATTACCCTTGCGTCTATGGTAGGCCGCACAGGCCGGAGACGTTGCGCTTCTCGAAGGATCGACAGGAGTCTCGACAAGTAAGATCGTTGCAAGTGCGGGGTTGCCATGGAATTGCGCCATCTGAGGTATTTCGTTGCCATTGCCGAATTGGAGAGCTTTACGCGAGCCTCAAGGCAACTCTACATCGCCCAACCACCGCTCTCGATTCAGGTCAAGCAACTTGAGGACGAGGTCGGCGTTGCGCTGCTTGACCGGTACCGGCGTGGCGTTCGTCTAACTGCGGCAGGCCAGATCTTCCTGAAGGAAGCAAAGGAAATCCTTGCGCATGCGGAGCGCGCCAAGCTGGCGGCTCGCCGCAGCGACGCGTCGGTCACCCCCTCGCTGGGCATCGGGTTTGTGCCTTCGTCAGGATACCTGGTCCTGCCACGGCTCATCAAGAACCTGCGTGCGGCCATCGAGAATCTCCAACTGGAAGTCACGGAGATGTCGACTGCCGAGCAGGTTAGTGGCATCGAGGCGGGACACATTCAGTTCGGCCTGGCCCGCACGCCTATCCCTAAAGGGGACGTCATCATTGCAGCCCGGCTTGATGATCCCTTTTGCGTAGCGATTCCCGAGGGAGACTCAGAGCTTGGCGGTGGTGGCCCGTTGGACATGGACTCGCTGTCGAATCGCATCTTCGTCTCTTATGCAAGAAGGAATTCTCCGGTGTTCTTCGACCAGGGCATCGCGCTGTGCACGGATGCCGGGTTCAGTCCCGATATCCGTTACTCGGCCAGCAGTGTCTATGGCGTGATGGACCTGGTATCCGCAGGCTTGGGCGTCGCGCTCGTCCCGGCATCGGCGGTGCTGCTGGCACGCTCGCAGGTAAAGATTAGGCCGATCAACGAACCCACGCGCGAAGCTTCCCTGGCCTTAATCCAGCGGCGCGGCGAGAGCGATGACCTGCTCCGAGCAGTCTCGGGCATGGCGACATTGCTTTTCAAGGAGTTGGCCGCGAGCATCCAGGATGCCCTTGGCCTCAGTTCAGCGCCAGCGTAGCAGCAGTCGCTCCAATGCCGAGACGATCGTCCCGGTAGCTAGGCCCAACAGCGAGATCGTGACGACGCCGGCGAGCAACTGGTCGGTCTGCATCAGGTTGCCAGCGGTCAGTACGAAGGCGCCAATTCCGCGGTCGGCGCCGATCATCTCCGCCGCCACGACCAGCAGAAGCGCTGTCGAAAAGGATATCCGTAGACCTGAAAGCATCGATGGCAGCGAGCTCGGCAGTACCACCTTCAGCACGATGGACAGGAAGGGCACATCAAAGCTTTGTGCCATCTTGATCAGATTCCTGGGCGTGCCGTCCACACCGCCGAAAGCGCTGATCACCGTCGGGAAGAAGACGCCCAGGGCGATCGTGCCGATTTTGGATGTCTCGCCGATGCCAAGCCACAGGATGAACAACGGTAGCAGCGCGATCTTCGGAATGGGATAGAGGCTGGAGACCAAAGGCATACCAACGCCCCGGGCAATCGAAAAAAGGCCCATCGAAAACCCCACGATCACGCCTACCGCGGTACCGAGCAACCAGCCGCCAAAGATGCGCACGAGCGAGGCTTGCAAGTGCTGCAGCAGCTCTCCGCTTCTGGCGAGCTCGGCGAGCGCGTCGAAGACGCTCAGCGGGCTGGGCAGGAAAGTCTGGTTAATGAGGCCGGACGCCGCGCCGCACTGCCATACACCCATGAGCACCAACATCGCCGCGGCGCCTGCCCAGGGGTTGCGCCGGATTTCAAAGCCCTTGCCCCGAAAAGACACCGTACGGGCTTCGGCCTGCGTGGCCAGTTGCCTCGATTCTGAATTTTCAGTGCGCATGGGCAAGCTCCTTGTCCGCGTCCTTGGCCTCGTCACGTATCAAGTGCCAGACCTCGTCGTAAATCTTCCTGAGCGCCCCCGCATTGGCCGCATCAGTCCGCGCGTCTTTCGCAATGTCGATCGACAGAATCCGCCTGATTCGTCCCGGCCTGCGCGAAAGAACCACGAGGCGATCCGCCAGCCGGATCGCCTCGTCGAGGTTGTGCGTCACATAGACAGCCGTAATGCCCTGCCGCAACCAGACGCCCACGAAATCTTCCATGAGCAGGTCGCGGGTTTGCGCGTCGAGAGCGGACAGCGGCTCATCCATCAGCAGTATGGCCGGATTGACTGCGAGCGCACGAGCAATGCCCACCCGCTGCCGCATGCCCCCAGACAGTTGCTTGGGATAGGCCTGCGCAAATTGCTCCAGACCGGTCCTGCGCAGGACATCGGCCACGCGCGCCCGCAAGTCCTTTCTGGCGGTTGCGTGATGTTCAAGCGCAAGGGCAACGTTGTCCTGCACCGTGCGCCATGGAAGGAGGGCAAAGTCTTGGAAGACGTAAGTCAGGGGATTGAGGCAGCCCTCTGATACGTTGCCCCAGATCCGTACGCTCCCTGAACTGGGCTCGAGCAAACCGCCGAGCATTCCGAGCAAAGTGGACTTGCCGCAGCCCGACGGACCGATGATCGCGACCACCTCGCCCTCTTGCACGGTGAGGTTGATGTCCTCCAGCACGCGGAGATCGCCATATCGATGGCTCAATGATTCGACATGAAGCTGCATCCGTAAGTCTCCTGTTGATTGCCAGAAGATATGCGGCAAATGTCGGCTCTGATCCAGAGGTCTGCCATACCGAAGGAGTAAGCGGCCGATATCGAATCAGTATTTGATGGCCGCGCCGCCCACGGGAATACTCGCGCGCACTTCCGTCAGCGACACGCAATTCATGAAACCCATCAGGAAGATTAGGCGCGACGTCGTTGTCGTGGGCGGCGGCGCCGCGGGAATCGCAGCAGCGGCTGGAGCGGCCGCGCGCGGCGCGAGAACTATGCTCGCAGAGCGATATGGCTTTCTCGGTGGCGCGGCAACCAATGCCGGCGTGCTGGCGTACTGCGGTTTCTACAAGCAGGGAGACCAGCCCATTCGCGTCGTTGAGGGCATCGGCGGCAAAGTGCTTTCAAGGCTAGGCGAACTGGGGCTTGACACGACGCCCATCCGCGCGCCAAGCGGAAACTGGATCGTCATGCTCGAACCCGAGCCCGTCAAATATGCTTTCGACGGACTCGCCATGCAAGCAGACATCGACTGCAAGCTGCATTGCAGGCTCGTCGGCGTAGAGTGTGCAGGGGCGCGCATCGTCTCAACGCTCTTTGTGGACCATCTGGGTCAGATCGAGGTGGAGGCGGGTGCGTTCGTAGATGCGAGTGGCGACGCGAACCTGGGGTATGCAGCTGGGGCGCAGGTGATTTCACGGGTATCCGATAAACGGCAGACGGCGTCGATGCCCGTACTGATCGGCGGGGTCGACGCCGCCGTGCCCGTTGATCGCGCGCTGATCGCCCAGTTGGTCAAGACGGCCGGCCTGCACAGCAGCCGGGGCGCGATACGAGCGGGTGGCGGAAGCTTCATCAGGCTGCCCGTGTCGCGCGCGCTTTGGTGGCATGGCGTCGACGTGGTAACGGACGGACTGAGTGCCGACGAGTTGACGGCCGCCGAGGTTGAAGGCCGCCGGCTTGGATGGCGCTTCGTCGAATTGCTCAAGACAAGCGTGCCAGGTTTTGAGGGTGCCTACGTCGCGTTGACAGGACCTCAGGTCGGTATTCGCGACAGCCGACAGGTTGTGCCGAGGTGCCCGCTCGAAGATCAGGCCATTCTGGATGGCAGGCAGTGCAGCGACGGTATCGCACGCGGATGCTGGCCTGCCGAAGTTCATCACGAGCTCTCTGGGCCAACGTTCAGTTCCATCGGCGGCGAAGGCTTCTTCGACGTGCCGCTGAACGCGATCCGCGCCGCCGCCATCGACAACCTCTGGATGGGCGGTCGCGCAGTCGGCTGCGAGCCGCTGGCATACGGCTCCATCCGGGTCATGGGGACTGCCTTCGCCACTGGACATGCTGCCGGCGTGGCAGCAGCATGCCAGGCGGCAGGGAATCGGCCGGACGACTTTCTCACCGTCAGGAAGGCCCTAGCAATCCAGGGGGCCGCGATCTAGCGAGCACGCTGAAGATCTAGTTCGTCATAGCGAACTATCGGTGCGAGCGGCAACCGTCGTTTGCGAATCATTTCTTTCAATTGGTAGCCGTCGTGGCCCCAGAGCACATCTCAAGGAGCACTGAATGACACACGAACTGATCGACCGCCTTGCCATCCGCGACCTCATCGAGAACTGGGCCGTTTGGCGCGACGCCGGAGACTGGGAGCGATTTGCGACCGTCTGGCACGACGACGGCGTGATGCATGCCACTTGGTTTCAGGGGCCAGCAGCCGACTTCATCCGGGTAACCAAGGACGGCTGGGCCAGGGGCATCAGCATCCTGCACTTTCTTGGGGGAACTTCGATCGATTTGGTAGAGAATCGCGCGGTCGTGCAAAGCAAGATGACCATTTCGCAGCGGGGCGACGTGCAAGGCGTGGCATGCGACGTGGTGTGCACCGGCCGGTTTTATGACTTTGTTGAAAAGCGAAACGGGCGCTGGGGCCTCGTCGTTCGTCAGCCAATCTACGAGAAGGACCGTGTCGATCCGATCGACCCTGCGGCCAATCTCGATCTCGACCAAGCCGCTTTGGCTAGGTTTCCTGCGGGCTACCGGCACCTAGCCTACATCCAGACGCAGATCGGATATACGGTCAAGCTGGACATGCCGCAGTTGGAGGGGACCGAGGTCGAGAAGTTGTATGCGCGTGGCAAGGACTGGCTCGCAGGAAAACCCATCTGATGGCCCGACCCGACCAAGTGCAGCCCTTCACCTACAACGCCAGTCCCACGCGCGTGCTCTTCGGGCCGGGTCGGCTCGCCGAACTCGGCTCGGAACTCGAGCGCCTCGGATGCACGCGTGCCCTGATCGTCACTACTCCCCAGCAGCGTGCAGCCGGCGACGCGCTGATGGCGCAGCTCGGCGCACTGGCCGGCGGGATATTCAATGGCGCGACCATGCACACGCCTATGAACGTGACAGCGAATGCATTGGCTATGCTGAAGGAACAGCAGTGCGATGCCCTGGTGGCGATCGGCGGTGGTTCGACCATCGGACTGGCTAAGGCCCTGGCACTTCGCACAGGTTTGCCGCAGGTCGCGATCCCGACCACCTACGCTGGCTCGGAGGTTCACGCCCATCCTCGGCGAGACGGCCGAAGATGTGAAGAAGATACAGCGCGCGCCGGCGCTGCTGCCCCAAGTCGTGATCTACGATGTCCACCAAACGCTTTCCCTGCCGCCGGCCATGTCGGCCAGCAGCGGGATGAATGCGATAGCGCACGCGGCCGAAGCGCTCTACGCGCGTGATGCAAATCCAATCATTTCGCTCATGGCCGAAGAAGGCGTCGCCGCGCTGGCGCGCAGCCTTCCGATAGTTGTGCAGCACCCGGCCAATGTCGATGCGCGCTCAGACGCTCAGTACGGTGCCTGGCTGTGCGGCACTTGCCTGGGCGCCGTCGGCATGGCACTGCACCACAAGCTGTGCCACGTGCTTGGCGGAAGCTTCGATTTGCCTCATGCGGAAACGCATTCGATCGTTCTGCCGCATGCCATCGCCTACAACGCGGCCATCGCACCCCAAGCTATGCAACGTCTCGGCCGGGCACTGGGCGGAACCGACACGCCGTGGACCTATTTGTACGGGATGCTCCAGAGCCTGCGCCTCTCCCTCGGCCTGCGTAACATGGGCATGCCCGAGCAAGGCCTACAGCGCGCGCTCAACCTCGTCCTGAGCGACAGCTACTGGAACCCGCGGCCATTGGAGGCTGAACCGCTTCGCAAACTCCTGCGCAATGCCTTCGAAGGCGCGTCGCCAACCCTTGAATGACTTTTCATGCGCAACTTCAACGAAACCAACATCATTACTGCCGTGATCGGGCGCCTCGAAAATTGCCGGACGCCGCGTGCGAAGGTGATCAGCACGGCTCTCGTTCGCCATCTGCACGACTTCGTACGCGAGGTCGAGCCGACGCAGGCTGAGTGGGAGCAAGCAATCGATTTCCTCACTGGCACCGGCCACATGTGCAATGCCACGCGCCAGGAGTTCATCCTGCTGTCCGATGCGCTCGGCGTGTCTATGCTGGTGGACGCGATCAATCACCGTCTCCCGGGGACGGCGACCGAAACCACCGTACTCGGCCCGTTCTACGTGCAACACGCTCCGGAGGTCGCCATCGGATCGCGCATCTGCGACCTGGCCGAAGGCCCGTCAATGCTGGTAGAAGGAAGCGTCCGCAGCGTGAGCGGCAAGGCCTTGGCGAATGCGAGCGTGGACATCTGGCACGCGGACGCCGCCGGTTTCTACGACGTGCAGAAAGACGAGGCTAAACCCAGTGGGCGCGCGCGAGTGCGCACCGACGCCGACGGCCGGTTCTGGGTCTATGGAGTAGTCCCCGCCGCCTATCCGATTCCGAACAATGGCCCCGTCGGGCAGATGCTCGAAGCACAGGGCCGGCATCCGTTCCGTCCTGCCCATGTGCATTTCATGGTGGCCGCGCCGAGCCATGAAACTCTCGTCACGCACTTGTTTCTCGCCGACAGCGACTACCTCGACTCCGACGTGGTCTTCGGTGTGAAGGATACGCTGATCGAGGCCCTCGATGTTGCGCAGCCCGGCATCACACCATATGGAGCTGTCGTCGAGGATGCCGTTCCGGTGTTGCGGCGGGACTTTGTGCTTGCCGAATCGCTCACCCAAACATCGCGATGATTGAGTAAATTGTCATGTGGAATGTCCGCGGCGAACCCACGGAGGCGTGCGGATGGCATCCGCAGGCCGAAAGCGGGGTTCGAATCTCTGCGGGAGGGGAGGATTCTTGGAGCGCATCCAACGGAACTGAGGGATGCACGGCACGGCCGGAGTACGCGCATGCGGCCGTGAGTGGTAGGGACATCAACGGGATGTTTGAAGTAAATGCACGAGCGCAGCAGGGAACGGAGTGTGAGGATCGAAATGCGCCATGTGCGATGCTTCCGCGTTGTTGCCGAAGAACGCAACTTTTATCGCGCAGCCGAGCGCCTGCACACCGACCAGTCGGCGCTCTCGGGCACCATCCGCGAACTCGAAGACAAGCTGGACGGCGTCGAACTCTTCGCCCGCACCCAGCGCAGCATCCGCCTCGCGCGCGCCGCCAGCGGCTGCTGGAAGAGAGCCACGATCTGCTGACCTGCTTCGAGCACGTCGTCGTGCGACAGGTGCAGGAGGTCGATGGGCGCATCCGCATCCCGATGCGCGTGGGCATCACCGTGGTTCTGGAATGCGCTGAGTGAAGCCTTCATTGCCAATACGATCTCGCATGGCAGGGCGCTGGCCGCGCTGATCGCCCGTGGTGGCATCACGCCGCTCGGCACTTTGAGATAGCGTGTGGAGCGCCTCGCGGTCAGAAGAAGCGGCTCGAGCTTTCTGCACCACGTTCTTGAACGCGAAATCCGTCCCCCGACCCCACGTTCCGAAGCTACGGTTTGCGCGGTGACTACGGGTGACATCGCGGAACTAGCCGCGACAACCGTTGTCGCTCTATGTCCAAGCTTTGCTGTCGCTTCGCACGGCTGGATGCAGTGGAGAAGCAGTGCGGCGGAGAGAGTGTCAGTCAATCCCCATTGAAAGATAAAGCATTTTCGGCCTTCTTGGATCAAAAACCACCATTTCAGCTACGGCCCGGACTGGTATTTCGTTTCCGGCAGCCAACGGCCCATCATCGATGCCATCAAGCGACTAGCGAAAGGCAAATTGCCGTCGCGCCGCTCAGCCTGATCGCCGTCCAGTTCCGAGCGGCGAATCAAGATTTTGGTCTAGCCCTTCCAATTTCCGTCGGCAGTCGATGCCGTTGGAAGCGCGATAGCGCTGCATTCGGTTCAAGTTGTGATCTGACCGAGGGCGGCCCCTGCCCCTCGAACGCAGTGACCATCTTCTAGGTTATTGATTTTTCTGATTGCGACAGGCGCTTTTGTCACGCTTTGTTCACGGTCGTCTTAAAGAGAGACTAGGCCCTTGGGTCGGGGCTGGCTCCTGCCTCAGTCAAAAAAGACATCGGTGCGCTGTGACGTCAGCGCAAGTTGTCCCGAGCCCAGCTCGAGGTCGCATGATGCGTCAACCTGCACGAAGCGCGATCGCGGCTCTACCATCGTCAATCGCACCCGTAACCGGAACATATCGCCGGGACGTACCACGTGGCGAAACCGAACTGCACGTAGGCCCGCTGTACGGCTTTGCGCGGCACCTTCGACGACATATGCTTCCTGCAAAAGAGCAGGAACGAGCGCCAGGAGCAATTGGCCCGGCGCGATCGTCGCTCCGTCCAGTTCGCGCCTGGCGCGCTCCGCATCGGTGTGAACCCAGTTCCGATCACCCGTAAGCGCGACGAACTGGTCGACCTCATCCTGCGTTACGCGACACGACGACCGTCAGCGAGAAGCCCATGGGCACGCGGGGCGCGAGGATGGCCGACACCCTCGGGCAGGCCCGCGGCGGCTGACCGCCTGCGGCCGCATGGGCGTGAGCGTCGGCATCTCGATGGCCGAGCAAGGAGACGAGCGGCCGACCTGCTGCGGGCCGCGGAGGCAGCTTTCTATCAGGCCAAGTTCGCGCGAGGGTCGCGCTGTCTGGCTGCTTCCGAAGACGACTTGACGAAATTGCGTCTTCTGCTTACGCGAAGCGCCGTGCCGCCGGCTCGTCAGAGCGCGGCAGCCTGACCTGGCAGGTCGGCCTGCGGCCAGCCTGAGGCTGGTTCGCGACCGCGAGCGCCTCTCGGACCACCTGAAGCTACGCCAGTCATGTTTCCGCCGACGAGAGAGCCTCTCTCAGACCGGCGACTGCCTTGTGCGGCCCGTGCCCTCGCCTTTCTTGGACAGGTCCGGCGAGCGGCTCGGCCCACGGCTCGGCAACGCAGCCGCCCCCTGCGCCGAACCCAGCAGCATCAGAAACAGCGCACGGGTTGCCTGGTAGCTGGCGGCGGCGCGGGTTGCTTCCGAGCCTTGCATGACAACACGGCCCTCGCCAGTGAACAGATACCACCTGCAACCCCTGCGACGCGTCTGCAGGCGGAAATCGAAAGGAGCAAGTTGATCCGGCATCCTCAACCTGTCGGTCAGTCGTGCAGTACGGTCGTCTCGGCTTCGCAGGGAGAGGTTCAAGAATTAATGAAAAAGCTTTTGAAGAAATGCAGGACGGTACGTAGCCTTTGCCCGTCACTCCGCACCGACGCGAGCGAGGCGCCAGTTCACGTCTGGCGGCGCTTGAGAACTGACGAGCGGGAGCCGAGGCGATGCCGTCTCGGTCAGGCCAATCGAGCCACCAGGATGTCCCCAGCCAAGATCACGGTGCTCATCGATGGCCCCAATCTATACGCCGCCACGAAGGCGCTAGGGTTCGATATCGACTACAAGCGCCTGTTGAAGGAATTCGGCGACCGCGGCGTGCTGGTCCGCGCCCTCTATTACACGGCCGTCATGGAGGACCAGGAGTATTCGTCGATCCGTCCGCTGGTCGATTGGCTGGACTACAACGGCTACACGGTGGTCACCAAGGGCATCAAGGAATTCGTCGACGACCTCGGTCGGCGCAAGGTCAAAGGCAACATGGCCGTCGAAATCGCCGTCGACGCGATGGAGCTCGCCGAGCGGGTCGACGAGATGATTCTTTTCTTGAGCGACGGCGGTTTTCGCTCCCTGGTCGAGGCCGTGCAGCGCCGCGGCGTCCGGGTCACGGTGGTCTCGACGGCCGTTAGCCGGCCGCCGATGGTCGCCGACGAGCTACGCCGGCAGGCGGACGTCTTCATCGATCTGGTCGAACTGCAGTCCAGGATCGGCCGTGCTCCGCCTATGGTCCCGCGCGAGGACGACGAATGAGCTCGGGCGTGGCAGCAGCTAGGCGGCTTCGGCCGTCGGGGCGGGAATCAAACCTGGCTGCAGCATGAGCCTAGGGCATCGAAGGCGCCCCAATGGCGCGCAACGAGGCCCATTGAGTCGAATTCGAAGATGTCGACACCGGCGGCCTCGAACCGCTTGCGTGTCGCAGGTGCGCCCGCCTGGGCTTGCGGAGGTTCCGTCTCGGCACAATCCGCCAGACCTCGAGGCATCGACGGGTGCTGGCAGGATCCGCCCTCGAACCAATGATTGCTCTTTCCGTTGTGCTGCAACGTGACGCCACGCGCGCCAGAGGAAATCCATGAGGACCGACCCGCGCCAGCATCTCGAACCCGGCAGCGGCGACCCGACCTATCTCGAGTCCCTGGTCCGCGAGGATTACGCGCGATGCCATCCCGGCGAGACCTTGGACGATCTTAAGCGGCGCGCGTCCTTTTCGAGAGAAGACAGAGGACTGCTGCGGGACTGGATGGCCCTAGCCGCCGCTCGCGCCACCATGGGGCGCCCTCGATGAAGCTGCAGATCGGAGCCATTCTCTACCACCAGGACGAACGGCATTGCCAAATCCTCTATCCCTCGCGTTGCGCCGTAACCGCTTGCCCTCCAGTCCCACTCACGCCAGGAACGACGGCGCAATTGGGCCGTTCGACATACGTTGAGAACGCTATGCCAAGTGAGCCGCCAGTGAGCGTACTTCTCGTCGAGGACGATCCCCTTATCCGTGAATTCGTGGTCGAAGCGCTACGCGATGCGGGCTACCATGTCATCCACGCGAGCACGGGGGAAGAAGCGCTGCACTGGTGCAAGCGCCACGTCGCGGACGTGCTGGTCACCGACGTCAGGCTGCCCGGAAACATCGACGGCTGGCAGATCGCGGAGCGCTGCCGCGAAAGCGATCCGGAGCTGCCAGTGATCTACGCCACGGGCTACTCACCCACTGCACCTCGCCCGGTGCCGGGCAGCCGGATCGTGAAGAAGCCGTTCCATCCCGACGAGGTCGTCCGCATGGTGAGGGAGCTCGGCGGGCAGAAAGGGATGCCGCCGAACTAGGAGCATTCGCATTAACCGCCGGGCTTCCGCATCACTTGCGATCGGGTTCCTTGACCGGCGGACCGCTCTTGTTTCCCGGCAGACCCTTGATGTTGGAGGTGTCCTGCTGCTGGACCGTCGGATTCTGCTGGTTCGAGCTCGAGCTTGCGCCGACGGTCTCTCCCGGCTTGGCGGCTGGACCATTCTTGTTGCCAGGCTGGCCAGCGATGCCGGCCCCCGAGTTCTGCGCGCTCGGAGCGCCGGAAACGTCCGGCTTCGTGGTCTGGGCAAGTGCGACGGGAGCGGAAAGCGCCAGAGCAAAGACCAGCGCGCTCGCGATGGACCTCATGGGGCATCCTCCTCTGAACGGAATTCGCAAGCGCGGGTTGCGGCTACCTTCGACTCGAACGTCGCATTGCCTGGCGCGTTCCTGGCATTCGCCGTGAGCCAGTTCTTCCTTGCGCTGGACCGTCAGCCACCGGCGTCGTCCCGGGATCTGGATGGGCGGCGCCCGCCCGAGCCTCTTCTCTCAGCCGCGACCGCCTTGGCGCGCTCCTCGCAGCGAGCACGCAGCTCCTCCAACTCGTCGGCGGAGAGATGCTCGATGCCGACGAAGGAATTCTGAACGCTCCCGGTTCGGATGAGCTCATCCAGCTTGACCTGGATCGCCGCGCTGTCCCGGTTCTGTGAGTTCTGGATCAGGAAGACCATCAGAAAAGTCACGATGGTCGTGCCTGTGTTGATGACGAGCTGCCAAGTATCGGAGAATTGGAACAGAGGTCCCGTAACGGCCCAGATGACGATCACAGCGCAGGCCATGACAAAGGCCGATGCCCGGCCGGCCGCCTGCGAGGCCTTGTTTGCGATGGACGCGAACCACCGCCGCGGGTGCCGCTCGATTTCCTGGTGGCGCATGCAATCCTCCTTCTAACTGACCGTAGTCAACAGCCCTGAACAACGCCGTTCACGGGACGAGCGGAGACGCGGACGTGCCGAGGTGTTCGGAGGCGGCCCGGGCAGGCCTGGCAGCGGCCAGAAGCCGCCGATAGTGGGTCTCGTAGGTCCGTGCCATCCGGTCCGAGGTGAAGCGCTCCTCGAATCGGGCCCGGACTTTGCGCCGGTCGATCCGTGCGATGTCCTTCACCGCCCGCACCGCCTCCTCTTCGTTCTCGACGATGAAACCGGTCACTCCTTCGTCGATGACCTCCGGTACCGATCCGGCCCGGTATGCGATGACCGGAGTGCCGCACGCCATCGCTTCGATCATCACTAGGCCGAACGGCTCCGGCCACTTGATCGGAAACAGCAGGGCCGCAGCGGCCGACAGAAACGGCTGCTTGCCGCGTTCGTCCACCTCGCCGACGAGCTCGACCTTAGTCCCATCGATTTCTGGCTGGATCTGCTTCTTGAAGTAGCCGGCTTCGCCGCGAGGCACCTTCGCAGCGATCCGCAGCGGCATGCCGGCCGCTCTCGCAATCCGGATGGCATCCTCCGGCCCCTTGTCCGGCGCGAGCCGTCCAAGGAAGGCGAGGTACGACCCGGGACCGTAGGACGGCCGAAACAGGCCGGCCGGCAAGCCGTGATGCACCGTCCCGCACCAGTTCGCGTCCTCGAGCGGAGCGCGCTGGCTGTCGGAAATCGAGACGAAGCACGCCTGGTGAAACTGCCGAACCACCTCGCCGATGCCAGGGAGGTCGAGGCGCCCATGCAGGGTGCTGAGGAACGGGATCCCGCTCCGGCTGAGCGCCGGCAGGTGCAGCCAGTCGATGTGTGCATGGACAATGTCGAACTCGCCGGCGCGACGCGAGACCGCTTCGATCAAGAGCGTGCAGGCCGTGTTGGGGTCGACGCGCGGGCGCCCGAGGCGCAGGGCGCGCGGCCACACCGCATGCAGCTCTCCGCGCGTCCTGGAATCGCCGCTCGCGAACAGGGTCACGTCGTGGCCGAGCTCGACCAGTTCGTCGACCAGCCAGGCCACGACCCTTTCCGTGCCGCCGCAAAGTTTCGGGGGAACGCTTTCGGCCAAGGGAGCGATCTGCGCGATCCGCATCAGCCTCCGCCCCTCAGCTCTCCGCGGCGCTGCGCGAGGCGGCGCATACCAGCAGAAGGCCAGCGACAAGCGCGATCAGGACCCTTCCAACCGATAACTCGGCATGTCCGTGCGCTCGCCGGCGCCGCGCGAAAATTGTTGTCATGGTGCCTCGCAAACCGATCGCGGTGACGCGGCGGCTTCCTTCCTGTTCGTAACGCGCGGGTGTCCGACCGCCTCGCTAGACGACCGGCACCCCATAGTAGTCGTCGATCGAGCGCCTCGTTTGCGCGTCCCAACTCCAACTGCTCTCGTCGGCGTATTTTGGGGCGCGGCGGAGCTGATCCTGGGTGACGCCGGTGACGTATCCACCGAGATTCGTGTCGTACTTCAGCGTTTGCCACGGCAGCGGGTAATGATCGTCCCCGATGCCGAACAGGCCGCCGAAGCTGAGCACCGCGTAGGACACCTTGCCGCTGACCTTGTCGATCATAACGCGCTCGATGTAGCCGATTTTCGGCCCGTCTGGTCCGTACACATTCGTGCCTTCGACCTTGTCGCTTCCAATGAGACTGACCGTCTCCCGATCTTCCATGGCCATGTCGACCTCCTGGAGTTTGCTGTTTTGCAGTCAACGGAAGCGACATCGCATCCGTTCCTAAAGCAGCGACCGGGAGTGCCTCACGGCGTCCCGTGCGGCCTTCAACCGTGCTTAAGCGCATGCTTGATGTGCCGGCAGGCGAACCTTCGCCGATTGGCTTCACGCGGACCTGCCGCCGCCGAGTCATGTGTGGCGACCTGATCCTCGGTTTCAGCGATTACACGTCGCGCTAATCCCACGCGGCAGCCCGGCTATGCCGATTTCCGCCGCGCCCCGCCGTCGCCTTCTTCGCCGCCGCTTCCTTCGCCGGCTTCTTGCCGGCGATCGGCATCAGCATCTCCTTCTGACCGGCGGTGGCCTTACCGGCAAGACGGGACGCGCGCGCCGTAGATCTCGACGTCGGCCCGTAGGAACACGGATGGTCCCTATCCCACCCTCGAAGGGCTTGCCTTTCCGCAGCGCTCGCGACCGAATGTCCACTCGGCATCGAATGAGGAATCGGTGGACGAGGCCAAATTCAGACACGCAAGCCTCTTGGATCTCCAGGCGCTGCGGCTGCTGCGCGCATTCGTCAGGATCGGCGATCCCAAGCGCCGGCAGGAGCTCGTCCTGTACGCGGAGGAACTGGCCACTTCACCCCAAGATACCGCGCCTCCGGACGGAGAAGATCGCTAGTAAGCGTACCCAAAGGCCGTAGCGGACTAACGGCGTGCTCCGCTGCCTTCGTGTACGGGCTGGCGGCTGCCCGGCCGACGCTCCAGCACATCGCCTCCATCAGAATGTTTCTCTCTTGAAAGTCCGCCAGGTTGGTCGGATATTGGATCGAGGTCCTTGGTGATCAGCAATCCGAGGAGGACGATCATGGCAATCCAGATCGTGATGGACCGCACCGGCGACAGCCGTCACCCTTTCAACCCACGCGACGCGCGAGAACTGGCGAAGGCGGAGCAGCGCTTCCGCGAGCTAACGAACGCGGGCTTCACCGCCGCGGTCCGGACCGGTCCGGGACAGGTCTCTCAGATCCGGTCGTTCGCCCCGAACGCGGAAGAGACCGTGTTTTTCCCCAGGCTGGTCGGCGGCTGATAGGCGCCATGTGGCGCTTGTCGCCGTCTCGCCCGGGCGAACGCTTGCGCATGAGAGCCATTCGTGCGCTCTTCATCAGACACGGCGCCGAGAGAACTCCGGAGGGCCGCTCGCTGCAGCTCTTGCGGGAGTGGCTTTCGCCGGCTCAGCGTGCACAGTACGCGAGCGCCGCAAGCCGCCCAGCGGCGATCCTGGCCAGATCTTCATGCCGTTCGATGGTGTGGACAGTTTTGGCGAGCCGTGAGGCGACCGCCGCGGCATAGCCCGAACCGGTTCCGACTTCCAGCACCTTGTCCGGCGGCTTCAGTTCGGCCGCTTCGGTCATCAGTGCGACGGTGTAGGGCTGCGAGATGGTTTGCTCGTTCGCGATAGGCAGCGCACCGTCCTCATAGGCGAATTCCTCCAAGCCGGGCTCCACGAACCGCTCCCGAGGAACCTGCTTCATCGCGTTCAGAACGCGTCGATCGCGGATTCCGCGGCGTGCGAGTTGAACGTCGACCATGCCGGTCATGGCGACCGGTCCAACGAACTACGAAGGTGTCCCGCAAGCGCATGCGCAACGCCATCAACCGCACCGCCGGCCGAGACTTTTGCCGGTTTTACAGACGATCGCGGAGCTCGGTCACGCCTTCTTCCTGGGCGCAGTGGTCGCAGCAATAGTACGTGCCGTTCTTTTCAAGGCCGTGTCCAACAATGCGCGTTCCGCAATGCTTGCACGTCGGAGCAAGGGCATGAATTGCGCACTCAAAGCTGTCGAACGTGTGCGCCTGGCCGTTCATGGTCACCTGAAAAGCCTTGTCATAGTCATTGCCGCAGGTTTCGCATGTCGGCATTATGCCTCCTTCACGCCGCACGGCGTTTGCGAGTTTGAGCAGCTTTCTTGTCTGAGTTGGAACGTTCAGAGGCTGGGCGGCTGGCGGACGCTTTTCCGCCAAGCCTGCCGCCCTTGCGGAACGGTGAAGTGTCTTCTTCGGTGCCTCTGCCGGACCCGCTCTTTTTGCCACCATGGGTTTCTTTGTTTACGGTCGCCCAGGCTCGCCGTGCGGCTTCCTTGTCGGGAACGCCTCGAGCTTCGTAGCCTTCCTCAATGTGCTCGGCCTGTCGCTTCTGCTTGTCGGTGTAGCTTCGTTTGTCTCCGCGTAGCACACGGCCTCCTTTGACAAAATCGCCTCTTCTCCTTCTGCTGCTATTCAACGCCAGCCCTCTTGCGCATTTCTTCAATGAGCTTGGACGCCTCCGCCTTGGTGAGGTCCTTCCCGACCGTGAAGGGCTGGTGTGCTTGTTCCGACAGGGTATGCAAGTAGGATGCCTGGGCGTCAGTCATCGGCTCGTCCCCCGACCCCCAATCGTCGGGGTCCTTCTTAATATTGGATATTGGCAGCGGTTTCCTTGGTGCTCATGGGCGTTGCCTTGCGCTAGGAACGGTGAAGCTCACTGACGCTAGGAACGGTGAAGTTCACTGATTGTTTCTATTTCGGGTGACGAATCCAGACCGATTCGGCAATCCGGATGCGATCTTGAATGTGGCGCCCGCCGGCCAGTAGCGTTCGGCGAATTTCCTGTCGAACCCGCTGTTGTGCGCAATGACGATGACGCGTCTTCCGCGAAGGCCGTGACGGCCGCATCGTCGAATCTGTGACTGGCAACCATTTCGTCGGTGATCCCGGTGAGTGCCGTCACTTCCGCGGAAATCGGCGTACTCGGCTCGTTGAAGGCAGAGAACGTGTCTCTGAGGCCGACGATCCGCCCGTCCGGCGTGTAGTCGAACTTGACCATCCCGAGCTCAATGATCTCGTCCTTCGCGTGGTCGAGGCCGGTCGTCTCGGTGTCTTGCAATCCTGCCCGATGGTCGGGTGGGACGCGGGCCGCGGCAGCAGGCGCTGCAGCACACGGTAATCGGCCGACCGGCCCAAGGCCTCGGCCATCGCTGCGAAGTACGTTGCGTCCTGAAACATCTCTTCTCAGAAAGGGCTGCTGCGATCGGTCGTCCGATCTCTCGCACAATACCGCGGGCGCCCGCCACAGGTATCAGAAAGACGAGCGATTCACGGCCTTTTCGAAAATTTTGGTTCGGTTCGGCGGTGTTGGGGCCTTGCGCCGCACGGCGGCGACGGGATGAGGCCAGCGATGGCCTCACGAATTCCAGGCCGACGGAAAGAACCGTCGCGCTCCTTCCGCAAAAAATTGCCTCCGAGTCTTGAAACTTTTTCGCGGCTGCCAAATTTTTTAGTCGCCGCGGATGCGGTCAGGGTGCCTTCGGGGCCCTGCAAGGCGGGCGCCGGTCAGGTGTCCGGCGCCGGCTCGTACCCAACTTGCTCTTTGGAGGATTTGGCTATGAGGTATGATTGGACTCCCCTGTGGAGGTCGACCATCGGTTTCGACCGCCTTTTTGACGTTCTCGACGAGGTCCAGCGGACCGCCGAAGAGACCTACCCCCCCTACAACATCGAACGCTTCGACGAGAACCGCTTCCAGATCTCGGTGGCGCTCGCCGGCTTCTCACCCGACGAGGTCGCGCTCACGGTCGAGCAGAACGTGCTGAACCTGGAAGGCCACAAGGCCGAGAAGGAGGAGAAGACCTTCCTGCATCGCGGCATCTCGGCGCGCAATTTCAAGCGGCAGTTCACGCTCGCCGACCACGTCGAGGTCAAGGGCGCCCGCTTCGAGAACGGCCTGCTCATCATCGATCTGCAGCGGGAGATCCCCGAGGCGATGAAGCCGCGCCGTATCGCCATCAACGGCGCGAGCCCGAGCAACGTCACGCAGATCGAAGGCAAGGCGGCCTGATCAGCCTGCGACGTCCACGATCCACCCCGCCGCGCGGACCCGCGCGGCGGCCGTCCCACTGAGGAGGCGACCATGCGGCCGACGACCGCGAACGATGACAACGTGTTCGACCTCGACTACCTGCTTCATCCCGGCACCAGGTTCGAGCACCCGCGGGATGTAGTCTGCCACCCGGGCCTCAGCCTCGGAGAGAAGCGCGCCATCTTAGCGTCATGGGCCTCGGACGCGTCGGCGATCGCATCGTGTCCGTCCCTGCGGGCTCCCGAAGGACTGAAGGCGCCCGTCACCATCGACGAAATTCTCGAGGCTCTGTGCGAGCTCGAAGGCGGTCCGTGCCAGCCGCCCCACGGCAAGCCGTTGCGTCTTCGCTCGGCCGAGCGGTGCGCGGCCGCGTGAACCGGCGGCGGAGCACAGCATGGAAAATCCAATGTCGGTTCTCGATCCGGTCCGGAAGCTATGCCCGGCATGTGGGCGGCCGATGAAATTCGTGCGTGGCGAGGCATGCCGAAGCCTGGAGCGCTACGTCTGCAGCAACTGCGACCCGCTGCACGATCCGACCGCCCTAAAGTGGGTCGACGGTCCGCTGAAGCCGCCGAGCACGGCGTAGCGCTCTGACGGGCATCGACCAGACCTGCATCGGCCAGCCCGCGCTGCGCCGCCAGTGCGGCGCGTGTGTGCGAGCGTCTGAGAACGTTAGAGCCCGCCGGGTGGACCCGAGGTGAGCGAGGACGGCCGCGTCGTCGGCGGAAACGCGGTCTGGGCCGTGCTGAGCTTCAATCCTGGGCTCAGATCCAGCATCGCGCGCGTCAGGCCGCGATCTTCGGAAGCGATACTTCGCAGGGACGGCGCTCGACGTCACCATCCAGGCGCAGATCCTCGACCTGCTCCAGGACATGAAGGAGCGCTTCGGCATGGCGGTGATGCTGATCACCCATGCCATGGGCGTCGTCGCCGAGGCCGCGCAGCGCGTCGTCGTAATGTATGCCGGCAAGGTGGTGGAGGAGGCGAGCGTCGACGAGCTCTTCGGCGATCCGCGGCACCCCTATACGCAAGGGCTGATCCGCTCGATCCCGCGCATCGACCTCGACAGCGAGCACAAGACGCGGCTGGAGGCGATCGGCGGCTCGGTGCCGATCCTGATCAATCCGCCGGTCGGCTGCCGCTTCGCGCCGCGCTGCCGTCAAGCCATGAGCGTTTGCACCGAGAAGGAGCCTCTGCTCCGCGAGGTCTCGCCCGGCCACCGCATGGCCTGTCACTTGGAGGATACGCAGTTGGGAGCCGCGCCATGAGCGAACCCTTGCTCCGCGTCAGCGGTCTGAAGAAGCATTTCCCCGTTTTTGGCGGCTTGCTGTCGCGCCAGGTCGCCAGCGTCTATGCGGTCGACGGCGTGTCGTTCTCGGTCAATCGCGGCGAGACGCTCGGTCTCGTCGGTGAATCCGGCTGCGGCAAGTCGACGACGGGGCGCGGCGTGCTGCGCCTGATCGAGCCGACCGACGGCGAGGTCGTGTTCGACGGTCAGGACGTGCGCCAGCTCGGTGGCAACGATCTGCGCGCGATGCGGCGGAACATGCAGCTCGTGTTCCAGGATCCGTTTGCCTCGCTCAATCCGCGCATGACGGTGGGTGCGATTCTCGGCGAGGCGCTCATCATCCATAAGCTCGGCTCATCGGCCAAAGAGCGGGAGGAGCGCGTCGCGAGCCTGCTGGTCAAGGTCGGGCTCAAGGCCGAGCACATGCGCCGCTACCCGCACGAATTCTCCGGCGGCCAGCGCCAGCGCATCGTGATCGCGCGCGCGCTCGCGGTCGAGCCGAAGCTGATCGTCTGCGACGAGCCGGTCTCTGCGCTCGACGTGTCGATCCAGGCCCAGGTCATCAATCTGCTGGAAGATCTCCAGGCCGAGCTGAACCTCACTTATCTCTTCGTCGCGCATGACCTCTCGGTGGTCGAGCACATCTCCGACCGCGTCGCGGTGATGTATCTCGGCCGCATCGTCGAGCTGGCGAAAGCCAGCGACCTCTACCGCAACCCGCAGCATCCCTACACCTGGGCGTTGTTGTCAGCGGTGCCGGTGCCCGATCCCAAGCTCAAGCGTGAGCGCATCCGCCTCAAGGGCGACGTGCCGAGCCCGATGAAGCCGCCGTCGGGCTGCCACTTCCACACCCGTTGTCCGATCGCCCAGCCGCGCTGCGCGGAAAGCGCGCCGGAGCTGAAGGAGGTGGCGGGCGGCCATTTCGTGGCGTGTCATCTGGCCTGAGGGGCGTCACCGAGCCTATGACGGGCTGCGCCGGGCCAGCTGATGCAGCACCGTGTCGAATGCTGGCACGGCGCCGGTTTCGCGAAGCCATGTATCGTACATCTCCCTGAGCTCGCCCGGTGTCACTCCAAACTTGCGGCGGAATGCCCGGATGAAGGTAGAGTCGCTGCTGAAGTGCAGCTCGACGGCCAGGTCGATCAGGCGCTTGTCCTGCGCGGCCGAAGATATCATGAGGCGCAAGGCGAAGTTGAGCCGCTGCTCGCTGACGTAATGCGCACGCCCGCCATCGGCTTCGAACAGTCGATAGAGGGTCGCGCGGGAAATCTGGAAGCGGCCGCACAGCTCGTCGGTGGTGAGCGCGTCGGTGAGATGGCCCGCAATGTGCCGCTTGATCATCGCAAGATAGAGGTGCCGCTCGGCCCGCTCAACGCCCGCGGCGGTTTTGGCCGCGCCGCCTGCTGCCGCTGCAATGATATTGGCCATCGCCTCGATCGTGGCTTCGACGGGGTCGGCTTCCGGCTCGGGGCTCAGCGCGAGCGCCGCGAAATGGTTGGCGAGCAGGCGTGCATGGGGATGGTGTGACGGCAACAGGGTTGCCGTTGCCGAATTCGGATGTGCGAGCCGCGGCGCCAGCATCGACCGTTGCAGAATGATCGCTCTCAGATGCGTGCGGCTGCCACCGCCGCGCAGGACCGTGCGATTCGGCTGCCCCATGTCAAGCAGAATGATGTCGCCGGGCGTCAACGTCACCTCGCGCCGCCCCGATCTGAATCGCATCTCGCCTTCGAGGCAGAGGGTGACCTGATAGTGGTCCATCCCGCCACGGGCGATATGCGCCGGTGTCCGGTCATACTCCACGTCGCTGACGAGCGATTCCACCAGCAAGGCATTGCTGGTCATCCGCGTCCGCGAGGTGAAGTGGAAATCCTCCTCAGGCGTGAGCGGGTTCAGGTCGCAGATCTCCGCGAGCGCGAGGCGCAGCCCTTTCAATGCATCCGGGCCACGCAAATCCTCACGCGCGCCGTCATCCAGCGACGTACTCTCGTTTACAGCTCCGTCCACAGCATCCCCCCGATCCCATCAAGCGCACGGACGAAGACCATCCGGAGCGCCGACATCCACGCGCCGTATCTAGAAACCAAGATGGGCAATTGCTTCGCTACGACCACAGGGAGGACGCGCATGGACATGAGGGAAGCCTCTGCAATGACGGAAGCCTCCGGCCTCGTGAACGATCAGGGCGGTATTGAGCTCGCTTCCGAAGCGATGCCAGCGGCGAGAGGGATGTGGTAGGGACGCCAGGCCGACGCGAGCCGGATTCCCAACAGACAGCACTGCGGTTGTCCGACCGTTTGCGCAAGATGGCCGTGGAGGCGCCGCTGCAATCGCTCTTGTTGACGTTCTTATTGGGAGTATTGGTAGCCCGTCGGCGTTAGCGGAGCGCGAATGATGGAGCTGCGCAGGCTCCATGGCTGGAAACTGAAGACCTGCCAGGCGTTGTAGGCTTCTTCGATCTCGCGATCGTGGCGCCCTTCATGAAGGGGGCCCTTCAGGCTTGGGGCACGGCAGCAATCTCTTCCATCAGGGTATGGCCAGGGAGACGGGCGACGCCGGTCGCCGCGGCCATGGCAAAGCCGGGCGTGGCCCTAAAGCGCTCCGCAGGATCGAGGTGCGCTTCGCCGAACAGTCTGACCTGCCGACTGACCTACGTGATGGCGAGTTCGGCGACAGGCATTCGCGATGAAAATCTTCTCTGGAAATAGCTTCGGCTGGATACTGGATACGTCAGAGAGCCAAGACGCTATTGACGGCGGTCCTCGATAGTGCACAAGCGGCCGCTTCTGGCCCTTCGCGACACTATGCCCCCCGGGGGAGCTTGTCCGAAGTTGAGGGCAGACCGGACGTCACCGGCGGGGATCAAACCGGCGCTGTTGACCCTGGCTGTTCTCTAATTCCGGGCGTGAGGTCAAGCTCTCCTTGAACATCCTTGCCGGGTCCATGGTTCTCTCCGCGGTAGGGGCGTGCCCTCCGCATGATGGCGTAAGATGACGCTGGCGGATCAATGTGTGAAGCGCGCTTTGCTCTTTCGAGCGTCGCAAAGCCAGGGGCGATCTCACCAACGCCAGCGTCCCGGCAGGGACGTTCGCTCCCGCTGGTCGGCGGGAACTCGTTATCCTTTATGCAGGTTGCCCAGCAGCATCCTTTGATGACCATTTGAATTCGGTGCCATCGATCCACATCCGATGCAGAATGACGGCAAGTTTGCGGGCAACCGCAACCTTGGCTTTGCGTAGCCCGCTTCGTTTCGCAAGCCGAATGCCCCACGCCTTGAGTGCTGACCATTTTGCTACGCGTGTGAGCAGCACATTGGCTGCCTCGTAGAGGTAACCTCGGAGCATCTTATCGCCGCATTTCGAGATTCGGCCCGTCCAGTCAATCTCGCCGGATGCGTATCGGCGGGTCGTTAGCCCTGCGTAGGCTCCGACGCTTCGTGATCTCTTGAAGCGAGCGGGGTCATCGATCGTCGCAAGGAAGCAAAGGGCCGTGACCGGGCCGATGCCAGGAGCCGTCATGAACCGTCGCACCTGAGCATTATTGCGAGCCAGCCGCAGCACCTTGCGGTCAAGGTCCACAATCTGTTGCTCGATGGCCTCGCGTGCCTTCAGCAATGGATCTACCGCGGCAAAAAGCTCTGACCGATCCTCGGCCAACTGCGCGGCGCGCACAGCAAACATATCCATCTTTGCCCGTCCGATGACCAGGCCAAGATTCTTGAGGAGCCCCCGGATTTGATTTTCGATATCCCGCTTGATCTTGACGAGCAGAGCTCGACTGACAAGAAGAGCTTTGGTCGCATGACTATCGAGATCTTTGACGCAAACCTCCTTGTACCAACCACATTGCATGATACGCGCTATGCCAGCGGCGTCATTTCGGTCGCTCTTGTTGATCTGCATCTTCAGAACCGCCTTCGCATGCCTGGCGTCAATGCAGACGATGGGCAACCCCATCTTATCCAGCTCGGTCCACAACCATGTCGACGTTGCTCCGGTCTCGAGCCCAATCCGAACGACGTGTGGCGCATGCAATTTGATGAATGTCGCGATCGCCTCCGGGGCAGAAGCAACCACTCCTTCGCGCTCGACCTTTCCTGTCCGATCGACGATGCAGATCGAAGTCAGTTTCAGCGATACGTCTAATCCGACATAGTGTTCCATTACCTCTCTCCTTCATTGCAAGGCCCTGAGGGAGGGCCTCGTCGATTCCAGGAGAGCTGATTCCCAGAGCCTGAGTATGGCTCGAGCCCGGAATTACCCCATGTGTGAAAACGCTGCGCTTGATGTGATTCGCGCGATATGATTCCCGCACGAG
>NZ_LBJZ01000152.1:0-38400 GCF_028128935.1 Bradyrhizobium sp. CCBAU 11361
TCTTGGCTTCCGTCAAACGCTTCTGCCACAAAGCCCAGCAGACTTTATGTGGCGAACTTTAGATTCACGTGACTAGGTTGGCTTACGCCATCGCAGCCTGCGCCTTCGGCTTCGGCTGCCGCGACAGCGCCAGCACGATCAGCGAGGCAAACACGCAGAGCGCGCCGGCGATGAAGAAAGCGGGCAGGTAGCTCTGGAGCAGCGTTCGCGACAGGCCGGCACCAAAGGCGGCCGTGCCGGCACCGAGCTGATGCCCGGCAAAGATCCAGCCGAACACCAGATTGGCGCGCTCGGGGCCGAACTTCTGCGCGGTGAGGCGCACCGTCGGCGGCACCGTGGCGATCCAGTCGAGCCCGTAGAACATCGCGAAGATCGACAGGCCGTAGAACGAGAAATCGCTGAAGGGCAGGAAGATCAGCGAGAGCCCGCGCAGGCCGTAGTACCAGAACAGGAGCCAGCGATTGTCGTAACGGTCCGACAGCCAGCCCGACATGATGGTGCCGAAGAAGTCGAAGATGCCCATCGCCGCCAGCAGGCTTGCGGCCTGCACCTGCGGGATGCCGAAATCGAGGCACATCGGGATCAGGTGGACCTGCACGAGGCCGTTGGTCGAGGCGCCGCAGACGAAGAAGGTCGCAAACAGGATCCAGAACGCGCTCGACTTCGAGGCGTCGCGCAGCGTGCCGAGCGCCACCGCCGTGATCGAGCCGTGGTTGACGGGCGGGGCGGGCAGGGGCTCGGTGCCTTCGTCGCCGAACGGGCGCAGGCCGAGGTCGCTCGGACGGTCACGCATCGCGAGCAGGACTGCGAGTGCGGATACGCCGAGCATGATGCAGACGAAGCCGAGCGCCAGCCGCCAGCCGAAGCGTTCGGTGAGGCTTGCCAGCAGCGGCAGGAACACAAGCTGACCGGTGGCGACGCTCGCGGTCATGATGCCGACGACGAGGCCGCGCCGCGCCGCGAACCAGCGCGTGGCGATGGTCGCCCCCAGCACCAGCGCGGTCATGCCGGTGCCGATCCCGATCACGACGCCCCACAGGGCGATGAGCTGCCAGACCTCGGTCATGCCGAGCGAGAGGACCAGCGCCGAGACCACGATCAGCTGCGCCGTGAGCGTGACGTTGCGCAGGCCGTAACGGTTCAGAAGCGCCGCGGCGAACGGCGCCATCAACCCGAACAGGATGAAGCGGATCGACAGCGCGGAAGAGATCTCCGCCGTGCTCCAGCCGAACTCCTTTTGCAGGGGAACGATGAACACGCCGGGCGCGCCGACCGTGCCGGCGCTGATCAGCGCGGCCAGGAAGGTCACGCCGACCATCACCCAGCCGTAGTGGATATTGCGGCGGCTGAGCGTTGCCGCGAGCCAGTTCGAGATCATTGGGCCTCAATCAGGGTTGGCGGTCCCTCGCGGGACTCGCGTCATCGTCGTAGTCTGGCATATTTGCTGGAAGTCTAAAACGTCAGACTTCCCTCAAATTCGGACATGACGGCTAGTGCGTCAGCCGCTCGACCGCTATGGCCGTGGCTTCGCCGCCGCCGATGCAGAGCGCGGCGACGCCGCGCTTGAGGTTCTGCGCCTCGAGCGCATGCAGCAGCGTCACGATCAGCCGCGCGCCGGTGGCGCCGATCGGATGGCCGAGCGCGCAGGCGCCGCCATTGATGTTCAGCTTGTCGCGGGGAATGCCGAGATCGCGCTGCGCCGCCATCGCCACCACGGCGAAGGCCTCGTTGATCTCGAACAGATCGACGTCACCGGCGGTCCAGCCGACCTTGTCGAGCAGCTTGCGGATCGCCGGGATCGGCGCCGTGGTGAACCATTGCGGCTCCTGGCTGTGGGTGGCGTGGCCCTTGATCACGGCGAGCGCCGGAAGGCCGTTGCGATCGGCCAGCGAGCGCTTGGTCAGCACCAGCGCGGCGGCGCCGTCGGCGTTTGCGGAGGAAGCTGCCGGCGTGATCGTGCCGTTGGCGCGGAACGCCGGCTTCAGGCCTGGGATCTTGGCGGGATCGACCTTCAGCGGATGCTCGTCATTGGCGACGATGCGGGGACCGGCCTTCTCGGTCAGGGTGATCGGCGCGATCTCGGCCTTGAACGCGCCGCCCTCGACCGCCTTGCGGGCGCGGCTCAGCGTCTCCATCGCATAGGCGTCCTGGTCCTTGCGGGTGAACTGATAGGCCTCGGCGGTGGCCTCGCCGAAATCGCCCATGGAGCGGCCGGTCTCGTAGGCGTCCTCCAGCCCGTCCATCATCATGTGGTCGATGATGCGGTCGTGGCCGGCGCGATAGCCGCCGCGTGCCTTGGCGAGCAGATAGGGCGCATTGCTCATGCTCTCCATGCCGCCGGAGACCACGATCTCGGCCGAGCCGGCGCGGATGATGTCGTGCGCCAGCATGGTCGCCTTCATGCCGGAGCCGCAGACCTTGTTGACCGTGGTGGCGCCGGTCGCGTCAGGCAGGCCGGCGGCGCGCGCCGCCTGGCGCGCCGGTGCCTGGCCTTGTCCCGCCGGCAGCACGCAGCCCATGAAGACCTCGTCAACTTTTTCGGGCGCGAGGTTTGCGCGCTCCAGCGCCGCGCCGATCACATGCGATCCGAGCTTATGCGCAGCCAGCGGCGACAATTCGCCCATGAAGCGGCCGAGCGGGGTGCGGGCGGCGGAGACGATGACGACGGGATCGGCGGCTTCGGCCATGGTGGAGCTCCCTGCGATGACGGCTGAGTAAGATTACAGTCATCATATGATGCGGCGCAAAAAATGCAACCGCGCGGGGCATGAGAAATTGTCGTGGTTCGGATGAGATTTGGTCGTTCGATCGGAGAAGCTTGCCCCACAACTCGCTGTCATCGCCCGCGCAGGCGGGCGATCCAGTACGCCGAGGCCGTTGTGATTGAACCGATGGCTCGCGACGTACTGGATGCCCCGCCTTCGCGGGGCATGACACCTTTGGTGCGGCTACGGCCTGCTGATGGCAGCTACCGCTTCCGATCCACGAACGCCTGCATCAGGCGCGTCGGCTCGTCGGTCAGGAACGACTCGCCGAACACCTTGACGCTGAGATTCACCGACTCCGTCAGCGGCAGTTCCTCCCATTGCCGCAGCAGTGCTTTCTGAGACCGCAACGCCGCGGGTCCGCATTCGAGCAGTGCCTTCACCGTGTGCTCGACGGCTGCATCCAACCCGCCCTCGGGGGCGACCTTGTCGACCAGGCCCCAGGCGAGCGCCGTCGGCGCGTCGATGTTCTCCGCCGTCATCACCAGCCAGCGCGCGCGGGCCCAGCCGATCAGGCGTGGCAGCAGCGCGGCGTGGATCACCGAGGGGATGCCGACGCGTACCTCCGGCATGCCGAAATGCGCATCATGCGCGGCGATCCGGAAGTCGCACGCGGCGGCCACCTCCAGCCCGCCGCCGAGGCACCAGCCGGGCATGCGCGCGATCACGGGGGCGGGGAACTGGCGCACGGCCTCGCAGAGATCGCGCAGGCGGCTGATAAAGGCCTCGGCCGATGTCTGGTCGAGCCTGGCCATCTCCTTGATGTCGGCGCCGCCGATCATGCTCTTCTCGCTTTGGCCGCGCAGCACCACGACGCGGATGCTGCGATCGGTGGCGAGCTGTTGCAGGCCTTCGCGCACTGCGTCGGTGACGGGCGAGCCGAGGATGTTCAGCGGGCCGGCGTTGCAGATCGCGACGTGGACGACGCCGCGCGCATCGCGCGTCACGCCGCAGTGGTTGTTGAGCATTTCCATCGTGGGATCTCGACGTTTGTTGGACGTGCGCGGGCGCACTGGTCGGGATCACTTCCGGGCCGAAACGCGCTGCTTGTCAAGCGGGCCGGGAGACGGAGTTGCCAGCGCGAAGTTCGTGGCATAGTATGATGTTTGTCATACAAAGAGGCCGCCATGTCCTGTAACGATCAACTCGACCTGTTTTCGCCCGCGCAGCGTCGCGAGCGTGTGGTGGACTGGCAGGTCCCTGCGCCGGTCGCGAAAGCGGCGATGGGCCTGTCGGGCATGGACGCCATGCTGGGCATTCGCGACGGCCGCTTGCCGCCGCCGCCCTTCGCAAAGTTGATCGGCTTCACCATGGCGGTGGTCGAGCCGGGCCGGATCGTGATGGAATTGGAGCCGCGCGAGGATCTCGAGAATACCATCGGCCTCCTGCATGGCGCGACGGCCGCGGCGCTGATCGACACCGCCATGGGATGCGCCATTTCGACCCGGCTGGAGGCCGGGCAGTCGTCCGTGACCCTCGATCTGAAAATGACGTTCCTGCGCCCGCTGTCGGTCCGGTCCGGGCTGATCTCGGCCGAAGGCAAGATCATCAAGCTGGGACGGCAGACCAGTTACACCGAGGGGTTCGTCCGCGACGGCAAGGGCGCGCTCGCAGTCCATGCAACTGCAACCTTTTCCATGATCGGTAATACCTTAACGTGAATTAATCCACCGTCTGGTCCATTTCTGTGTTATGAGATGATCTCCGACATTCAATGAGACTCGCATGCGCTATTCCCGGGAACACAAGCAGGAAACCCACGACCGCATCGTGAAGAAGGCCTCGGTGCGGCTGCGCGAAAAGGGTGCGCACGGCATCGGCGTCGCCGACCTCATGAAGGAGGCGGGCCTGACCCATGGCGGCTTCTACGCGCATTTCGATTCTCGCGAGGCGCTGGTGATCGAGGCCTTTGGCTACGCCATGGACCGCTCGATGGAGCACTGGCGCAAGATCAGTGGCGAGGTCTCTCCCGAGAAGCGGCTGGCGCTGATCGCCGAGACCTATCTCTCCGCGCTGCACCGCGACAATCCCGGCCATGGCTGCTCGATTCCCGCGCTGGGCGCAGAGATCGCCCGCGAGAGCCCGAAGACGCGAAAAGCCTTTTCCGGCAAGCTCGACGAGATGATCGAGATGATGACCGACTACATCCCGAACCTGCCGCGCAAGGCCGCGCGCAAGCAGGCGATCGCGACGCTGGCGACGATGGCCGGCACCATGCTGCTGGCGCGCATTGCCGGCTCCAGCGAGCTGTCGGACGAGGTGCTGAAGGCGGGCAGGGACAGCGCGCTGGACGGCGCCAAGCGTGAGCCGAAGGTGACGGCGGCGAAGAAGCCGAAGCAGAATTAGCGAGATGCCGTTGTAGGGTGGGTTAGCCTTGCGGCTGCGCGAAGCGCGGTCGCTGGCGTAACCCACCACTGTGTTTATCTGCCGAGACAGAAGAGGTGGGTTACGCCTTCGGCTAACCCACCCTACCGGATCGGTGCTTGCCGCCCCGCAAACAACGCCCGCTCGCGCTCCACGATCTCGCCGATGTAGTCCGCCACCGCCCTGATCCGGGCGAGATCCTTGCTGTCGGCGTGCATCAGCATCCAGAACGTCCGGGTGATCGAGATCTCCTCGGGCAGCACCGCGACAAGCTGCGGGTATTCGCTCGCCATGAAATGCGGCAGCACCGCGATGCCGAAGCCCGAGAGCGTGGCGTTGAGCTGTGCGATCAAATTGGCGCTGCGGAAGCGGGCGGAAATCCGCGGCGACACCTGTGGCAGATAATCGAGTTCCGGCGTGAACAGGAGCTCCTCGATGTAGCCGACGAAGCGGTGCTGCGGCAGCACCTCGCGCGAGACGATCGTCGGGAAGCGGTCGAGATAGGCGGGGGAGGCATAGAGCCCGAGGCGGTAGTCGAGCAGCTTGCGGCCGACGATGCGGCCTTCCTTCGGCATGGTCAGGCTGATCGCGATGTCGGCCTCGCGCTTGGAGAGACTGAACAGCCGCGCAGTTGCCACAAGTTGCAGATCGAGATCGGGATACCGGTCCGCGAAGGGCGCCAGCCGCGGCGCCAGGAAGGCGGTGCCGAAGCCATCGGGCGCACCGATCCGCACCGTTCCGGTCAGCCGCGCCACGGAGCCGCCGACCTGTTCCTGGTTGGCGACGATGGTCGATTCCATCGCTTCGGCGCTGTCGGCGACGCGCTGGCCGGCCTCGGTGAGGAGATAGCCGGTCTTGCGCCGGTCAAACAGCTTTGCCGAGAGGTGCTTTTCCAGCCGGTCGACGCGGCGGATCACGGTGGCATGGTCGACGCCGAGCTGTTTTGCCGCAGCCGAAACCGAGCCGCCCCGCACGATGGCCAGCACGAAGCGAAAGTCGTCCCAGTCGATGCTACCTTGATCCAGCATTTTCGCACATCTATGGTGCAATATAACAGACTTGAATCCTATAAAATGCAGGTCAATAGGATTTGTCAAAGCGATCAGGCTCGGCTTCCAAGGAGATTATTCCATGCGTTCAATCGGACATTTCATCGGTGGCAAGGAGGTCAAGGGTACCTCTGGCCGCACCGCCGACGTCTTCGAGCCGATGACCGGTGACGTCCAGGCCAAGGTGGCGCTGGCGTCCAAGGCCGAGGTCCGCGCTGCCGTCGAGAACGCCCGCGCCGCGCAGCCGGAATGGGCCGCGACCAACCCGCAGCGCCGCGCCCGCGTCATGATGAAATTCGTCGAGCTGGTGCAGCGCGACTACGACAAGCTCGCCGAGCTGCTGGCGCGTGAGCACGGCAAGACCGTGCCCGACGCCAAGGGCGACATCCAGCGCGGCCTCGAAGTCGCGGAATTCGCCTGCGGCATCCCGCACCTGATGAAGGGCGAGTACACCGAGGGCGCCGGCCCCGGCATCGACATCTATTCGATGCGTCAGGCGCTCGGCGTCGTCGCCGGCATCACGCCGTTCAATTTCCCGGCGATGATTCCGATGTGGAAGTTCGCGCCCGCGATCGCCTGCGGCAATGCCTTCATCCTCAAGCCGTCGGAGCGCGATCCCGGCGTGCCGATGCTGCTTGCCGAACTGATGATGGAGGCGGGCCTGCCGGCCGGCATCCTCAACGTCGTCAACGGCGACAAGGAAGCGGTCGACGCCATCCTCGACGATCCCGATGTCAAGGCCATCGGCTTCGTCGGCTCCACGCCGATCGCGCAATACATCTATGAGCGCGCCGCCCAGACCGGCAAGCGCTGCCAGTGCTTCGGCGGCGCCAAGAACCACGCCATCATCATGCCCGACGCCGACATGGACCAGGCGGTCGATGCGCTGATCGGTGCGGGCTACGGCTCGGCCGGCGAGCGCTGCATGGCCGTGTCGGTCGCGGTGCCCGTCGGCAAGTCCACCGCCGACCGCCTGATGGAAAAGCTGATCCCGCGCGTCGAGTCCTTGAAGATCGGCACCTCGATCGATCCGTCGGCCGATTACGGCCCGCTGGTGACGCGCGAAGCCGTCGAGAAGGTCAAGGGCTATATCGACATCGGCATCAAGGAAGGCGCGACGCTCGCCGTCGACGGCCGCGGCTTCAAGATGCAGGGCTACGAGAAAGGGTTCTATCTCGGCGGTTCGCTGTTCGACAACGTCACCAAGGACATGCGGATCTACAAGGAAGAGATCTTCGGCCCCGTGCTCTCGGTCGTGCGCGCGCACGACTACAAGGAGGCGCTGGCGCTGCCGTCGGAGCATGACTACGGCAACGGCGTTGCGATCTTCACCCGCGACGGCGACGCCGCGCGCGACTTCGCGGCCAAGGTCAATGTCGGCATGGTCGGCATCAACGTGCCGATCCCGGTTCCGATCGCCTATTACACCTTCGGCGGCTGGAAGAAGTCGGGCTTCGGCGACCTCAACCAGCACGGTCCGGATTCGGTCCGCTTCTACACCAAGACCAAGACGGTGACCTCGCGCTGGCCCTCCGGCGTCAAGGAAGGCGCGGAGTTCTCGATCCCGCTGATGAAGTGATCCTCTCAAGAGCGAGGCACCCATGCAGTTCGCTCTGAACGAGGATCAGGTCGCGGTTCGCGACATGGCGTTGGCGTTTGCGGCGGAAAAGATCGCGCCGCACGCGCTGCGCTGGGACGAGGAGAAGCATTTCCCCGTCGACGTGATGCGCGAGGCGGCGACGCTCGGCATGGGCGGCATCTATATCCGCGAGGATGTCGGCGGCTCCGCCATGACCAGGTTCGACGCGGCGCTGATCTTCGAGGCGCTGGCGACGGGCTGCCCGACGACGTCGGCCTTCATCTCCATCCACAACATGGCGTCCTGGATGATCGATGCCTACGGCAGCGACACCCAGCGCCACAAATGGCTGCCGAAGCTCTGCACCATGGAGCTGATCGCCAGCTACTGCCTGACCGAACCGGGTGCCGGCTCGGATGCCGCGGCGCTACGCACCCGCGCGGTGCGCGATGGCGATCACTACGTCCTCAACGGCCAGAAGCAGTTCATCTCGGGCGCCGGCGGCACCGACCTTTTGGTCGCGATGGTCCGGACCGGCGGCGACGGCCCCGGCGGCATCTCGACCCTCGTCATCGACGGCGACACACCCGGCGTGTCGTTCGGCGCCAACGAGCGCAAGATGGGCTGGAACGCGCAGCCGACCCGCGCCGTGATATTCGAGAACGCCCGCGTGCCTGTTACCAACCGGCTGAGCGAGGATGGCGTCGGCTTCAAGATCGCGATGGCCGGCCTCGATGGCGGCCGTCTCAACATCACGGCATGTTCTCTTGGTGGTGCCCAAACGGCGCTCGACAAGGCGCGCGCCTATATGAAGGAGCGCAAGGCGTTTGGAAAACGCCTCGACGAATTCCAGGCGCTGCAATTCAAGCTTGCCGACATGGCGATCGAGCTCGAGGCCGCGCGCACCTTCCTGTGGCGGGCCGCAGCTGCGCTCGACCGCAAGGACCCTGACGCCACCATGCTCTGCGCGATGGCCAAGCGCTTCGGCACCGATGTCGGTTTCGAGGTCGCCAACCAGGCGCTCCAGCTCCATGGCGGCTATGGTTATCTCAGCGAATACGGCATCGAGAAGATCGTGCGCGATTTGCGCGTGCACCAGATCCTCGAAGGCACCAATGAAATCATGCGGCTCATCGTGGCGCGCAAACTGATCGAGGGCGCGCGATGAATGCAGTTGAAGAGGGCGATCTGGTCGCCCGCGTTGAGGGCGCGGTCGGCGTGATCAGGCTCAACCGTCCCAAGGCCATCAATGCCGTCACCCTCGAGATGTTTCGCGAGATCGAGACCGCGCTCGACCGTTTCGAGACCGATCCGGCCGTCGCCGTGATCCTGCTGGAGGGCGCGGGCGAGCGCGGCCTCTGCGCCGGCGGCGACATCCGCACGCTCTGGGAAAGCGCGAAGGACCATGGCGATCTCGGCAAGATCCTGTGGCGCGAGGAATACATCCTCAACGCCCGGATCAAGAAGTTCCCAAAGCCCTATGTCGCCTTCATGGACGGCATCGTGATGGGCGGCGGTGTCGGTCTCTCCGCGCATGCGAGCCATCGCGTCGTCACTGACCGCACCAAGCTCGCAATGCCCGAGGTCGGGCTTGGTTTCTTCCCGGATGTCGGCGGCACTTATTTGTTGTCGCGCTCGCCGGGCGAGATCGGCACCTATTTCGGCCTGACCGGCCAGACCATGAATGGGCCGGATGCGATCCACGCCAAGTTCGCTGATTGGGTGGTGCCGGCAGTGAAACTCCCGCAGCTGCGCGAGGCCCTGACGAAGCTGAACTCCGGCGCAACGGCGGCCGAGGTCGGCAAGCTCATCAATGGCTTTGCGACCGGCGAGACCGCAGGGCCGGTGGCGGCGAAGGAGCCGATGATTGATGCGCTGTTTGGTTTCGATCGCATGGAGGACATCGTCGCCGCCCTCAAGCGTGACGGTTCCGAATTCGCTCTGGCCACGCTGAAGACGCTCGGCGAGAAATCGCCGCGCGGCATGGTGGTGACGCTGAAGCTGTTGCGCCTGGCCCGCACCGCGTCGAGCCTGGAGGAATGTCTGGTGCGCGAATATCGCGCCGCGCTGGAAGTGTTCCGCAGCGATGATTTCCGCGAGGGCGTGCGCGCCGCCGTGATCGACAAGGACCGCAACCCCACCTGGTCGCCGCCGCGGATCGAGGACGTCACACCGGACATGCTTGCGCCGTATCTCGCCGAGATTGGCGCCGACGAATTGAAGTTCAACTAATCAACGAAACGTTCAGCGGAGGAAACGACAATGGCCACGATCGCATTCATCGGTCTCGGCAACATGGGCGGCCCGATGGCCGCCAATCTGGTCAAGGCCGGCCACAAGGTCGTCGCGTTCGACCTCGTCGAGGCCTCGCGCGCGCAAGCCAAGGCCGATGGCGCGGGCATTGCCGACAGCGCACCGGGCGCGGTGAAGGGCGCCAATGTCGTCGTCACCATGCTGCCGGCCGGCAAGCACGTGCTCGGCGTCTGGAACGAGGTCGTCCCCGTCATGACCAAGGGCGCGCTGATCATTGATTCCTCCACCATCGACGTCGAGAGCGCGCGCCAGGCCCACGCGCTCGCCGCCAAGAACGGCGTGCTCTCGGTCGATGCGCCGGTCTCCGGCGGGACCGGCGGCGCCAAGGGCGGGACGCTCACCTTCATGTGCGGCGGCGACGACAAGGCGTTTGCGGCGGCGAAGCCCGTGCTGGAAAACATGGGCAAGAAGATCGTGCATTGCGGCGGCGCCGGCGCCGGCCAGGCGGCCAAGATCTGCAACAACATGATCCTCGGCATTTCCATGATCGCGGTGAGCGAGGCGTTTGCGTTGGCGGAGAAGCTCGGGCTCTCGCATCAGGCGCTGTTCGACGTTGCCTCGACCTCGTCGGGCCAGTGCTGGTCGCTGACGACCTATTGCCCGGTGCCGGGCCCGGTGCCGACCTCGCCGGCGAACAACGACTACAAGCCCGGCTTTGCCTCGGCGCTGATGGTGAAGGACCTGACCTTGGCGCAGGACGCCGCCAGGGCCACGGGCGCGGCCACGCCGCTCGGCCAGCATGCGCAGGAGATCTATCAGGCCTTCGACAAGGCGGGTCAGGGCGGGGTGGATTTTTCCGGAATTATCAAGCACGTTCGCAGCCTCGCCGGAAAATAGCGAGGCTGTGCCCGTAGCCCGGATGGAGCGAAGCGAAATCCGGATCAACTCCTTCCAATTGCGGCCCCGGATTGCGCTTCGCTCCATCCGGGCTACGCTGGAAGGTCAATTCGACGGGCTCGGACCATGACGACATTTCAGGAAGCGCGCGCGTTCCTTCTGCAACACCGCACGGATTACGAGACGGCGGTCAAAGGCTTCCGCTGGCCCGATCCGGTTCCCTTCAACTGGGCGCTCGACTGGTTCGACGCCGGGCTGGCGGCGAATGCGGAGAGCAGGGACCGGCCCGCGCTCTGGATCGTCGATGCCGCACAGGACCGGCAGACGAAATTGTCCTTCGCGGCGCTGTCGCGCCGTTCCAACCAGGTCGCCAACTTCCTCCGCGCGCAGGGCCTGAAGCGCGGCGACCATCTCCTGCTGCTGCTCGGCAATGTGGTCCCGTTGTGGGAGACCATGCTGGCTGCGATGAAGCTCGGTGTCGTCGTCATTCCCGCCACCACGCTGCTCACCGCCGACGAGCTGCGCGACCGGCTCGATCGCGGCAAGGCGAAGGCGGTGGTCGCCGCGCAGGATCAGGTCGCGAAGTTCGCGAGCCTTGGCGCCGAGAATGTCGTGCGCATCGTGGTCGGTGATGCCTCGGATGGCTGGCTCGCCTATGACGAGGCGACGAAAGCTCCGGAGAGTTTTGCGCCCGACGGCCCCACCAACGCCGATGACCCGATGCTGCTCTATTTCACCTCGGGCACGACGGCAAAGCCAAAGCTGGTGCTGCATAGCCAGCGCAGCTATCCCGTCGGCCATCTCTCCACCATGTACTGGATCGGGCTGAAGCCGGGCGACGTCCATCTCAACATCTCCTCGCCCGGCTGGGCCAAGCACGCCTGGAGCTGCTTCTTCGCGCCGTGGAACGCGGGGGCCACCGTGTTCGTGGTCAACCAGCCGCGTTTCGATGCCAAGGCGCTGCTTGCCACCATCGGCCGGTGCGGCGTCACCACCCTGTGCGCGCCGCCGACGGTGTGGCGGCTGTTCATCCAGGAGAACCTGGCGTCGTTCAAGGTCGCGTTGCGCGAGGTCTGCGGCGCCGGCGAGCCGCTCAATCCCGAAGTGATCGATCAGGTGCAGGCAGCCTGGGGCCTTACCATCCGCGACGGCTACGGCCAGACCGAGACGACGGCGCTGGCGGGCAACTCGCCCGGGCAAAACATCAAGGTCGGCTCGATGGGCCGGCCGCTGCCGGGCTATCGCGTGCAGGTCAGCGATGCCGACGGCAACCCGGCGAAGGAAGGCGAGGTGACGCTGGTGCTCGGGGCGAGCCGTCCCGCCGGCCTGATGCAGGGCTATCAAGGCGACGACGGCAAGCTCTCGGGCGCCGAAGGCACGCTCTATCGCAGCGGCGACGTCGTGTTCGAAGACGAAGACGGCTATCTCACTTTCGTCGGCCGCTCCGACGACGTCTTCAAATCCTCCGACTACCGCATCAGCCCGTTCGAGCTGGAAAGCGTGTTGCTCGAGCACGAGCTCGTCGCCGAAGCTGCCGTGGTGCCGAGCCCGGATCCGATCCGGCTGTCGATCCCCAAGGCCTTCGTGCTGCTGACATCGGGCGCGGAGCGAACGCCGGAGACGGCGCTGTCGATTTTCAAGCACCTGCATACGCGCCTTGCGCCGTTCAAGCGCATCCGCCGCCTCGAGATCGTCACGGAGCTGCCGAAGACGATCTCTGGCAAAATCCGTCGCGTACAGCTACGACGGCTGGAACGCGACGACGATCGCAGCGATCCCCTGCGCGGCCGGGAATTCCGGGAAGAGGATTTTCCGGAACTGCCGAAAGCCAGGGGTGAAAGTTAAGTGAGATCTCGTCATTCCGGGGCGCGCGAAGCGCGAGCCCGGAATCCATTTCGCAACACGCTCTGCGGTGCGATGGATTCCGGGCTCGATGCTCCGCATCGCCCCGGAATGACGACACCAGGAGCTATCAATGAACGAAGTCTGGAAGAAGCCGCCGATTGCGCTGGACGCCTATCAGGCCATGGTCGGCAAGGAGATCGGCGTGTCGTCATGGCACCTGATCGACCAGCCCCGCATCGACACCTATGCCGACGTGATCGAGGATCACCAGTTCATCCACGTCGACCCTGAACGGGCGAAGAAGGAGACCGCGTTCGGCACCACGATTGCGCACGGCTTTCTGACGATGTCGCTGCTGTCGATCATGTCTTATGAAGTCATGCCTGTCATCGCCGGCACCACGATGGGCGTCAATTACGGCTTCGACAAGCTGCGCTTCATCTCGCCGGTGCGCTCGGGAAAGCGCGTCCGCGGCCGGTTCGTGCTGGCGGAGGCCAGGCTGCGCAAGCCCAATGAACTGCAATCCCGCACCAACGTGACGGTGGAGATCGAAGGCGAGGACAAGCCGGCGCTCGTCGCCGACTGGCTCGGCCTGATCTATTTCGCCTGATACCACGCGTCGCTGCCGGGCTTGACCCGGCAATCCATCGCTGCTCAAAAGCTGTCCAAATCTCGCGCGGAGCGCTCTTACCCTCTCCCCTTGTGGGAGAGGGTGGCTTCGCGGAACGCGAAGCCGGGTGAGGGGTATCTCTCCGCGGACTCGGCTGTGGCGAGATACCCCTCATCCGGCGCTTGCGCGCCACCTTCTCCCGCAAGGGGAGAAGGAAGAAAGGAAGCACAATGGCAATCAGGTTTGACGGACGCGTCGCCATCGTCACCGGCGCGGGCAATGGCCTCGGACGGGCGCATGCGCTGGGGCTGGCCAGCCGCGGCGCGAAGGTCGTGGTCAACGATTTCGGCGGCGCGCGCGACGGCACCGGCGGCTCGCTGTCGCCGGCGGAAACCGTGGTCGAGGAGATCCGCAAGGCAGGCGGCACCGCGATGGCCGACGGCGCCGACGTCTCCAATTTCGAGCAGGTCACCGCGATGGTCGAGCGCGCCACCAGGGAGTGGGGCAGTGTCGACCTCTTGTGCGCCAATGCCGGCATTCTGCGCGACAAGTCGTTCGGCAAGATGGAGGCCGCCGATTTCCAGAAGGTGCTCGACGTGCATCTCGTCGGTACCTTCTATTGCTGCAAGGCGGCCTGGGCCGGCATGCGCGACCGCAACTACGGCCGCATCGTGCTGACCACCTCGTCCTCCGGTCTTTACGGCAATTTCGGCCAGGCCAATTACGGCGCGGCGAAGTCCGGCATGGTCGGCCTGATGAACGTGCTGGCCGAGGAGGGCCGCAAGACCAACATCCGCGTCAACATCATCTCGCCGACCGCGGCGACCCGCATGACCGAAGAACTGCTGCCGCCGCAGGCGCTGCAACTGATGAAGCCGAACGCGATCACGCCGGCCGTCGAGTACATGCTGAGCGAGGATGCGCCGACCCGCACCATTATGGGCGCCGGCGCCGGCTCCTTCGCGGTGATCAAGATTGTCGAGAGCGAAGGCGTCAACCTGCCGGAGTCCGAATGGACGCCGGACGCGATCGCCGCGCATTTCGCTGAGATCAGCGACATGTCGAAGGCGAAGGCGCTGACGGGAGCGTTCGAGCAGACGCAGAAATATGTGGCGCAGGCCGCGGCGAGGGCGGGGATCAAGCTCTAGCTCCACTGTCATTCCGGGGCGTCGCAAAGCGACGAGCCGGAATCCATCGTGCTACAGAAACTGCCGCCCAATGGATTCCGGGTTCGCGCCCAAGCGGGCGCGCCCCGGAATGACGCTGTTTTCGGCGCGAGAATCTGGCCTAAACTCCCGCCATGACACCATCCGAATCCCACGTCGCCATCATCGGCGCAGGTCCCGCCGGGCTGATGGCGGCCGAGGTGCTGGCGCAGGGTGGGGCGCGTGTCACCGTTTACGACGCGATGCCGTCCGCAGGCCGTAAATTCCTGATGGCAGGCCGGGGCGGGCTCAATCTCACCCACAGCGAGCCGCTGCCGCAGTTCATGCCGCGCTATCGCGAGGCGACGCCGAAGCTGCAAGCGGCGGTCGAAGCCTTTTCACCTGACGCGCTGCGGACCTGGAGCGAGGCACTGGGTGAGCCGACCTTCGTCGGCAGCAGCGGCCGCGTGTTTCCAAAAGCGTTCAAGGCCTCGCCCTTGCTGCGCGCCTGGCTGCGGCGGCTCGACGCCGCCGGCGTGCGGTTTGCATTCCGCCATCGCTGGACCCGCTGGGACGGGGAAGGGCGGTTGTTGTTCCAAACATCGAGCGGCACCTCCGCCGTTGCAGCCGACGCCACCGTGCTCGCGCTCGGCGGCGCAAGCTGGCCGCGGCTCGGGTCGGACGGCAGCTGGGTCGATATCCTCGCGTCCAAAGACATTGCCATCTCGAGGCTGCGGCCGGCCAATTCCGGTTTCACGGTCGCATGGTCCGAATTGTTCCGTGACCGTTTCGAGGGCCAGCCGCTCAAGGGCGTCGCGCTGACGATCGGTGCACACACGGTGCGCGGCGAAGCGATGATCACCCGCGGCGGCATCGAAGGCGGCGCGATCTATGCGCTGTCGGCGGAGCTGCGTGAGGCGGTGCTGGGTCTCGGACAGGCGACGCTCACAATCGCGCTGCGGCCCGACCTCGACGCTGCCGCGCTGACCGTGCGCCTGTCGGGCACGCGCGGCAAGCAATCGCTCGCAAACTTCCTGCGCAAGGCAGCGCAGCTGTCACCGGTCGGCATCGGCCTGATGCAGGAGGCCGCCATCGCATCGGGCCGGCCGCTGGCCTCGTTCTCGCCGGCCGAGCTCGCACACCTGGTCAACGCAATTCCGGTTCGGCTCACCGGCGTCGCCCCGATCGATCGCGCGATCTCGACTGCAGGCGGCCTTTCGTTTGACGAGCTCGACGCGGGCTTCATGATCCGCAAGCTGCCCGGCGTCTTCGCCGCCGGCGAAATGCTGGATTGGGAGGCGCCGACGGGGGGCTACCTGTTGCAGGCATCGTTCGCGACGGGGGCTGCCGCGGGTAGGGGCGTCTTGGAGTGGCTGAAGCGTTCTTAGAACGCCGTCGCCCTTCGAGGGCCGCTGAAGAAGCGGCCACCTCAGGGTGACGGCTCAGGGAAAGCGTCGTCGCGACGACGGACTAAAGCGAGAGCGTCATCCTGAGGTGCGAGCTCGGCGATTCACCGCCGAGCGAGCCTCGAAGGACGACGCGGGCGCTCCGCAGCACGCCTAGCGCAGCTTCCCGCGCGCCGCCACCGGCAGCGTGCCGATGATCTCCTCGCCTCGGACCATCAGCACCTCGTCCATCATGTTGACGACGACGCAGACATGATTGGGCACGATGCGCACGACATCGCCGACATTCGGCCGGGTGTTGCTGCGGGAGAGATCGAGGAAGCCGTGCTCCTCGGCGAAGCGCGCGATCTTGGCTTCGGGGTGCTCCAGGATCAGGCCGTGGCCGTCGAGCCCGCCGGTGTCCGTGGTCAGCGTCTTGGAGCCGGCATCGAGGATGCCGCGCTCGGGCGCGGCGCGGCTCACGACGGTTGAATAGATGTGCAGCGCGCAGTCGTCCCAGGTGGCGGAGCCGGCCGCGACCTGCATGCGGTCGTTGTAGATGTAGGTGCCGAAGCGATGCTCGGTGCCGCCCTTGAGCTTGCCGAGATTGACGAGGTTCGGCGTGCCGCCGGTCGAGACGATCTTTGCATCCAGCCCGTGCGCGCGCACGCCGGCCAGCGCCTCGTCGTAGAATTTTTGCGCGTCCGCCCAGCCGCTCTCGGTCGGATAGAGCATGAAGCCGGCGAACTCGAGCCCTTTGGACCCGGCGATCTCGCGCGCCAGCGCAATCGCCTCCGCCGGTGTCTCGACGCCCGCGCGCTTGCGGCCCGTATCGCATTCGACCACCACCGAGAGCGGACGGCCCGAGGCCGCGGCGGCCTTGGGCAGACCTGCGACGACCGTCGAATTGTCCGCGGCAACCGTCATGTTCGCCTTCGCCTGCAGCGCGCCGAGCCGCGCCATCTTCTCTTCGCCGAGCAGATTGTAGCTGATCAGGATGTCGTCGATCCCCGCATTGGCCATGATCTCGGCCTCGCCGATCTTCTGGCAGGTGATGCCCTTGGCGCCGGCCGCGACCTGCATCTTTGCGATCGTCGGGTTCTTGTGCGTCTTGATGTGAGGACGATTGGCGATTCCGGCGTCGTCGCAGGCCTTCTGGATCCGCGCGATGTTGCGCTCGACCTTGTCCATGTCGATGACGGCGCAGGGCGTACCGTATTCGCGGGCGATCTTGGCGGCGAGAATCGTTGTCATGGCAGTCCCCTAGTTGGCGGAATACGCGCTAAGCCTGTTCAATTTCTTCGCGAAGCATTTCGAGTTCGAGCCAGCGCTCTTCGGCGGCGGACAATTCGTCATGCGCCTTGGCGATCGCGGCTGAGGTGTCGTCGAATTTCTTGCGATCCTTGGCGTAGAGGTTGGGATCGTCGAGCACGCGTTGCAGCTTGGCGATGTCGGCCTGCAATTTTTCCATCTTCTTCGGCAGCGTTTCCAGCGCGTGCTTCTCGTTGAAGCTCAAACGCCGTTTTGGCGCGGATGCGGGAGCCGCTTGCCGCTCCTCTTTCTTCTCCGCGGGGGCTTGCGCCTTCGCCGTCTCGCGTTTCAAGTCCGCGCCGCGCTGCGCCAGCATGTCGCTGTAGCCGCCGGCATATTCGATCCATCTGCCATTGCCCTCGGGCGCGATCACGGACGTCACGACGCGGTCGAGGAAGTCGCGGTCGTGGCTGATCAGGATCACGGTGCCCTCGTAGTCGCCGAGCATGTCCTCGAGCACGTCGAGCGTTTCCAGGTCGAGATCGTTGGTCGGCTCGTCCAGCACCAGCAGGTTCGACGGTTTTGCCAGCGCGCGGGCCAGCATCAGCCGGCCGCGCTCGCCGCCCGAGAGCACCTCCACCGGCGTGCCGCGCTGCTCCTGTGCGAACAGGAAATCCTTCATGTAGCCGACGACATGTTTCGGCTTGCCGCCGACCATGATCTGATCGCCTCGGCCGCCGGTGAGCGCCTCGGCTAGCGTCGATTTGGGATCGAGGCTTTCGCGGTGCTGGTCGAGGGTGGCCGTCTCAAGATTGGCACCAAGCCGGACGATGCCGGAGTCGGGCTGCATGCCGCCGGTCAGGAGGTTCACCAGCGTGGTCTTGCCGGCGCCGTTTGGCCCGATGATTCCGAGCCGGTCGCCGCGCTGGATGCGGGTGGAGAAATTGTCGACGATCTTGCGCTCGCCATAGGCCTTGGTGATGCCCTTGGCTTCGATCACCAGCTTGCCGGACTGCTCAGCCTCGGCGGCTGCGAGATTGGCGCTGCCGGCGGTGCCGCGATAGTTGCGGCGCTGGTCGCGCAGCGTGTGCAGATTGGCAAGCCGCGTGACGTTGCGCTTGCGCCGGCCGGACACGCCGTAGCGCAGCCAGTGCTCCTCGTCGACGATCTTGCGGTCGAGCTTGTGCTGGTCGCGCTCTTCCTCGGCGAGCACCTCGTCGCGCCAGGTTTCGAACGAGGCAAAACCGCGGTCGATCTGCTTGATCCGGCCGCGGTCGAGCCAGGCGGTCGAACGCGAGAGATTGGTGAGGAAGCGGCGGTCGTGGCTGATCAGCACCAGCGCGCTGCGGCGGCTGTCGAGCTCCTGCTCCAGCCATTCGATGGTGGAGAGATCGAGATGGTTGGTCGGCTCGTCCAGCAGCAGGATGTCGGGCGAGGGCGCAAGCACACACGCGAGCGCCGCGCGGCGAGCTTCGCCGCCGGAGAGGTTGTGCGGGTGCTCGTCGCCGGTCAGCCCGAGTTGTTCGAGGAGATAGCGCGCCTGATGCTGGTCGTCGCCGGGCGCAAGCCCTGCCTCGACATAGGCGAGCGTGGTCTTGTGGTCGCCGAAGTCAGGCTCCTGCGGCAGATAGCGGATCGTGGCGCCCGGCTGCACGAAGCGCGTGCCGCCGTCGGACTCGACGAGGCCGGCCGCGATCTTGAGAAGCGTTGATTTGCCCGAGCCGTTGCGGCCGATCAGGCAGACCCGCTCGCCGGTCGCAACGTTGAGCTCGACGCCGTTCAACAGCGGCGTGCCGCCAAACGTCAGCTTGATGTCCTTGAGTTGGATCAGCGGCGGCGCCATCGTCAGCCCTGACTTGAATTCTGGCTCGTTGCGGCCGCATCAGCGCGGCGGCGCTGGATCCGGCGCAGCGTCTGGTCGAGCGCCGAGAGGAACGTCGACCGGTCGCGCGGTGCGAACGATCGCGGGCCGCCGGTGACTTCGCCGGCCGAGCGCAGATCCGTCATGAGATTGCGCACCGCCAGCGTCATCCCGATCGATTCCTCGGTGAACGGCTTGCCGTTCGGCGCGATCACGTCGGCGCCCGCCTTCACGCAGCGGCTCGCGAGCGGAATGTCGGAGGTCACGACGACATCGCCGGGCTTGGCGCGCTCAGCGATCCAGTCGTCGGCGGCATCCATGCCGGCACCCGCCGCGATGCGCTCGATCAGTGGATCCTGCGGCACGCGAATGAAGTTGCCGGCCACCACGCGCACGGGCACGCTGTGCCGGAGCGCGACGCGGTAGATCTCGTCCTTCACCGGACAGGCGTCGGCGTCGACATAGATGCGGGTGGGCGTGTCAGTCATTGGCGGGGTGGTAGCCCATTCGGGCCGCAAAGGCGAGGGGATTGACCGGTGTTCCCTGGCGCCTACGATCGGCCCGAAACAGCAGGAATTTTGGGGAAGGGCAGCCATGCCGAACCGGCTCGAGACCTACCGCGTCGAGGCCTACAACACCGCCAAACAATCCGAAAACAAGATGCATGACGACAAGGTGGCGCGTCGCTTCGGCTTCTCAGGCGGGCTGGTGCCCGGCGTCGATGTCTTCGCCTACATGATGCATGTGCCGCTGGCGCGCTGGGGCCGCGATTTCCTGTCACGCGGACTGGTCGAGGCCCGCTTCATCAAGCCGGTCTATGACGGCGAGACGGCCGATGTGGACGCGACCGAGCACAATGGTCTGCTGACAATTGAAGTGTTCAGCCGCACCGAACTCTGCGCCACCGGGACGGCCTCGCTGCCGGCGGCCGCGCCGGCGGTGGATTTGAACGACTATCTTGCGGTCCCCGCGGTCGCCGAGCGCAAGCCGGTCGGCCCCGCGACCTTCGAGACCGGCAAATGGCTCGGCACAGAGCCGCGCCGATGGATCGGGCAGGCGGCCGCGGACTATCTCGCCGACATCAGGGAAATCGATCCGATCTTCGCGCGCGAGGGGCTCGGCCATCCCGGCCTGATCCAGCGCGTCATGAACCGCGTCCTCGTCGACAACACCATTTTGGGGCCATGGATCCACGCCGGCAGCCGCATGCAGCTGCTGTCGCCCGCGCGCGCCGGCGACGAGATCGTTGCGCGGGCCAAGGTGACCGCGAACTACGAGAAGAAGGGCCACCGCTTCGTCGAGCTCGACGCGCTGGTCGTCGCCAACGGCACGACACCGCTGGCGCATTGCCAGCACACGGCGATCTACCAGCCACGCGAGGAGGCTGCGGCGTAGGGAAGGGGCAAGGCGCCTCCTCATACTCGCTGTCATTCCCCGCGAAGGCGGGGAATCCAGTACGCCGCGGCTTCTCGGTCAATCACTACTGCCTCGGAGTACTGGATCGCCCGCCTTCGCGGGCGATGACAGTGTGCGTGTGGAAGCGGCGCGTGACCGTCTATGAAGGAAGGCTGTCTTACGCCGCCTTGCCCTTCGCGTCCTGGATCGCGCGCCACACGCGCTCCGGCGTCAGCGGCATGTCGATGTGCTTGATGCCGTGGTCGGAGAGCGCGTCGAGCACGGCGTTCACGACGGTCGACAGGCTGCCGGCGCAGCCGGCTTCGCCGCAACCCTTGCTGCCGAGCGGATTGGTCGTGGCCGGCACCGGGTGGTCGCCGACCGTCATGTTCGGCACGTCCTCGGCGCGCGGCAGCGCGTAGTCCATCAGCGAGCCCGTGATCGGCTGGCCGCTCTCGTCGTAGCGGACGTGCTCCATCAGCGCCTGTCCAATGCCCTGGACGACGCCGCCATGAAGCTGGCCTGCGACCAGCAGCGGGTTGATCACCGTGCCGAAATCGTTGACCGCGCTGTAGCGCACGATCTGCACCACGCCGGTGTCAGGGTCGATCTCGACTTCGGCGACGTGGCAGCCGTTCGGGAAGGCAGAGGGCACCGGCTCGCTGGTGTGGTCGACGTCGAGCGAGTCAGGCACGCCCTCCGGCACCTTGCCGTCATGCAGGCGCTTGGCGAGCTCCATGATGTCGATGCTGCGGTCGGTGCCGGCGATGGTGAAGCTGCCGCCTTCGAACTCGATGTCGGCTTCGGAGGCCTCCAGCATGTGCGCGGCGGCGCGCTTGCCCTTTTCGATCACGAGCTTGGAGGCCTCGACGATCGCCATGCCGCTCGCCATGATCGAGCGCGATCCGCCGGTGCCGTTGCCGGTGTGGACGATGTCGCTGTCGCCCTGCACCAGCTGGACGCTCTCGAAGGGGACGCCGAGCTGGGCGCACAGCACCTGCGCGAACGGGGTGGCATGGCCCTGGCCGTAATCGAGCGTGCCGGTGATGAGCTGCACGCTGCCATCAGGATCGAACACGATCTTGCCGAGCTCGGGGCTCGGCGGCGCGGTGACCTCGAGATAGGAGCCGACGGCGATGCCGCGCAGCTTGCCGGCCTTCTTGCTCTCCTTCTTGCGCTTGGCGAAATTCTCGTGGTCGGAGATTTCGAGCGCCTTGTTGAAGACCGCCTGGAAGTCGCCGCTGTCATAGGTGACGCCGGAGGAGGCCGGGAACGGCATCTGGTTCGGCTTGATGAAGTTGCGCTTGCGCATCGTCAGCCGGTTGATGCCCATCTCGTCGGCGGCGCGGTCGATCAGCCGTTCCATATAGTAGTTCGCCTCGGGCCGGCCGGCGCCGCGATAGGCGCCCATCAGCGTGGTGTTGGTCAGCACCGTCTTGATGTCGATGCCCATCAGCGGGGTGCGGTAGACGCTGGAAAAGTTCTTGCCGGTGTTGAGCGAGAGCGGGCCCGGCGCAACGCCGGTGATGTAGGCGCCGAGATTGCCGTAACCGGAAAGCTTGGCCGCGAGGAAATGCCCCTCGGCGTCGAGCGCGAGCTCGGCATGAATCTTCTGCGCACGGCCGTGGCTGTCGGAGAGGAAGCTGGTCGAGCGCTCGTCCAGCCACTTCACCGGGCGTCCCAGCGCCTTGGCCGCGTACAGGATGCACATGTATTCGGGATAGTTGATGTTCTTCATGCCGAAGGAGCCGCCGACATTGGCGGTGAGAATGCGCACCTTCTCGTTCGGCACCTTCAGGTTCTTGGCGAGGTTGGCGCGGTTGCCGGCGACACCCTGCGTCGGAACCTGGAGCGTGTAGCGCTCGGCCTTCTTGTCGTAGGAGGCAAGTCCCACGCGCGGTTCCATCGAGACCACGGCGACGCGGGTGTTCTCGATGTCGATCTTGGTGACATGGGCGGCGCCGGCAAAGGCCGCATTGATCTTGTCCACGTCGCCATAATGGTAGTCGAGCGCGACGTTATCAGGGATGTGGTCGTAGAGCTGCGGCGCGCCGGGCCTCGCGGCCTCCTCGGGGTCCGTCACCGCCGGCAGCGGCTCGATGTCGAGCTCGACCGCCTCGGCCGCATCGCGCGCCTGGGCCAGCGTCTCCGCCACCACGAAAGCGACGGGATCGCCGACGAAGCGGACCTTGTCGGTCGCCAGCGGCTGGCGGTTGGTCTGGAGCAGGGGCGAGCCGTCACGGCTCTTCAGCGGCAGGCCGCAGGTGAAGGGGCCATAGCCGGCCGCATCGAGATCCTTGCCGGTCCAGACTCCCAGCACGCCCGGCATCGCCTTGGCGGCATCAAGGCCGATGCCGCGGATGATTCCATGGGCATGGGTCGAGCGGACCACCACGGCATAGGCCTGGCCGGGCAGGTTGAAATCGTCGGTGTAGCGGCCCTTGCCGCGGACCAGGGTGTCGTCCTCCTTGCGGCGGACGGGCTGCCCGACGCCGTATTTTTGCAGTGCAATAGCGTTTTCGAGCGTGGACGATTTGGTGTGTTCTTGCATGGAATTGACCTGAAAAGCCGGCAATTGCGCGTTTTGGGGGGGCGCTTGGGGGGCCGGACCCTTCAAAAATAGCCCACGGTCCCGTTCACGACAACGCACGAATGGGCATGGTCCCATGTGATGCGTTGTTGCGCAGGCCTGCCGCGCTGCTAATGTTTCAGGCGAAAAAGCAATTCCAGCTCGGCCCCAGCGGGCCGCGGAAAGACAGTTTGTATGAATGACCACACGCGGCTCCGCGACGGCCATGGGCCGCACGGTGAGCTCGAGGGGTCGATGGCGGCGGTGGCATTGGCCACTGAGCCGGCCGTCGCCGCGCAAGCGCCGGGAACCGGCGTCTATGCGGCGCTGGACCTCGGAACCAACAATTGCCGGCTCCTGATCGCCTGTCCGACCAGCGATGGCTTTCGCGTGGTCGATTCCTTCTCCCGGATCATCCGGCTCGGCGAGGGGGTCTCGGCGACGGGGTCCATCAGCGAGGCCGCGATCGAGCGCGCCATCGCGGCGCTCAGCATCTGCCGCGACAAGATCAACTTGCGGAGAGCGCGGCGGCTGCGGCTGATCGCGACCGAAGCCTGCCGCGCGGCCTCGAACGCGGAGGGTTTTCGCAGCCGCGTCGCGGCCGAGACCGGCATCGAGCTCGAGGTGATCGACCGCGAGACCGAGGCTTCGCTCGCCGTGCTCGGCTGCTCGCCGCTGGTCGATCCCAGGGGCAGGGGTGCGATCCTGTTCGACATCGGCGGCGGCTCGACCGAGCTGGTGCGGATCGAGCGCGATCCCACAAATCCGGAGCCGCGCATAAAAGCCTGGATGTCGATCCCGTTCGGCGTGGTCACGCTCGCCGAGCAATTCGGCGGCCGCGACGTGACGCCGGCGATCTACGCCGCGATGGAGCGGGAGGTCGCAAATCATGTTGCGCCGTTCGCGGAACAGCACGGCGGCGATCTCACTGAGATGCATCTGCTCGGCACCTCCGGCACGGTGACGACCCTTGCCGGCATCCATCTCAATCTCGCGCGCTACGACCGCCGCCGCATCGACAGCATCTGGATGAACGATTCCGACATCACCGCGACCATCAACAAGCTGCTCGGCATGAGCTACGAGGAGCGCGCGAACAACAGCTGCATCAGCGTCGAGCGCGCCGATCTCGTGCTGGCCGGCTGCGCCATCCTCGATGCGATCCGCCACGCCTTTCCGCTGCCGCGCCTGCGCGTCGCCGACCGCGGCCTGCGCGAAGGCATGCTGGTCGAGATGATGCGCGAGGACGGCGCGCTCAGGAGCTGGTGAGATGGCCAAGGACACCACCGGCCGCTTGCACGTCCAGGTCAAGACCGGCGGCAAGCGCAAATTGTCGTCGAAGCTGTGGCTGGAGCGGCAGCTCAACGATCCCTATGTGGCGAAGGCCAAGGCGGCGGGTTATCGCTCGCGCGCGGCATTCAAGCTGCTCGAGATCGACGACAAGTTTCGGCTGCTTAAGCACGGCATGGCCGTGGTCGATCTCGGCGCTGCGCCGGGCGGCTGGAGCCAGATCGCGGCCAAGCGCGTCGGCTCGGTGGACGGCAAGGGCAAGGTCATTGCGATCGACCTGCTGGAGATGCCCGAAATTGCCGGCGTCGACTTCGCGCAGCTCGACTTCATGGACAACGGCGCGCCGGAAAAGCTCACCGCGATGCTGGGGGGCGGCGCCGATGTCGTGATGTCCGACATGGCCGCCAACACCACCGGTCACCGCAAGACCGACCAGCTCCGCATCGTCGGCCTGATCGAGACCGCCGCGGCGTTTGCCTGCGACGTGCTCAAGCCCGGCGGGACCTTCCTGGCAAAAACGTTCCAGAGCGGCGCCGACGCCGAGCTGCTCGCCCAGCTCAAGCGCGACTTCGCCACCGTGCGTCACGTCAAGCCGGCCGCGAGCCGGCAGGACTCGTCCGAACGCTACGTGCTGGCGACGGGGTTTCGCGGCGAGGCGAAGGAATTGTAGCCCGCATGGAGCGAAGCGTAATGCGGGACAGGTCCCGGATTGCGCTTCGCTCCATCCGGGCTACGGGACTTCACTACCCCAGCCTTTGATCCCGCACGTCCTGCGTATCTTCCGTCGCCGCCTTCACGGCCGCCTTCTCTGCACCCTTGCCGGCGCCCTTGCGGCTTGCGATCTCGGTCGCCTTGCGGCCGGAGATCTCATGGCCGGCATCAGCGGGCATCTGCCAGAAGAACCAGCTCGACGCGGCCGAGGTCAGCGCAACCACGACGAAGGCCGGGGCGAACACGGTAGCGTTGAGCTCGCTGACATGGCTGAGCCACATCGTCGTCTCCACGGACGCTGCGCCGACGGCGACGCCGGCGGAGACCGCGAGCTGCTGGTTGACGCTGACGAGCGTGGTGGCGCGGCTCATCTGCGCGGTCTCGACCTCGGCATAGGCCACGGTGTTGATCGCGGTAAATTCGAGCGAGCGGAAGAAGCCGCCGACGACCAGGATGATCATGATGATGAGCAGCGGCGTCGTCACCGTGAACAGCGCGCAGGCGGCGAGGAAAACCGCGCTGACGATCGCGTTCACCGTCATCAGATTGCGGAATCCGAAGGTGCGGATGATCCGCGCCGCCAGCGTCTTCATGCCCATGGCGCCGAGCGAGGAGGCAAAGGTGACGAGACCCGAATGGAACGGCGACAGGCCGAAGCCGATCTGCATCAGGAGCGGCAGCAGGAACGGCAGCGCGCCGATGCCGAGCCGGAACAGGAAGCCGCCGAGCACGGCCGCGCGCAGCGTCGGCAGGGTCAGCAGCGAGAAGTCCAGCACCGGCGATCCCGTGCGCCGGGCGTGGATGACATAGAGCGTCATCGAGATCGCGCCGCCCGCGATCAGCGCGGCGACCGTGCTCCAGGGCAGCAGATTGAGGCCGGCCACCGACAGGCCGAAGGCGATGCCGGCAAGTCCGATCCCGGCGAGCACCATGCCGTAGAGATCGAACGGCTCGCGCTCCTCGCTCTTGATGGGATCGATGAAGCGCAAGGCCATGAAGATGCCGAGCAGCCCGATCGGGATGTTGATCAGGAAGATCCAGTGCCAGGACGCGTAGGTCGTGATGAAGCCGCCGAGCGGCGGGCCGATCACGGGGCCTATGAGGGCAGGGACCGTCACCCAGGCCATCGCATTGACCAGCGCGCTCTTGTCGACCGAGCGCAGCAGCACGAGACGCCCGACCGGCGTCATCATCGCCCCGCCCATGCCCTGGAGGATGCGCGCGAACACGAAATCGGTGACCGAGGTCGAGAGCGCGCAGCCGACCGAGCCGACCATGAACACGCCGACGGCGATCGCGAACACCATGCGCGCGCCGAAGCGGTCGGCGGTCCAGCCGCTCGCCGGAATGAACACCGCGAGCGACAGCAGATAGGAGGTGATCGCGAGCTTCAGCGTCAGCGGGCTGGTGCCGATGTCGGCCGCGATCGCCGGCAGCGAGGTCGCGATCACCGTCGAGTCCATGTTCTCCATGAACAGGGCGGTGGCCACGATCAGCGGAATGACGCGTTGCTTGTCGACCATGACGGACTGGTAATGAAAATCGGAAGGAAGGGTGGAATTGCGGCTTAACACCGCCGCCGGGCCGCGACCATTGCGGATCGACGCATAGCACCTAAATCCTCGGTCATAACGGTGTGACCCTCCTCGTCATTCCGGGCTCGCGACGTCGTCGCGCCCCGGAATGACGAGGAGGAGCCGCCCCCTGGCTATCCACGCTGAACCGGCTATCGACGCTGAAATTTAGGTAAAAAAGCCTGTGCATGGCTGGCCGGCGGTGCGATTTGCTTTGATTCGTCACGCGGCCGTGCTATCGACCCGCGTCAACCCCACCGATGGGCTCCGATTCTCTGGCGATGCCGCAAGGTACGCCGAGGGCGGCGCTCATCCATAGCTATTTGCGGCAGGGCCGCAGGAAGGAGTTGGCAGATGGCCACGGTGCAAGTTCAAGGCATCCGCGAAGCCCTTACGTTCGACGACGTGCTGTTGAAGCCAGGCCTCTCGGACGTCATGCCGGGCGAGGTCGACATCCGCTCCCGCGTCACCCGCGCCATCCCGCTCAACATCCCGATCATGGCCTCCGCCATGGACACCGTCACCGAGGCCCGCATGGCGATCGCCATGGCGCAGGCAGGCGGTCTCGGCGTCATCCATCGCAATTTCGATCCCGAAGGGCAGGCCGCCCAGGTCCGCCAGGTCAAGCGCTACGAGTCTGGCATGGTGGTGAACCCGCTCACCATCAGCCCCGAGGCCACGCTCGACGACGCGCTCAAGCTGATGAGCGATCACGGCATCTCCGGCATTCCCGTCGTCACCGGCGCAGGCAAGTCCACGCCGGGCAAGCTGGTCGGCATCCTCACCAACCGCGACGTGCGGTTCGCCACCGACCGCCGGCAAAAAGTCTCCGAGCTGATGACGCATGAAGGCCTCGTCACGGTGCGCGAGAATGTCAGCCAGGACGAGGCGCGGCGGATGCTGCACCAGCATCGCATCGAGAAATTGCTCGTGGTCGACGAGCAATATCGCTGCGTCGGCCTCGTCACCGTGAAGGACATGGAAAAGGCGGTCGCCCACCCGCTCGCCTGCAAGGACGCGCAGGGGCGCCTCCGCGTCGCCGCCGCCACCACCGTCGGCGACACCGGCTTCGAGCGCACCGAGCGGCTGATCGACGCCGGCGTCGACCTCGTCGTGGTCGATACCGCGCACGGCCATTCGCGCCACGTGCTGCACGCGGTGAATCGCATCAAGCGTCTCTCCAACTCGGTGCAGGTCGTCGCCGGCAATGTCGCGACCTCTGAAGGCGCGCAGGCGCTGATCGATGCGGGCGCGGATTGCATCAAGGTCGGCATCGGCCCGGGCTCGATCTGCACCACGCGCATCGTCGCCGGCGTCGGCGTGCCGCAGCTCACCGCGATCATGGATGCGGTCGAGGCCGCGAAGAAGTCCGACATCCCCGTCATCGCCGACGGCGGCATCAAGTTCTCCGGCGACCTTGCCAAGGCGCTCGCCGCCGGCGCCGACATCGCGATGGTCGGTTCGCTGCTCGCCGGCACCGACGAGACGCCCGGCGAAGTCTTCCTGTGGCAGGGCCGTTCCTACAAGGCCTATCGCGGCATGGGGTCGGTCGGCGCGATGGCGCGGGGCTCTGCCGATCGCTACTTCCAGCAGGACATCAAGGACACGCTCAAGCTCGTGCCTGAAGGTATCGAGGGCCAGGTGCCCTACAAGGGTCCGGTCGGCAACGTCATGCATCAGCTCGCCGGGGGCCTACGCGCTGCGATGGGCTATGTCGGCGCAAAGGACATGAAGGAGCTGCACGACAAGGCGAACTTCGTCCGCATCACCGGCGCGGGCCTGCGCGAAAGCCACGTCCACGACGTCACCATCACGCGCGAGGCGCCGAACTATCCGGGCGGGGGGTAGTCTCGCGCGGCCTCAGGCCGCGCGGACGGCCTCGAGAAATTTCCCGACCTCGTGCTTGAGGCGGCTCGAATCCGAGGCCAGCAACTGCGCGGCGGTCAGCACCTGGGACGAGGCTGAGCCGGTCGCGCTGGCGCCCTGCTGGACGTCGTTGATGTTGGCGGAGACCTGCTGGGTGCCGTGCGCCGCCTGCTGCACGTTTCGCGCGATTTCCTGCGTGGCTGCGCCCTGTTCCTCGACGGCCGCGGCAATCGTCGAGGAGATTTCCGAGAGTCTCTCGATCGTCTCGCTGATCGCCTTGATGGCGCCGACGGATTCCTGCGTTGCCGCCTGGACGCTTCCGATCTGCTGATGGATTTCCTCGGTCGCCTTCGCGGTCTGCTGCGCCAGCGCCTTCACCTCCGAGGCGACCACCGCGAAGCCGCGACCGGCGTCGCCGGCGCGTGCGGCCTCGATGGTCGCGTTCAGCGCCAGCAGGTTGGTCTGGCCCGCGATCGAGTTGATCAGCTCGATGACGTCGCCGATCCTGCTTGCCGCTTGTGACAATTCGCCGACGCGGTCGTTGGTACGGCGGGCCTGCTCGACGGCATCGCCGGCGACGCGCGCCGATTCCTGAACCTGTCGGCTGATCTCGTTGACCGACGATGTGAGTTCTTCGGTCGCGGAGGCGACCGACTGCACGTTGGCGGATGCCTCCTCGGACGCGGCCGCGACGGCTGTCGTCAGCGTCCGCGAGCGATCCGCCGTGGTGTTCAAGGTGCCGGCCGAACCTTCAAGCTCGGTCGCTGCCGACGACACCGTGCTGACGATCTCGCCGATCGCGGTCTCGAAATCGCGCGTGATGACGTTGACGCGGCGGCCGCGCTCGATCTGCGCTTCGGCGTTACGGGCAGCATCCTCGTCGGCAAGCTTCTTCGCGACCAGCGCGTCCTTGAAGATCTGCAGCGCGTTGGCCATGGTGCCGATCTCGTCCTTGCGATGGCCGTCGGGGATTGCAACGTCGAGCTCGCCGTCGGCAAGCCGCAGCGTCGCTCCGGTCAGCCGCACCAGCGGACCGATCACCTGGCGCATCACGGCGATCACGACGGCGACCGAGGCGATGAGCACGACAAGCAGGGCCGCGAGCGCCCAGGTCAGCCGCATCTGCGCCTGTGCAATCGCCGCGTCGTTGGCCTCGTGGGCAAAGGCCAGGGCGGCGTCGCGCAGACCGAGCACGCTGTTCAGGACACGACCGATCCAGCCGGGCCACTCGGCCTCGCTGACCGGGCAGGGGCGGCCCTCGCGTGCTGCTGCGACTACCTCCCGGAACCGCGGCTCCGCTTCGGTGATCAGCGTCGTGCGCACCTGGTTGAAGACGCTTACCAGCGCAGGCGCATCGCCGGTATTGTGGACTCCCTGCTCGATCTGCGTCCAGATCAGCGCGACTTGACCGGTCAGCTCGGTGATGTCGACGCGCTGGGCCGGCGACAAGGGCTGATTGCGGGCGAACAGGCCAAGCACGGCGGCACGTGCGCCATTGATGGCGCGCATCCCTTGTGCGCTCTGCGCCAACTGCGCCGAGGGCAGGAGATTCTCGATGTCGCTGCCGGTGTGCGACAGGCTGATCAAGGCTTCGCTTGTCGCCGCCGTGAGGGCGTCGACGGTGCGCGCAAGTCCATCCACGATCGCCGTCTGGCTGTCGGCGGGGCGCTGCGGCTTGGGCAGCACCACCGCCCGGCGTGCGGAGCTGCGTGTCTGCTGCAACGCCTGTTCGGCTGCTTCAATCGATCTGGTCGGCAGCTCCGCCGTGCGGATGGCCGCCTTGGCCGCGCCGATGGCCGCATCTGTGTTGGCGATGGTCTTGTCGAGCGCCGACAATTTCTCAGGCGAGGCCGGATCGGCCGGGGTTGTAATCGCAAACCAGGCGGAGCGTTCGGCCGGAATGAGGCTGTTGGCCTTCATCACCAGCTCGAAGGCGGTCAGCGAGCGCGCGGCCGCCTCCCGCTTGCGCAGATCGCCCCATCCGCCCCAGGCGACCGCACCGGCGAAGGCTACAGCGAGAAGGCTCGTGATCAGATTGCCGGCCAGGACGCGCCAGCGCAGGCTTATACCGCCCTTCGTGCCAATCTTGAAGGAAGGTTCGGACGGCAGGGAAAGCTCTGGCACGAAAGGGCTCTTCGATCATGGGAGGGCCGCACAATTCTAGTTTGCAATCGCGACCAAAGCCTTAATTGACCAAGAGTTTGCTTCATTCCCACACACCTCCTAAATGACTGCAACAAGTAGTCAGGAGGAAGCCACCATGTCCCAAGCAAAACGCATCGCTCTCGCCGCGCGTCCCGTCGGCGAACCCAAGCCGTCCGATTTCCGCATCGAGGAATTCGCGCTCCCGACGCCCGGCGCAGGCGAAGTCCTGCTGCGCACGATCTGGCTGTCGCTCGATCCCTATATGCGCGGCCGCATGAGTGACGGTCCGTCCTATGCCGCGCCGGTGCCGATCGGCGGCGTGATGGAGGGCGAGGCGGTCAGCGAGGTCGCGGCGTCCAACAATCCTGATTTCGCGGTAGGCGACATTGTGCGAGCCCGTACCGGCTGGCAGTCGCATGCGATCTCCAACGGCAAGGGCCTGATCAAGGTCGATCCCAAACTCGGTCCGATCTCGACCTCGATCGGCGTGCTCGGCATGCCCGGCATGACCGCGTACACGGGCCTGCTCGACATCGGCAAGCCGCAGGAAGGCGAGACCGTCGTCGTCGCCGGCGCGTCAGGTGCGGTCGGCTCGGCCGTCGGCCAGATCGCCAAGATCAAGGGGGCGCGCGCGGTCGGCATCGCCGGCGGCAAGGACAAGTGCGACTACGTGGTGAAGGAGCTCGGCTTTGACGCGTGTCTCGATCATCGCGAAACCGATTTTCCGGCCAAGCTGAAGTTTGCCTGCCCGAAGGGCATCGACGTCTATTTCGAGAATGTCGGCGGCGCCGTGTTCGAGGCGGTGTTCCCGCTGCTCAATCCCTTCGCGCGCGTGCCGGTCTGCGGCCTGATCGCGCACTACAATGACACCGAGGCCAAGCCGCCGAAATGGGCGGCCAGCATGATGCGCGCGACGCTGACCAAGCGGCTGACCTTCCGCGGCTTCATCGTCTCCGACTTCGCCAACCGCCATGGCGACTTCCTGCGCGACATGTCCGGCTGGGTCCGCGACGGCAAGGTCAAGTACAAGGAGTTCGTCACCGAGGGCCTGGAAAGCGCGCCCGGCGCCTTCATGGGGCTCCTGAAGGGGGCCAATTTCGGCAAGCAGCTGGTGCGGGTCGGGCAAGATAAGGCTTAGCTGCAAGGCCTAGTTGCACCAGAGCTACACTCCGGGTGGGGATAGTTAAAAAAGAGTCACCAAATGGTCACACCTGCCCGCAAAAGCCGCAGGTGTGACCGCCGGTTCATTGACCGGCGGGCGAAGGCATTGAATCATCGCGCATATTTTGGGTGTTGCGATGTTAGAGATCAGTGTTTTCAGCGTAATCCTTCTCGCCGCCGGCTATTGGACGACCATGTTCGTCATGGGCCGCCGCGACGACGTCATCCATGGCAAGTTCGTCCGCGCCGAGGAGGAGGGCGATGTCACCCGCCCCGCGATGCCGGCACCGCCGCCATTCCCGAAGCGTCCGCTCAAAGCTGCGCAGCCCGCCGGTGTTCAGTCCGTGAACGTCCAGCCCGAGATGGCCGAGGCGAAGCCGGTGAACAGCGCGGCGCTGGAATCCTTGCTGGCTGCGATCCAGCAGGACCTCAAGAGCGTGGCGTAAGCCGCAATCCTCAAACGCTGCCGCGCTCGACCAGGAACAGGTCGACGGCGAGCCGCTGTTCGGCAAGCTGCGTGCCGGACAGGCGCGCCAGCAGCAGTTCGCCCGCGATCCGCCCCACGGCCGCCGCATCGAACGAGATGGTGGTGAGGCCGGGCGTGATCTGATCGGCGACGTCGTTGTCGCCGAAGCCGAGCACGGCGAGATCGCGCGGCACCGACAGGCCGCGGGCGCGCGCCTCGATCAGCGCGCCGGTTGCGAGCAGATCGTTGGCGCAGAACACGGCATCGACGCGGCCACCGCGGTCGAGCAGGGCGGTGAAGGCGGCACGGCCGTCGACGAGGCCCGTGATCTCACCGACGCCGATCTCGTGGACGATCTCGAGGCCGAGCTGTGCGGCTGCGGCGCGAAAGCCGTCGCGGCGCAGCGCGCCACGGCCGCTGCTGCGGCCGATGAAGGCGACGCGGCGATGTCCGCCCTCGGCCAGCCTGCGCGCCGCCATCGCACCGGCATCCGCATTGGGCAGGCCGACCAGCATGTCGATGGGATCGCGCGGAAACGCCCAGGTCTCGATCACGGGAATGCCGAGCTCCAGCAGCGCTGTGCGATTCTCCTCGAGCTCGATCACGCCGGTGAACATCACCGCGGCGGGGCGGAGGCCGCGCAGCGACTGGATCATCGCGACCTCCTTGGCATAGGAGTAGGAGGTCTGGCCGACCAGCACCTCGAAGCCTTCGGGCTCGAGCGTCGCGGCGAAGCTGCGCACGGCGAGCCCGAACTGCTGGCTGAGGATGTTGGAGACGAAGGCGACGACCACGTTCGACCGGCCCGAGCGTAGCGCGCGCGCATGCGGGTTGGAGGCGTATCCGGTCGCCTCGATGACCTCGAGGATGCGCTCGCGGGTCTCGCGGTTGACCTTCTGGGGATGGCGCAGCACCCGCGACACCGTGATCGGCGCGACGCCCGCGCGCTCCGCCACCTCCGCGATGCGCGGCGGCCGTCCGGTCGCGCTGGCGCGGCCGGGTGGCGCCGGAATGCGCACCACGTCGTCATAGCCTGGCTTTGCCGGATCGGTCATCGTATCCCGAGGGTAATCGAAGTCGGTATCGACTCCAAAGCTCAGCGCGTCACGACCTCGTCGTGCGACAGCGCGCGGCCGACCTGGACCAGGCAGTCGCCGCTCTGGCTGTCGGTGTGCAGGCGTTGCGAGATCACGATGCCGTCGGCCGGGAAGCGCAGCACTTCCTCCGGCAGTTCGGGGCGCTCGAAATCATGATACCAGCCGGCGACGTCGCGGGCCGCAACGCGCGCGCCGACCAAGACCGCTGGCTCGAACCAGCCGCGCCGCGTCGCAAACACTGCTTGCGCATGGCTTTGCAGCGCCAGCAGCTCGGTGGCACGCTCGACCGGCGCGTGCGGCCCCAGCACCGGGGCCTGGACAATGCCGAGCGCGAGCAGCAGCCGGTCGACCGCGCGCGCGGTGAGCGCCATCGTTTGCGGCGTGACGGTGCCGCCGCCGCCGAACTCCCCTGACAGCCCGACAGCACCGGCGCGTGCGGCCGCCGCCATCGAGGTCGGCGCGGTGGCGCCGTTCTCGGCGACGAAGGCGAAGGGCATTCCCAACCCTTCCATCAGGCGCAGTGCCTGGCCGAACATCTCGGGCGGCCCCTGCCGCTCGATCAGCGCGCAAGGCACATGCGCCATCGACGTGCCGCCGGAGTGGATGTCGAAGACGACGTCATGGCGCGGAAACAGCTCGTGCTCGAGGAAGTGCGCGAGGCGGAAGGTCGGCGTGCCCGCGGCATCGCCCGGGAAGGCGCGGTTGAGATTGCCCTCGTCGAGCGGCGAGCGGCGGCGCGCCGCCATCACGGCGGGAAGATTGGCGAAGGGCAGGATGGTGATCTCGCCCTTGATGGCGTTTGCATCCAGCCGGCGATAGAGCCGCGTCAGCGTGATCTCGCCCTCGTATTCGTCGCCGTGATTGCCGGCCATCAAAAGGAGCTTGGGCCCGGCGCCGTTCTTGATCCGGAAGATCGGGATCTTGAGCTGGAAGTAGGGCGAGCGATCGATCGAGAAGGGAATGCCGAGATGGCCGGACCATTTCTGGTCCTTCTCGAAATCGATCTCGTGGAAAAGTCCGGTATGCATGGTTTGCCTCGGGGCCGCGTCGTCGCCGACGCCGGCCGAAGGTTGAAGAAAGAGCGCCGCGTTTACAGCAAGGCGACCGCGGTCATCTCGACGCGCAGGTCGGGATCGGCGAGACGGGCTTCGACGCAGGCGCGCGCCGGCGGATTGGCCGGATCGATCCAGGAATCGTAGACCGAGTTCATGGTGTCGAAGTCGGTGATATGCGGCAGGAAGACGTTGACCGCGATCAGCTTGGAGCGGTCGGAGCCGGCCTCCTTCAGCAGCGCGTCGATCTTGGCGAGCACCTGCTGGGTCTGCGACACGATGCCCGCCTTGCGGTCGTCGGCGACCTGGCCGGCGATGTGCACCATGCCGCCGGCGGCGACGGCCTGGCTCATGCGCGAGCCGACGACGTAACGTTTGATCATCTCGAAGTCTCCTTGTGAAAGCAGCTCCCGCGCGACGCGGGAGCCGCTTGTGAACTTACAGCGTCGGCAGCGTCTGCTCTTCCTTGAACCATTTCAGCTGAAGTGCGCCGAGCTTGCCGTTGAGCTTGTTGAAGAAGATGTCGGTGTTGATCCAGTTGAGCAGGTTCTGCTCGCCCTGGCGCACGCCGACGTGAGCGGGCGACTGGCGGATCAGGAATTTCAGCTCGACCTCCTTGGTCGGGTTCTGGTCCTGCACCTTCAGCGCAATGGCGCTGTTCTCGGCGAAGGTGTCGGCCTGGCCGGCGAGGAAGGCGGCGAGCGCGGCCGGGGTATCCTCGAAACGCACCAGCTTCACCTTGGGTGCGTTGTCGGTGAGCCAGACGTCGAGCGTCGAGCCCTTCGCCACCGCAACGCTGCGGCCATTGAGATTGTCGGGCTTCTTGCCGGTGGCGGCGGGCAGCGCCTTGGCGCCGTAGACGCCGAGATTCACCACCGCATAGGGCTGCGAGAACATCACCTGCTGGGCGCGTTCGGGCGTGGCGCCGAGGCCTGCGATCAGCATGTCGATCTTGTCGGAGAGCAGGCTCGGGATGCGTGCTGGGCCCGTCACCGGGACGAGCTCGAGCTTCACGCCCATGTCGGCGGCGATCAGGCGCGCGAGATCGGCGTCGAGACCCGCGATCTCGCCCTTGTCGTCCTTGAAGCCCCAGGGCGCGGCGTCGGTCAGGATGCCGACGCGAAGCTTGCCGGAGCCGACCACGTCCTGGAGCTTGTCGGCGTGCGCGAGGTTCGGCGCGGCGATCACCGCGAGTGCCGTAGCTGCGATTGCAAAGAGGGATTTCAGTTGTCTCATGACTCTCTCCTGGTGGCGGATGGCTGGACGATCATTTCGCTGAGGCGATGAAGCTGGCGAGCTCGGGGGTTTCAGGATTGGCGAACAGTTTTGCAGGCGGCCCCTGTTCCCAGACGCGGCCCTGGTGCATGAAGACGATGCGGTTGGCGACGTTGCGGGCAAAGCCCATCTCATGCGTGACCAGGATCATGGTCATGCCTTGCTTCGCCATCGCCTCCATCACCTTCAGCACTTCGCCGACGAGCTCGGGGTCGAGCGCGGAGGTCACCTCGTCGAACAGCATGAGGTGAGGCGCCATGGCGAGGCAGCGCGCGATCGCGACGCGCTGCTGCTGGCCGCCGGAGAGCTGCTCGGGCCAGGCGTCGATCTTGTCGGCAAGGCCGACGCGGGTGAGCACGTCCTCGGCAAGTGCGCGGGCTTTCGCCTTCTCGATGCGGCCGGTGAGGAGAGGAGCGAGGGTGACATTGCGCTCGACCTTCAGATGCGGAAACAGGTTGAAGGCCTGGAACACGATGCCGACGCGCTGACGGAATTTCTTCAGGTCAGGCATCCTGGCGTGGACCTTCTGCCCCTCGACCCGGATATCGCCGGAATCGACGCTCTCCAGCGCGTTGATGCAGCGGAGCAGCGTCGACTTGCCCGAGCCCGAGCGGCCGATGATCGTGACGATCTCGCCTTCCTCGACGTCGAGCGAGACGCCCTTGAGCACCTCGACCTTGCCGAATGTCTTGTGCACGTCGCGGATTTCAACGAGAGCCATCGAGGCGGGCCTCCAGGGAGCGGGACCAGAGCGTGAGCGGCAGGCACAGCGCGAAATAGATCGCGGCGACGAGCGCGTAAGTGAGCAGCGGCTGGAACGTCGCTGCGCTCACCACTTGGCCGGCGCGGGCGAGCTCGACGAAGCCGAGGATCGAGGCGAGCGAGGTGCCCTTGATGAGCTGCACCAGGAAGCCGACGGTCGGCGGCAGCGACAGCCGCAGCGCCTGCGGCGCGATGATGTGGCGGAATTGCTGCCAGGCGGAGAGGCCGAGGCAGGCGCCGGCCTCCCATTGCGCCTGCTTCACCGCTTCCAGCCCGCCGCGCCAGATCTCGCCGAGGAAGGCGGCGGTGTAGAGCGTGTAGGCGACGGTCACGGCAACGAGCGCCGGCACCTGGATTCCCAAAAACACCGGCATGCCGAAATAGAAGAAGAACAACAGCCCGAGCAGCGGCACGCTCTGGATCACCTGGATGCATGCCGCCATCGTCCAGCGCAGCCCGGCGAAGCGGCTGACGCGGCCCATGGCGAGCCCGAGTGCCAGCGGCGCGCCGAAGGCGAGCGCGAGCACGACGAGTGCGACGGTCCAGCGCAGCGCCGCGAACAGCGAGACGAAATCAATGAGGGAGAAGGATCGCATCGCTTTCCCCTCAGCGCCGTCGCGGCCAGCGGAAGGCCGCCAAACCGATGATGGCGAACAGCGCCTTGAACGACATCGCCATCGCGAAATAGACCACGCAGATCACCGCATAGACCTCGAAGCTGCGGTAGGTGCGACTCTCGATGAATCCCGCGACGTGAAACAGCTCGTCGGCGGCGACCTGCGAGGCGAGCGAGGTGCCGAGCAGCAAGAGGACGAACTGGCTGGTCACGGCCGGATAGGCGTTGCGCAGCGCCGGCGGCAGCAGGATGTGACGGAACACCTGCCAGCCGGATAGCCCGAGGCACTGGCCGGCCTCGATCTGGTTCTTCGGCACGGAGTCGAGACCGGCGCGAATGATCTCGACCGAATAGGCGCCGAAATACAGCGACAGCGCGACGGCAGCGGCCTCGAAGGCCGGCAGCTTCAGGCCGAAGGTCGGCAGCACGAAGAAGACGATGAAGATCTGGATCAGCGACGGCGTGTTGCGGAACAGCTCGATGTAACCGCGCACCAGCCAGCGCAGCGGCGTGATGCGGCCGTTCAGCGCGACCGCGCCGGCAACGCCGATCAGGAGCCCGGCCAGCGCCGCGATCACCGTCAGCTCGAGCGTGACGATGGCCCCGTCGATGAGCTGGTTCTGATAGCGCCAGAGCGGCAGGAAGTTCATCGCATGCGCTCTCAGCCGAACTGGGTGGGGAGGGCGCGCGTGACCACACCATCTGCGTCGAGCCCGAGAATGACGCGCCAGCGATCGAGGCAGGTGCAGGGATGCGAGATGCCGAAGGCGATGATGTCACCGACGGCAACGGCGCTTTCAGGAGCAACGGACAGGAACGCGTGCTGGTCGTTGAGGCGCGTTACCGCCAGCGCAGCGGCGAGCCCCGGCTGCTCGACGCCGTCGCGGGACACGCGCAATGGAACGGGCAGTCCCTGATCGAAGGAGGCGTCGCGCATGCCGAAACCGGCGATCGCGAGGCCCGTCTCGGGGCGCGACAGCACCTCGGCCCAGAGCGTCAGTGCGGGGCGGAAACCCTCCGCCGCAGAGTGGCGCGTGCCATCGATGAGGAGACCGCCGCGACGGTCCGTTTCCGCGAAGGCGCGGGCGTAGATGCCGTGATCGGCAAAGAACAGCGCGCCGGAGCGCAGGACCACGCCGGCGTTGCCGTCGGCCTGCGCGCTAGGTGCAAGCGCGCGCGCGACGATGTCGAAATAGGCCGAGCCGCCGGCGCTCATGATCAACGGCCGCTGCGGGGCGGCGGCGCGCACCAGCGCAAACGTCTCGATGGTGCGCTCCATCAGTGCCGCGATCGCGCGCATCGTCTCGTCGGGATCGGATGTTGCGGCGGCGCCCTCGTAGGTCGCGACGCCGCCGAGCACGAGCCGGTCGGCGGCGAGCACGGCCGCGATCGTCGCCTCGATTGCGGCGCGATCGCG
>NZ_LBJZ01000153.1:0-40074 GCF_028128935.1 Bradyrhizobium sp. CCBAU 11361
CGCCCCAGCGGCATCGCCGGCGGCCAGCGCCTCACCCTCACCCAGCCCGGCCGCACCGCCGCCCGCCGCGGCCGCCACCCCCGCCCCGGTCCAGACCGCCGATCCCTTTGGCCTCGAGACCACGCTCGAGTCCAGGAAGGTCGTGATGGTCAAGGGCACTGCCAATTGGGACTCGGCCTTCGACACGCTGGTCGACGCCTTCAAGGCGCTGAACACGCTCCTGGACAAGCAGGGCATCAAGCACGCCGGCAATTCGATGATCGTCTACACCTCGACCGACGACACCGGCTTCACCTTCCTCGCCGAAATTCCGGTCGAGCAGGATCCCAAGAACCTGCCCAAGGACATGAGCGTCGGCAAATCGCCAGAGGGCAAGGCGCTGAAATTCGTCCATCGCGGCTCCTACGACAACATGGACAACACCTATGAGGCGATCACCAATCACCTCGACGACAAGAGACTGGAAGCCAAGGACACCTTTATCGAGGAGTACCTCACCGATCCCCTGAAGACGGCGGAGGACAAGCTCGTGATCAATGTTTTCGTGCCACTGAAGTGAGACCGATGAAAAAGCCTGCCCTACTCGCCGCCGTTTTCGCTGCCACGCTGCTGGCAACGCCCGTGCTCGCCGACGACTTTCCCTCCGCGATCTCGGTGAGCGGCGAGGCCACCGTTTCAGTGGCGCCCGATCTTGCGCAGATCGACGCGGGTGTCGCCAATGACGCCAAGACGGCGAAGGAAGCCTCCGACGCCAACAACGCCGCGATGGGCAAGGTGCTGCTGGCACTGAAGGGCGCCGGGATCGCCGAGAAGGATTACCAGACCTCGCGGCTGTCGCTGCAGCCGCAATACGGCCAGAACAAATCTACCGGCGCCTCGCCCGTGGTCGGCTTCCGCGCCTCCAATCGCGTCACCGTCAAGATTCGCGACGTGACGAAAGTGGCCGGCATCATCGACACGCTGGTCGGCGCCGGCGCCAACGACATCGGCAACATCTCGTTCGAGGTGACGCAGGCGTCAAAACTGCTCGACGAGGCCCGCGAGCAGGCGGTGGCGGATGCCCGCCGCAAGGCGGAAGTCTATGCCAAAGCCACCGGCGTCACGCTGGGCGCGCCGCTCAGCGTCTCCGAAGGCGGCGCGCCGGTGCCGTTGTTCAAGGCGCGAATGGCAACGGCCCCGATGGCCGCACCCGCCGCCGTCGCGCCCGGCGAGGAGACGCTGTCGGTGACGGTGAATGTGAGCTGGGCGATCAAGCAGGGGCAGTAGACGTAGCGCCGTAAGAGGCACACTGTTCACCACACCAACGGTGTCGTCCCGGCGAAGGCCGGGACCCATAACCACAGGGAGTGGTTTAGCGAAGACTCGCAGTTCGGTACTGCGACCGTCCACGCATGAAAAATCACGCGGTATGGGTCCCGGCCCCCCGTGCGCAATTGCGCACTAGGCCGGGACGACAGCTTGATGTTTGGCGAGACCTAAATCTCCACCACCTGCCCCGGCTTCATCGCGACGAACCGCTCCTGCGGAATCTTCGCAGTATCCAGCGCTTCCACCAGCGCCTTGGCCGGTGCGTCGATCGCTTCATCCGTGAGCTGGAACGTGCCGTGGTGATGCCCGAGCGCGTCCTGCGCGCCGCAATCGAGCAGCGCCTTCACCGCGTCTTCCGGATTCATGTGCTGGTCGCGCATGAACCAGCGCGGCTCGTAAGCGCCGATCGGGAGGATCGCCAGGCGTAACGGCCCGTGCTTCTCGGCGACGCGGCGGAAATGCCGGCCATCACCATAGCCGGAATCGCAGACGACGTAGATTTTCCCGGCCGGCGTCTCCAATACAAAACTCGCCCACAGCGCCTTGTTGCGATCGAACACGCCGCGCGCCGTCCAGTGCCGGGTCGGAACCAGATGCACGGCGATGCCGCCCCCGAGCTCGACGCGGTCGTGCCAGTCGAACGCCTCGGCCTTGATCGACGCGTCGGTGCTGCGCATCGTCACGTCGTTGCCGAGCGGCGTGACCACCCGCGGAGCAAAATTCTTGGCGAGTCGCGACAGCGTCGCGATGTCCAAGTGATCGTAATGACCGTGCGAGACCAGCACGACGTCGACCTTCGGCAGCTTGTCGAAGGCGATGCCGGGATCGTTGTGCCGCTTCGGCCCGGCCCAGGCGACCGGCGAGACCCGCGAGGACCAGACGGGATCGACCAGGATGTTGAGGCCGCCGGCCTGGATCAGCCAGCTGGCGTGCCCGACGAAGGAGAGCCGCACCTTGCCGCCGTCAACGCGCTCCGGCGGGGTATCGGCATGGGGGCTCGGCGCCCACTCCGGCCAGGTCGCCCGCTGCCGCTTGCCGCTGAACTGCCAGCGCAGCACCTCGCGAAGCGATTTCGGCGGCGCGCCGTCGGGATCGAAGAAGTGCAGGCCGTTGAAATGGTCGGAGGCGGGACCGTCATAGGTCTTCATGCGGGACATCCAGAGGGAGGGGACGCCGACCAGCGCACCGGCTCCGGCAAGCAGTCCGAAAATGCGGCGGCGGGTGACCGGCACGGGCGGACTTCTAGGGATGGCGCGGACAGTGAGGCATCTCCGCCTATATGGGCGGGGGCAGAGGAAAAGGAACCCACCGACGGAAAGGACGTGTTTTCAAGGCCTTGCCTTCCCAAACAGGCCCCGGCCCCCTAACTTTCCTTGACTTTTGGGCGGGAGCGGCGTTTAACCCCGCCACTTTCTCGGAAAGGCTTTCTTTTCGACCCGCCGACTGGCCCTGGAGGCCAGAGGTCAACGCCCGACAGCGCTGTGCGCCCTCGGGCGCAAAGGTGTTTGGAAGATCGCTTATCCAAGGAAGTGGTCATCGCCCGACTTGATCGGGCGATCCAGTATCCCAGAGGCCGCTCGGCTGAACCGAGGTGCCGCGGCGTACTGGATGCCCCGGTCAAGCCGGGGCATGACAGTGGTGAATGCGGCAACCCTGCGCGAGCAGGACAAGGGACAACGGCATTGTTCGACAATCTGTCGGAACGGCTTGGTGGCATTCTCGATCGTCTGACGGGGCGCGGTGCGCTGACCGAAAAGGACGTCGACGCCGCGATGCGCGAGGTGCGCCGCGCGCTGCTGGAGGCCGACGTCGCGTTAGAGGTGGTGCGCAGCTTCACCGAGCGCGTCCGCGAGCAGGCGATCGGCGCCACCGTCGTCAAGTCGGTCACCCCCGGCCAGATGGTGGTCAAGATCGTCCATGACGAGCTGATCAACACGCTCGGCGCCGAAAGCCAGACCATCGACGTCAATTCCGTGCCGCCGGTGCCGATCATGATGGTCGGCCTGCAAGGCTCCGGTAAAACCACCACCACCGCGAAGCTCGCCCGCCGCCTGGTCCAGCGCGACAAGCGCAAGGTGCTGATGGCTTCGCTCGACGTCTATCGCCCGGCGGCGATGGAGCAGCTGGCCGTGCTCGGCCGCGACCTCGACATTCCGACCTTGCCGATCGTGGCGGGCCAGCAGCCGCCGCAGATTGCGAAGCGCGCACTCGAAGCCGGCAAGCTCGGCGGCTACGACATCGTACTGCTCGACACCGCCGGCCGTACCACGCTCGACGAAGACATGATGGCGGAAGCGGCTGCGATCAAAGCCGCCGCCAATCCGCATGAAGTGCTGCTGGTCGCCGACAGCCTCACCGGCCAGGACGCGGTCAACCTTGCGCGCGCGTTCGATCAGCGCGTCGGCCTCACCGGCATCGTGCTGACCCGTGTGGACGGCGACGGCCGCGGCGGCGCGGCGCTGTCGATGCGCGCCGTCACCGGCAAGCCGATCAAGCTGATCGGCACCGGTGAAAAGACCGACGCGCTGGAGGACTTCCATCCCGATCGTATCGCCGGCCGCATCCTCGGCATGGGCGACGTGGTGTCGCTGGTCGAACGTGCCGCCGCCAACATCGACGCCGAAAAGGCCGCGCGCACCGCCGAGCGCATGCGCAAGGGTCAGTTCGACCTCAACGACATGCGCGAGCAGCTGTTGCAGATGGCGAACATGGGCGGCATCAGCGGGCTGATGGGCATGATGCCCGGCATCGCCAAGATGAAGAACCAGATCGCGGCCGCCGGCATCGACGACAAGATCCTGAAGCGCCAGGTCGCGGTGATCGATTCCATGACGCGCGACGAGCGCCGTCATCCCGACCTGCTCAAGGCCAGCCGCAAGAAGCGCATCGCCGCCGGCAGTGGCCAGAGCGTCGAGCAGGTCAACAAGCTGCTCAAGATGCACCGGAACATGGCCGACGTGATGAAGGCCATGGGCTCGGGCAAGCGCGGCCCGCTCGCCGGCATCGCCCAGGCGATGGGCTTTGGCGGCGGCATGAAGATGCCCTCGCCCGAAGAGATGAAGGCAATGCAGGAGAAGATGCAGAGCGGCGGCGGGCAGGGTCTGCCTAACCTGCCGAAGGATCTGCCGCCCGGTCTTCGCTCTGGCCTACCGAATTTGCCGGGGCTTACGGGCCTCAGCGGCAAGCCGACCCTTCCGGGGCTCGGCGGTTTTCCCGGCAAGAAGAAATGAGGAATTCGTCGCGGGGGACCGCACCGGTCCCGCGCAACGCGGAATACCAATCAACCGAACAAACTGTACTTTGAAGGAGAACTGAATGTCCGTCGTTATCCGCCTCGCCCGCGCAGGCACCAAGAAGCGTCCCGTCTATCACGTCGTCGTCGCCGACTCGCGCTTTCCGCGCGATGGCCGCTTCATCGAGCGTCTCGGCTACTTCAACCCGCTGCTGCCGAAGGACAACGAGGCGCGCCTCAAGCTCGACATGGAGAAGGTGAAGGCCTGGGTCGCCAAGGGCGCGCAGCCGTCGGACCGCGTGTCGCGTTTCCTCGACGCCGCCGGCGTCAAGAAGCGCGAAGCGCGCAACAACCCGCAGAAGGCCGTGCCGCGCAAGGAGCGCAAGGCGCAGGCCGAAGCCGCCGCGAAGGGCTAAGGCCAGGACATGTCGGCGCTGGTCTGCGTCGCGCGGATCGGCGCCGCGCATGGTGTGCGCGGTGCGGTCAAATTATGGACCTTCACCGAAGATCCTTTTGCCGTGAAGCGCTACGGCCCGCTGCTGTCCAAGGACGGCAAGCGCCAGTTCGAGGTCGCAACGGCGCGCGAGGCCAGGGATCATCTGGTCGCGACGTTCAAGGGCGTCACGACCCGCGATGAGGCCGAGCGCCTCAACGGCATCGAGCTCTACGTCGCGCGCGAAAAGCTGCCCGCGACCGACGAGGACGAATATTACCACACCGATCTGATCGGGCTTGCCGCTGTCACCACCGACGGCGAAGCGCTCGGCCGCGTGCTCGCGATCCATAATTTCGGCGCCGGCGACATCATCGAGATCGCGCCGCCGAAGGGCACGTCGCTGCTGCTGCCGTTCTCCAATGCGGTGGTGCCGGAGGTCGACATCGCCGGCGGCCGCGTCGTGATCGCGCTGCCGCAGGAGATCGCGGGCGAGGATCGCGACGCTCCCTCAGCGAGTCGTCCCGGCGAAGGCCGGGACCCATAACCACAAACCGTGGTTTTTGGCTAAGCTGGTAGCTCCAGCCATCGCAAAACTGAGCGCGGTGGCTATGGGTCCCGGCCTTCGCCGGGACGACGGATTTCTTAGGGCGCAATGACCAACCCCACACCCTGGCGCGCGACGGTGCTGACGCTGTTTCCGGAGATGTTTCCGGGACCGCTCGGCGTGAGCCTGGCCGGCCGGGCGCTGGCCTCCGGGCTCTGGCAGTTGGAAGCGCGGGACATTCGGGCCTCCGCCACCGACCGGCACCGCAGCGTGGACGACACTCCGGCCGGCGGCGGCCCGGGCATGGTGCTGCGGGCGGACGTTCTGGCGGCCGCCATCGACGCGTCGGAGATCGGCCAAGATTCTTCAAAAGAGCGGCCCCGCCTGCTGATGAGCCCGCGGGGTCGGCCATTGACCCAGGCCCGCGTCGTGGAGCTTGCTCAGGGCCCCGGCCCGCTGATCGTCTGTGGGCGGTTCGAGGGGATCGACCAGCGGGTGATCGACGGGCGGGGCCTGGAGGAGGTCTCGATCGGCGATTACGTGCTGTCCGGGGGCGAAATCGCGGCCCTGGCGCTGATTGACGCCTGCGTCCGGCTGCTGCCGGGGGTGATGGGCAAGGAGGCCTCGGGAACCGATGAAAGCTTCTCCGACGGCCTGCTCGAATACCCCCAATTTACCCGTCCGCAGCTGTTCGAGGGGGTCCCGATCCCCGAGATCCTGACCTCCGGCGACCACGCCAAGGTCGCGGCCTGGCGGCGGGCCGAATCCGAGGCCCTGACGGCGGCCCGGCGGCCCGATTTGTGGGCCCAAATCCCGGTCAAGGCCCCGAATCGGGCCGGTCGCCAAAAAACGCCAAAAAACAAGACAGACGGGTGACAAACGCTCCGGCTTGCCTTATAGCAGCGGCCAAATCCGCAATGGCTGGATAGACGAATTTCGCGCAGCCCCCGTTTGAAAAGGCTGGGCGCGCCGATGGAGATTTACCCATGAACCTGATCAAGCAGCTCGAACAAGAGCAATTCGACAAGCTGTCCGCCGGCAAGGACATTCCGGAATTCGGCCCCGGCGACACCGTGATCGTCAACGTGAAGGTCGTCGAAGGCGACCGCACCCGCGTGCAGGCCTATGAAGGCGTCTGCATCGGCCGTTCCGGCGGTGGCCTCAACGAGAGCTTCACCGTGCGCAAGATTTCGTACGGCGAGGGCGTCGAGCGCGTGTTCCCGGTGATGTCGCCGATGATCGACTCGATCAAGGTGGTGCGCCGCGGCAAGGTGCGTCGCGCCAAGCTGTATTACCTCCGCAACCTTCGCGGCAAGTCGGCCCGCATCGTCGAGAAGCAGGACCGCGCGGCGGCCGTCGGCGAGTAAGCTTTCGCCCACCAGGCAAGTTCTAGAAAGCGCGGGGCTCGGCTCCGCGCTTTTTTGTTGCGTCAGCCGTGCGCGTCAAAGCCCTCGCGCTTCCAAATCTCCCTGCTATATATTCTTGGAATGTTTCCAGATCTGACCAGCCTTGCCCCCGTCAAGCGCATCGTCATCGACGATCGCTCGCGGCTGCCTGGCCGGTTCTTCGGACGCTTCGCGACCTCGGCAACGTCAGAGCTTACGCGCGCAGCCTAAAAGCTGCGCTGACGATTTTGTTGCCCCGCGCGCCACCCGCGCTCTTCGCTGACACACATTCCCGGAGCTCAAGCTCATGTCCAAGCCGACCACATTGTACGACAAGATCTGGAACGACCACCTGGTGCACGAAGCCGACGACGGCACCTGCCTGCTCTATATCGACCGCCATCTGGTGCACGAGGTGACCTCGCCGCAGGCGTTCGAAGGCCTGCGCGCGACCGGGCGCAAGGTTCATGCGCCGGAAAAGACGCTCGCGGTCGTCGACCACAACGTGCCGACCACCGACCGCTCCAAGCCGAATCCGGATCCGGAGAGCATCGAGCAGATCAAGGCGCTGGCCGAGAACGCCAAGGAATTCGGCATCGAATATTACAACGAGTTCGACAAGCGCCAGGGCATCGTCCACGTCATCGGCCCCGAGCAGGGCTTCACCCTGCCCGGCACCACCATCGTCTGCGGTGACAGCCACACCTCGACGCATGGCGCGTTCGGCGCGCTCGCGCACGGCATCGGCACCTCCGAGGTCGAGCACGTGCTGGCGACGCAGACGCTGATCCAGAAGAAGGCCAAGAACATGCGCGTCACCGTCGACGGCAAATTGCCTGACGGCGTGACCGGCAAGGACATCATCCTCGCCATCATCGGCGAGATCGGCACCGCGGGCGGCACCGGCTACGTGCTGGAATACGCCGGCGACGCGATCCGCGCGCTCAGCATGGAAGGCCGCATGACGGTCTGCAACATGTCGATCGAAGGCGGCGCCCGCGCCGGCCTGGTCGCGCCCGATCAGAAGGCCTACGACTTCCTGCGTGACCGCCCCAAGGCGCCGAAGGGCGCGGCCTGGGACGCGGCGATGCGCTACTGGGAGAAACTGCGCTCCGACGAAGGCGCGCATTTCGACCACGAGCTGCGCCTCGACGCTGCAAAGCTGCCGCCGATCGTGACCTGGGGCACGAGCCCGGAAGACGTCATCTCGGTGACCGGCATCGTGCCCGATCCCGACAAGATCGCGGACGAGGCCAAGCGTCTCTCCAAGCACCGCGCCTTGAAGTACATGGGCCTGACCGCGGGGACGAAGATCACCGACATCAAGCTCGATCGCGTCTTCATCGGCTCCTGCACCAACGGCCGCATCGAAGATCTGCGCGCCGCGGCCAAGATCGCGGAAGGCAAGCAGGTCTCCGCCAGCGTCAACGCCATGGTGGTGCCGGGCTCGGGCATCGTGAAGGAGCAGGCCGAGGCTGAGGGTCTGGACAAGATCTTCATCAAGGCCGGCTTCGAATGGCGCGAGCCGGGCTGCTCGATGTGCCTTGCCATGAACCCGGACAAGCTCAAGCCGGAAGAGCGCTGCGCCTCGACCTCGAACCGCAATTTCGAGGGCCGCCAGGGCTTCAAGGGCCGCACGCATCTGGTGTCGCCGGCGATGGCGGCCGCCGCGGCGATCGCCGGTCACTTCGTCGACGTCAGGGAGTGGCGCTAAGCTGCTCCCCGCAATTTGAGCTAACGCGGCAAGCGGCTGTTAAGCGGCAGCGCCGACATTGTGTCCTCGCGACGGCTTCGCGAGGACACGCCTCATGGCCAACAAGCCTGAATATGTCGATCTGATCAGCGAGGCGACGCGCCAGCACCGGCGGCGCGCGACACCGCTGCGCATCGTCGCCAAGCCCGAGGTCGAGGAGACCTCAAAGCTCAGCCGCTGGCCGCCGGCGATGTTCAGGCAGTGGAAGATCGAGAACCTGATGCGGTGGAAGGCTTCGTCGTGGAAGCTGAAGGATTGGCTGTGAATCAGACAGCGCCACTATCCGCAGTCATTCCGGGGCGCCCATAGGGCGAACCCGGAATCTCGAGATTCTCAGGTGCGCAAGTGCGCACCATAGTTCGATGCTTCGCATCGCCCTGGAATGACGATGTCGATTTCAGCTAGCAACTCACGTCACCAATAACGGTACGGATAGTGCCAGCGATGCCAGCGACAGATGCGGCGCGGGCCGTAATAGGTCCAGATGATCCGGCAGCGGCGCGGATAGTGGTAGTAGGGATAGTAGCCGCCGTAATAATAGCGCCGGTGGAAGTGGCGATAGCCGTAATGAGGGCGATAGATTCCGTAGCGATGAAATCCGCCGCCGCCGTAGTGGCGAACTCCTCCGTAGCGAATGCCGCCGCCGTGAAAGGCCGGCGCGGCGCGGAAGCCGCCACCATGGAAGCCGCCGAAATGTCCCCCGCCACCACGGAAGCCGCCGCCGTGAAAACCTCCGCCATGTCCGCCACCGCCATGTCCGCCGCCGCCGTGGCGAACCTGCGTGACGAGGTCGTCGCTAGCGGCCGTCGCCGCCGGCAACGCCGTGGGATTGATCGGCGTCATCGCCTCGGCGCGGCGCGCAGTCCCGGCCGACAGCATCAGCTGTGGCAACGGCCGCAAGGCCGAGCAAGCGGATCGGGCTTGTCCCAACACCCAAAATCCTCAGCATGGAATTCTCCCTCAACCCGGACGGCGGCATTGCGGCGCAATGTCTCGCGCCACCGCTGTTCATTCGGCTGTTCACTTGCGGTTGCTCCCAAGATTAAATTAGGGACAGCGACGTGAACCCCTCATGAATGAACGTCGCTCCGAGCGATGCGCTTCGTAGCCCGGATGGAGCGTTGCGCAATCCGGGAAAAGTCTTGCGCTCCGCGCCAATCCCGGATTTCGCTGCGCTCCATCCAGGCTACAAGATTGCGATCCTTACGAAGGAATCTTGGCGATGACTGTCTACGCAATCGCGCAATTGAAGATGACGGACCGCGCGGCGTATGACCGCTACCAGGTGCGATTCTTCGATGTGTTCAAGAAATTCAACGGACGACTGCTAGCGGCCGACGAACAGCCCCGCGTGCTCGAAGGCGCGTGGCCGCATGACAAACTTGTCATGATGTCGTTTCCCGACGAGGCCGCGTTCCTCGCCTTCTCGAACTCGCCCGACTATGTCGAGATCTCGCAAGACCGAAAGGCAGGCGCACAAGCGACAGTGCTGCTGGTCAAAGATTTGCGCCCGCCGGCTAGAGCAGCAACTCACCAGAACGGTCCATAGCCGAATACGAAAGGCGCGGGCACACCGTAGGGATAGGGACGGTAGTAGACGGGCCGCGCGTAGTAGCGCGGATCACGGGGCGCAGAGTACCGCGCAATGTCGTAGTGTCGCGCGTGTCGCCGCGCATCAAAAACTGCGATCCCCGCCGAGGCATCCGGCTTCGCCGTCCTCTGCGTCGCGGAAGCGCGAGGCATAACGGCGGCGAGCCCAACGAGAACGGCCAATGCAATCCATCGCGTCATGACGACCTCCGCGCCTTGAGCATGCGGGCTTGACAAGGCCGTCTGCAAGTTAAAACAGGTCAGGAATCCGGGCCTGTTCCTGACTATCGAGCGTCCCGTCACCAACGGCGGTGATGACGATGCCCGCGCCAATGATGACGGCGCCAATGGTGTTACGACACAAGGATGAGGGCCGAGCTCTGGAGCCTTGAGCCTGAATAGGCTATGGATGAACGCGCCCCGGACGCGAATGCAGAGGGCACGCGACAAGTTCCTAAAGTCTCGGCGCAACATTTCAGGCGCCACCAAAACCGGCCGTCAGCGACGAACGTATCTTCTGGTCGAGCGAATGCAGGAGATGGTCATGCCGAATTCCAGCGGATTGCGGATATCTCGCCTCGCGATCGCAGCGAGCCTTGCGCTTGGCGCGAGCTCGGCGATTGCCGCGCAGGGACCGGGCGTCGAGGCCGGCGCGGCAAGCCCGCTGACTCAGCTCGTCATGACGATCCTGGTCTATGGCGCGTCTGCAGCGGTCGTCGGCGCCGGCCTGATCGGCGCGCTCCGCGGGAATTGAGGGGACGTCAGCCCCGGCGCCAGTAGCAGCTCATATGCGGCACGATCACCGTGCCGCTGGGCCGGTATTCCTGCACATAGGTGGCGTTGCACTCGCGGACCGCATCGGGACCGGGATTGTAGCGCGGATAGACGCCGTCCGGGCTGTAATACGGCGTGACGCGCAGGCGCGTCTGGGGCCGCCTGCGCGGCGGCGGGGCGTCGGGCGAGACCGCCTGGGCCAGCCGGATGTCAGGGCCGGCCGTCTGGGCCTGGGCCTGGGCCTGGGTTGGGGCGCCGACAAAAAAAGTCGAAAACAACCCCATGCACAGTAGAACCGGTACTGCTGTTCCCGCCCGCATCACACCACCACCGACCTGAGCCATCCCCTTGATGCGTCGTACGCTCCTCGTTTTCACGCGCGACGTCAACGCTCGATCTTATAAAGCGGGATGCAACGCCGCAAAACCCACGCTAAGAGAAGTCCATGTGGACGGAATTGAAGGCCCCCTCGCTGGCCGAGATGGAAGCGGTGGCCCACGAATTGTTCGAGCGCCTGCCGGCGGAATTTCGCGGGCTGTGCGAGGGCGTGATCATCCGCGTCGACGACTTCCCGACCGAGGAGGTCCTGGACGAGATGGACTGCGAGAGCGAGTTCGACCTGCTCGGCCTGTTCCAGGGCGTCGGCCTGCCCCAGCAGAGCTTTGGCGACGTGGCGCGGCTGCCCAACATGGTCTGGCTCTACCGCCGGCCAATCCTGGATTACTGGGCCGAGCACGACGAGACCCTCGGCCATATCGTCCGCCACGTCCTGATCCACGAGATCGGCCACCATTTCGGCCTTTCGGACGACGATATGGCGGCAATTGAGGCCCAGGAGACGGGTCAAGCAGACTAGATCTGCCGAATTCGGCCTAGGATTCGGCCCCCGATCGCGATAAATACCTGTTCCCCCTGAACCACCCGGGAAAGCGCAACCATGGACAAGTTCACCACGCTGGAAGGCGTCGCGGCGCCGCTGAAGATCATCAATGTCGACACCGACATGATCATTCCGAAGCAGTACCTCAAGACCATCAAGCGCACCGGCCTTGGCAAGGGGCTCTTCTCCGAGCAGCGCTACAAGGACGACGGCAGCGAGAATCCTGATTTCGTCCTCAACCAGCCGGCCTATCGCAATACGAAGGTGCTGGTCGCCGGTGACAATTTCGGGTGCGGCTCGAGCCGTGAGCACGCGCCTTGGGCGCTGCTCGACTTCGGCATCCGCTGCGTGATCTCGACCTCGTTCGGCGACATCTTCTACAACAACTGCTTCAAGAACGGCATTCTGCCGATCCGCGTTGCCCAAGAAGACCTCGACAAGTTGTTCGACGACGCCGAGCGCGGCGCCAACGCGACGCTGACGATCGACCTGCCGAACCAGGAGATCCGCGGCCCCGACGGTGGCAAGGTCAAGTTCGAGATCGACCCGTTCCGCAAGCACTGCCTGATCAACGGCCTCGACGACATCGGCTTGACGATGGAGAAGAAGGCCTCGATCGACACCTATGAGGACAAGCTCAAGCGCGAACGCGCCTGGGCCTGAGCTCGATATCCCGTTCGAGCCCCGGCGCTGACAGCGCCGGGGCTTTTTCTTTGCTCTGATTATCACCTGTTGTTTGAGCATGATCTTTTCGGAAAACCGCTGCACACTTTTCCGGATCATGCTCTAAGCTTCCGGCCATGCTGCCCGACATCGTCACCTTCTGGCACGGCCCGATGGACGCCCTGCGCCAGACCTGCCTGCGCTCGCAGTTAGCTGCCGGCCACAAGGTCACGGTCTACAGCTTTGACACCATTCCCGGCCTGCCTGCGGGCGTCGGCAATGCGGATGCCGAAGCGATCCTGCCGCATGCGTTCTCCGAACGATTGCGGCCGCCGCAGCCCGACGGAAGCTGGCGCGACTGGACCACGCTTCAGTTCAGCGACTTCTTCCGCATGAAGCTGATGGCGAAGGGCCTCGGCCTCTGGCTCGATGCCGATGTGCTGCTCTTGAAGCCCGTCGAGATCGATCCGGCAAAGCCCTACTTCGCCTGGGAGCGGCCGCGCCAGCTCGGCAATTCCGTGATCTACCTGCCGCCGGGGCACGGCATCGTTGCCGCCTTCGAAGAGCTGATGGAGCAGGAGGAGCTGACGCCGAACTGGCTGTCAGTGCGCCATCGCATCACCTTCATGATGCGCCGCCTGCGCGGCGGCTCGAACCGCCTCTCGGACATCCGTGTCGCGATCTTCGGACCTGCGGCGCTGACTGCACTGGCGCGCCGCACCGGCGAGCTGAGCCGCGCACTGCCGAAGCAGTCGTTCTACGCCGTGCACGCCGAGCCAAAACTTTTCTTCGACCCATCGAGCTATCTCGGTCTCGTCACCGACCCCGACATCATCGGCCTGCACATCTCGCCCAAGGGCCGCGGTGGCGAGAAGCCGATCCCGGGCAGCCTTTATGCCTGGGCGACGGAGCGGTTCAGCTGATTCCCAATCCTCCGCTGTCGTCCCGGCGAAAGCCGGGACCCATAACCACAGGCAGGAGTTTGGCGAAGACTCTCAGTTGTGTTTCGATGGCAACGGGCACCGCGCGCCATCGATAAACCTCGCGGTATGGGTCCCGGCTTTCGCCGGGACGACGGCGGTGGTCATTCACGCTGCAGCGCGTCCGGGACACGCGAGCTGAATTTGATCCAGCGCAACGCGCTCCTGCACCATTGTGCCTAATCTCGCTCCAATTCCACGACCCAAACGGAGCCTCGCATGAGCACCGCAAGCAGGCCTTATCCCATCGTCCAGGACCTCATCGACTCCTTTGCCAGCTGGCTGAAGCATCGCCGCGAGATGAACGAGATGCGGCAGCTCGATCGCCCCGATTTCGACCGGATCGCGAGCGATCTCAGGATCGCGCCCGACGATCTCGAAGAGCTGGTCCGTCATGGCAAGCACGCCGCCGATGAACTGCCGAAGATGCTGGAGCAGCTCGGCATCAACGCCGAAGGGCTCGGCCGCGCACAGCCGCTGCTGCTGCGCGACATGGAGCGGGTCTGCTCGCTCTGCGATCACAAGGGACAGTGCGACCGCGATCTCGCCGACGGCACCGCTGCGGAGAACTATCACGGTTATTGCGGCAATGCCGCGACGCTGGAGTCGCTCGATCGCGCCGATCTCGCACCGCGTTGACGCGTCGCGGATTGCGACGGGAACTATCCGTTCAACATCGATAGAGCCGTGCGCGCGAGATCGGCTGGCCGCTCCACCAATTGGTCCGCGCCGGCCGCCTCCAGCTCATCCCGGCTGCCATATCCCCAGAGCACGCCAAGCCCGCGCATCGTGACCGCATGAGCGCCGACGATGTCGTGGCGGCGATCGCCGATCATGAGGCTGTGCGAGGCAGCGATGCCGTATTCAGACAGGATATGGGCGAGTAACTCAGGCTTATGATCGAGCGTGCCGCCCGGCACCGAGCCGTGGATGCCGTCGAAATACACCGCCAAATTCAGGTTCTCCAGGATCCGTCGCGCGAAGACTTCGCGCTTCGATGTCGCAAGGTAGATCCTCAATCCGGCTTGCCTCCATTCCTGGAGCGCTCCGCCGATTCCAGGATAGGGCTCGCTTCCGAGCAAGCCGCTTTCACCGTAGTGCTGACGGTAGGCGACGACGGCTTCATCGATCCGGTCGTCGCCATATGCCTGTAGCAGCGTCCGCAAGCTGTCTTCGAGTGGTGGACCGATCGCTATGTCAGGTGCCTTGCCTGGATCGTGCCCGAGGACACGCAATGCGGCTGTGCAGCTTGCGACAATGCCCGGCCGCGAATCGATCAGCGTTCCGTCGAGATCCAGAAGGACGGATCGGGTCGGGGACACACCTCAGCCCTTGCTCATCGCGGCGATCGCGTCCGCGATCTCGATCGTTCGGCGCGCCATGTCGGCGTGCAGGCGTTCCACCATCGCGCCATCCAGACGGATCGCGCCGCGCGAGACGTTCTCGGGCAATTCGAACGCCGCGATGATTTTTCGCGCGCGCGCGACTTCCTCTTCCGGCGGCGTGAAGATCGCGTTGCAGGCTTCGATCTGCGAGGGATGGATCAGCGTCTTGCCGTCGAAGCCGAGGTCGCGGCCCTGCGCGCATTCGGTGGCAAACCCGTCGGAATTGTTGATGTCGCTGTAGGGGCCGTCGAGGATTTCGAGGCCGTGGGCGCGCGTCGCCAGGATGCAGTGGGTGATCATCGGGATCATCGCGGCGCGGCCGGGCAGCATCCGGATTCGCGTCTCGCGCGAGATGTCGTTCGGCCCGAACACGAAACCGGAGAGGCGCCTCGATGGATCGCGCCCGGCGGCGGCCAGCTCCTCGGCATGAAGCACGGCGCGCGCGGTCTCGATCATGGCCCAGACTTTTACGGTCGGCGCCGCGCCGAGCTCGGCAAGGCGGCGGCCGATCGTGTCGAGATCTTCGACGCTTGAAACTTTTGGAACCAGAATGCCGTCAGGCGATGCCTTGGCCGCCATCGCGACGTCATCCGCCCACCAGGACGTGTCGAGACCGTTGGTCCGGATCAGGACCTCGCGCTTGCCGAACCCCTTGGCCGCGATCGCGGCGGCGATTCCGTCGCGCGCAACCGCCTTGGCGTCGGGGGCGACGGAATCCTCGAGATCGAGGATCAGTCCGTCGGCGGCCAGATTCTGCGCCTTTTCCAGCGCGCGGGGGTTGGAGCCGGGCATGAACAGATGGCTGCGGCGCGGGCGGGTCATGCGAATGGTCCTTCCGTTTTCCTCGTAGCTCTTCTGACCTGAGCCGATAGCACCTGGCATGCCTATTCGAAAGGCTTGTTCGCCCCTGCGGTCTATGATTAGGCATAGGCCATGATCACATTCCCAGAGCATTTGCTGGAAGGCTACAGGGCCTTCGCCACCCAGCGGCTGCCGACCGAGCAGACCCGCTATCGCGAGCTGTCGGTGAAGGGGCAGTCGCCGGAAGTGATGGTGATCGGCTGCTGCGACAGCCGCGTCTCACCCGAAGTGATCTTCGACGTCGGCCCGGGCGAATTGTTCGTCGTCCGCAACATCGCAAATCTGGTGCCGGTGTATCAGCCCGACGGCAACGCGCATGGCGTCTCGGCGGCACTGGAATATGCGGTGAAGGTGCTGAAGGTGAAGCACATCGTGGTGCTCGGGCACGCGCAATGCGGCGGCATCCGCGCCTTCGTCGACAAGATCGAGCCGCTCACCCCAGGCGACTTCATCGGCAAATGGATGCAGATGTTCATCAAGCCGGGCGAGGTGGTCGAGCAGCGCGACCGCGAGACCATGGCGCAATTCGTCGAGCGCATCGAGAAGGCCGCGGTGTTCCGGAGCCTGGAAAACCTGATGACCTTCCCGTTCGTGCAGAAGGCGGTCGATGCCGGCCAGATGCAGACCCACGGCGCCTATTTCGGCGTCGCGGAGGGGTCGCTGTTCGTGCTGGACAAGGTCGCGAAGGAATTCCGGAACGCGCGCGGCGAGGCTTGAGCGGTATCGTATACTGCCGCATCAAACTAGATCGTCGTCCCGGACAAGCGCAGCGAAGCGGAGCGCAGATCCGGGACGACGAGAGGCGTGGGCGAAGGCTTACGCCGCCTTCTTCTTCGCGCTGATCAGCTTGCGGTTGATCAGCACTTCCGCGATCTGGATCGCGTTGAGGGCTGCGCCCTTGCGAAGGTTGTCGGACACGCACCACAGCACGAGGCCGTTCTCCACCGTGGCGTCCTCGCGGATGCGGCTGATATAGGTGGCGTCCTCGCCGGCCGCTTCATAAGGCGTGGCGTAGCCGCCGGGCTCATGCTTGTCGATGACGAGACAGCCGGGCGCCGTGCGCAGGATGTTGCGCGCTTCATCAGCGCTGATCGGATTCTCGAACTCGATGTTGACGGCCTCGGAGTGGCCGACGAAGACAGGCACGCGCACGCAGGTCGCGGAGAGCTTGATCTTGGGATCAAGAATCTTCTTGGTCTCCATCATCATCTTCCACTCTTCCTTGGTGTAGCCGTCCTCCATGAAGACGTCGATCTGGGGGATGATGTTGAAGGCGATGCGCGCGGGAAACTTCTTATTGACGATCTCGCTGTTGGTGTAGACGGCCTTGGTCTGCGAGAACAATTCGTCCATCGCGTCCTTGCCGGCGCCCGACACGGATTGATAGGTCGAGACCACGACGCGCTTGATGGTCGCCTTGTCGTGCAGCGGCTTCAGCGCGACCACGAGCTGCGCGGTCGAGCAGTTCGGGTTGGCGATGATGTTCTTCGTCTTGAAGCCCGCGGTCGCATCCGCGTTCACCTCGGGCACGATCAGCGGCACGTCCGGGTCCATGCGCCAGGCCGAGGAATTGTCGATCACGACCGTGCCGGCGGCGCCTATCTTCGGCGACCATTCCTTCGACACCGAGCCGCCCGCCGACATCAGGCAGATATCGACGTCGGAGAAGTCGTAATGCTCGAGCGCTTTGACCTTCAGGGTGCGGTCGCCATAGGAGACCTCGACGCCGACGCTGCGGCGTGACGCGAGGGCCACGACCTCGTCCGCGGGGAATTTGCGCTCATCGAGGATGTTGAGCATTTCCCGTCCGACATTGCCGGTCGCGCCGACGACTGCGACTTTGTAACCCATCGTTCACTCTCCGATGAAAAAGCCCGTTCCTGAAGCTGACGCTTAAACAGGAAGAGCAGCGCTTCTATGCGAGAACCGGCCTCAAGACAACGTTGGACCATGCCCGAAGGCCATGGATGCACTCGCCTGAGGCCAGCACGGCCGCAACTCCCACCCAGATCCATCTGGCGCTCGCCAATTTCGCCGACGAGGTCGTCGGCACGCTGGCGCGCCTGTTCGCCTATGTGGGGACGCTGGTGCTGTTTGCCATCCTTGGTCTTGCGGCATTAGCTCAGCTCCCGAGCCTGCGCGACGATGAGCCCGCGGAGGAATCAGGCTGGAGCATCGCCGACCGCTCGCACCCGGCCTTCGCCCTCGGTCGGCTCGATTCATCAGAGAAAACAGCATCTTATACCATCCTCCGGCATCCCGAAGGTGGCCGCCGGGACGTGATGCGCTGGACGGGCGAGGCGGACAAGCCGGTGGCCGAGCTCGAGATTTACCGGGAGGGCGGCGAATTCGACGTGGCTCGCCCGGCGACCGCAGACCTCGCCGTTCAGATGGGCCTCGACGCGGTCGTCCCGCTCGAGCAGGCCGGCCTGATCGACACGAAATTCGGCCCGGTCGCTTTGTTCCGGCCGGCCGGCACGGCACAGGCATGCCTTGGCTATCTCAAGCGCAGCGAGGAGCCGGCGCTCCAGATCTCCGGCTTCTCCTGCCAGGGCGATACGCTGCCCGCCCGGCGCGCGGCCATCGCCTGCACGCTGAACCGGCTGACGCTGCTCACCTCGGGCAACGAGCCGAAGCTGGCGGAATTCTTCGCCCGTGCCGAGCTCAAGCGCAGGGGTTGCGACCCCCAGGGCGCGCCGGACTGGCTGCTGGGCGCCGCGAACGCGCAATTGCGCGGAGCGCTTTGACCGGCATCAAGCTCAAGTGGCTGGTATTCATGCAACTTTTGCCGGCGCGCACGATTATTCCGCTCTGGTGTGACCCAATAGACCTAGTTGCGGCCACCCCGACCGGGCTAGTATGGGTCGAAATCGACTGGCGGCTTGCCGCCTGAAGGGGACGTGATGAGCTCGAAATTTTCTGCCGCGAACAAATTGGCGACATTGCTTGCGGCGGGCGCCGCGATTGCCATGGTCTTCGCGGCGCCGGCCTCGGCCGACACCAAGATCAAGCGCTATGACGATCGCGGCCGGCCGTATTACGGCCCGAGCGGCCCCAACACGGTCTATCAGCAGGGACGAACCCGCATCTATGTGAGCAAGCGCTCCTGGCTCGACGGCGGCACCGAGGTCAATCCGGGCGATCGCAAGTTCACCGACTACGCCTTCCCGCCGGCGGTGGGCTATCCGTCCTTCGCCCGCGAGAACCTCAACCGCCCGATCGATCGCCAGCCGCTGTCCCCGCCGGCCGACGTCGGCGGCTATCCGCAGAATTTCCCGCTGTACTGAGGCGGGCGCAGACACCGAATCAAAATGGCCGGGCTCGCGCCCGGCCATTTTTGTTTTTGGGAGATGCCTCCGCCTCACGCGTTGGCTGCCGGGTCGTAGCGCCGGCAAAATTCCTCGATCGCCTCGGAACGGAAATCGGCGAGGCGCTGGAAGATCAACTCATCCGGCCAATCCCACCAGGCGATGCGACGCAGGCTCTCGGCGACGGCATCGTCGAAGCGTTTGCGGATAGGGCGCGCGGGAACGCCGCCGACGATGGTGTAGGGCTCGACATCGCGGCTGACGACTGCGCCTGCCGCGATCACCGCGCCGTCGCCGACGCGCACGCCCGGCAGCAGGATCGCGGCGTGGCCGATCCAGACGTCATTGCCAACGATCACCCGGTCGCCGCGGCGATCCGCGAAGAAGTCGCGGTCGCGCGTCGCGCTCGCCTCGTAATATTCAGGGCAATAGGTGAAGCGATGCTGGGACGGGCGGCCCATCGGATGGTTCGGCGCACCGATCCGCACCGAATTGGCGATCGCCGTGAACTTGCCGATTGCGGCATCGGCGACGTCGCAATTCTCGCCGAGATAGGAGTAGTCGCCGAGCGACGCATATTCGATGCGCGTGTTGGCGAGGATCTCGCAGCGCCGCCCGATCTGCGCCTCGCGCCGGCGCACCGTCTCATGGATGATGGTTTCCGCGATCTTGGGGCGGGGTGAGGCATCCATGAGGTGGCTCCGATGAAGTCGTAGCCCGGGTGAGCGCAGCGATACCCGGGAACACTGCAGGCAAGGTCCCGGATGTCGCTTCGCTCATCCGGGCTACGATCAATCGCTTGCTGTAGGGTGGGCAAAGGCGCGCTTGCGCCGTGCCCGCCATCTTTCGACAATCGCGATAGAAATGGTAGCCCGTCATTCCGGGGCGGCTCGAAGAGCCGAACCCGGAATCTCGAGATTCCCCGGTGCGCAATTGCGCACCTGTGGTCTGGTCCTTCGGACCATCCCGGAATGACAACGCTTGCCGTCAGGCGTGCAGCTTCTGCAATTCCTTCAGGATCGCTTCGCCCATCTGCGTGGTCGAGGCGGCCGTGGTGCCTTCCGACTTGATGTCGGCGGTGCGCAGGCCGCTCGCCAGCACGGCGGCGATCGCGGCATCGACCTTGTCGGCGAGCGCGCCCATGTCGAAGGAGTAGCGCAGCGCCATGCCGAAGGACGAGATCATCGCGATCGGATTGGCGAGGCCCTTGCCGGCGATGTCGGGCGCCGAGCCGTGCACCGGCTCGTACAGCGCCTTGCGCTTCTTGCTCTTCACGTCGACCTCGCCGAGCGAAGCCGAGGGCAGCATGCCGAGCGAGCCGGTCAGCATCGCCGCGATGTCGGACAGCATGTCGCCGAACAGATTGTCGGTGACGATGACGTCGAACTGCTTCGGCCACTTCACCAGCATCATACCGCCGGAATCGGCGAGCTGATGCTCGAGCGTGACGTCAGGGTATTCGCGCTTGTGGACCTGGGTCACGACCTCGTTCCAGAGCACGCCCGACTTCATGACGTTGCGCTTCTCCATCGACGTCACCTTGTTCTTGCGCTTCTTGGCAAGGTCGAAGGCGACGCGGGCGATGCGCTCGATCTCATAGGTGTCGTAGACCTGGGTATCGATGGCGCGCTTCTGGCCGTTGCCGAGATCGGTGATGGTCTTGGGCTCGCCGAAATAGACGCCGCCGGTGAGCTCGCGCACGATGACGATGTCGAGGCCCTCGACCGCCTCGCGCTTCAGGCTGGAGGCATCGGCCAGCGCCGGGTAGCACACCGCGGGGCGGAGGTTGGCGAACAGGCCGAGATCCTTGCGCAGGCGGAGCAGGCCGGCTTCGGGGCGCACCTCGTAGGGAACGGCGTCCCACTTGGGACCACCGACCGCGCCGAAGATGATGGCGTCGGCGGCCATCGCCTTGGCCATGTCGCCCTCGGAGATTGACACCTTGTGCGCGTCATAGGCGGAGCCGCCGACGAGGCCGGTATCGGTCTCGAATTTGGCGATCCCGGCCGAATTGAGCCAGTCGATCAGCCGCTTCACCTCGCCCATCACCTCGGGGCCGATACCGTCGCCGGGAAGCAGCAGCAGTTTGTGGGTCGCCATGGTCAGATCCTTCTCAATCCTCTCTCGTCATTCCGGGGCGCGAGCAAAGCGAGCGAGCCCGGAATCCATCAGGCCACGCAACAAGTGGTGGAATGGATTCCGGGTTCGCGCCAAAAGGCGCGCCCCGGAATGACGGCCGGCCGGAGTGCTAGAGCGGCGTTGCGCGCTTGGCAAGACACCATTGCCGCGCTGCGGCTGTGCAAGGCCGGCAGGGCCTGCCACAGTGCGGGTCGCCGGAGTACCCCCTTGTGCACGCCCCTGACCGCCCCCTGCCCGACGCGCACCCCGCGCGGCTGATCCTGACCCTGTCGCTGGCGGCGACGGTCGGGCTCGGCATCGGCCGCTTTGCCTATGCGCTGGTGCTGCCCGACATGCGGGAGGACCTCGGCTGGTCCTACTCGGCGGCCGGTTTCATGAACACCATCAACGCCGTCGGCTACCTCGTGGGCGCGCTGGTGGCGTCCCGGCTGATCCAGCGCGTCGGCTGGTCGGCCGCGATCCGCGTGGGAACCCTGGCCTGCGTCGCCGCGCTCGCCACCTGCGCGCTGACCGGCAATTTCGTGGCGCTGAGCCTTGCGCGCCTGGTGCTGGGCCTGGGTGCCGCGGCCGGCTTCGTCGCCGGCGGCGCGCTGGCCGCTTCGATTGCGCAGTCGCAGCCCGCGCGGGCGAATTTCCTGCTCAGCCTGTACTATGCCGGCCCCGGGATCGGCATTCTCGCCTCGGGGCTGATCGCCCCGTTCACGCTCCAGCATTTCGGGCCGGGCTCGTGGTGGCTGGTGTGGTGGGCGCTGACGCTGCTCTCGGCCGCGATGACCGTGCCTCTGTTCCTGATCCGCATCGAGAGCCGAGCGCGTTTCACGGAAGGCGGCCATGCCTCCTTCGCCATTCTCCCCGTGCTGATCTATCTCGCCGGCTACTTCCTGTTCGGCGCCGGCTACATCGCCTACATGACCTTCATGATCGCCTATGTGCGCGACGGCGGCGGTGGTGCCGCAGCGCAAGCGGCGTTCTGGAGCCTGATCGGCCTGTCCGCCTTCGTCACGCCGTGGGTCTGGCGCGGCGTGCTCGCGCTGGATCGCGGCGGGCTTGCCACCGCCATCATCCTCGGCACCAACGCGCTCGGCGCGGGCCTGCCGATGCTGGGACATTCGACCGCGTGGCTTGCGACCTCGGCGGTCGTGTTCGGCGTCGCCTTCTTCGCCGTGGTCGGCTCGACCACGGCCTTCGTCCGCTTCAATTATCCGCCCGAGGTTTGGCCGACCGCGATCGCGGCGATGACGATCTCGTTCGGCGTCGGCCAGACGCTGGGACCGATCGTGGTCGGCGCGATCACGGATGCGCTGGGGAGCCTGAGTTACGCGCTGAACGTCTCGGCCGCGCTGCTGGCGCTCGGCGCGGTGGCGGCGCTGTGCCAGCGGAAGGTGGGGCCTTCGTAGCCGTCATTCCGGGGCGCGCGTAGCGCGAACCCGGAATCCGGAGATTGTGGCACGAGATTCCGGGTTCTCGCTTCGCGAGCCCCGGAATGACTGCCTCAATCAGCTCCCGCTGAACGAATTATACCCCTGGTCTTCCCAATAGCCGCCCTTGTAGTCATTGGTGACTTCCATCGAGACGACGTATTTCGGGTTCTTGAAGCCGAGCTTGGTCGGCACGCGGATCTTCATGGGGAAGCCGTAGGCGCGCGGCAGGATCTCGCCCGCGTATTTGAACGTCATCTGGGTCTGCGGATGCAGCGCGCTGCGCATGTCCAGAGGCGAGTTGTAGCCGTCCTTGTCGGCGCACTGGAACCAGACATATTTGGCGCGCGTGTCGGCGCCGATCAGCTTGAGGAAATCGCGCAGCGGCGTGCCGGTCCAGCTGCCGATCGCGCTCCAGCCCTCGACGCAGATGTGACGCGTGATCTGCGTGACCTGCGGCAACTTGTAGAGCTCGTCCAGCGTCCAGGACTTCTTGTTGTCGACGAGGCCGCGCACGTCGAGCTTCCAGTCCGCGGCCGAAACCTCCGGCGCGTCGTCGAGATCGTAATAGGCGTTGAACGGAAACGGCTTCGTGATGGCGCTCTCGGGGAAGGTCGGCGCCAGCGCGTCGGGATTGAAGATGAAATCCTGCACGGCGTCGTTGAACTTCGAGACACTCTTCAGCATCTCCTCGGCCGAGGACGAGTCGATCACGTCGCAGCCGGTGAGCAGCGTCAGCGCGCCGAGACTGGCGCCGCCCGCGATGAAGCGGCGGCGGGTGACATCCGGCATCGTCTTGATCGAATCCTTGATCAGCAGCCGCTTGTCGACGCCGGGGATCAGGAATGAACGCTTGGCCATGGCTGCTCTCCCTCAGCGACCGATGATCATCGCGCGCAGGCTCTTCGGCACCAGCAGCGCGAGGGCGACGTGGATGACAAGAAAGGCGCAGATCGCGGCCATGCAGAAGAAATGGACGTAGCGCGCGGTCGGATAGTCGCCGAACAGCGTCACCAGCCAATGCAGCTGCACCGGCTTCCACATCCCCAGGCCGGACAGCACGATGAGCACGCCGACCACGATGATGCCGGCATAGAGCACGCGCTGCACGTAATTGTAGACGGTGAGATCGTCATGGCCGAGCTTGAAGGTCAGCGCCGCCCTGACGTCGTGGAGCACGCCGGACGGCGTGATCGGCAGCAGCTTTTTGCGGAAGCGGCCGGTGGCGAAGCCCGTGACCAGATAGGCAAGGCCGTTGATCATCAGGAGCCACATCGCCGCAAAATGCCAAAGCAGGCCGCCGCCGAGCCAGCCACCAAGCGTGTACTCGCGCGGAAAACTGAAACCGAACAGCGGCGAGGCGTTGTAGATCTGCCAGCCCGACAGGATCATCAGGATCATGGCAAGGGCGTTGATCCAATGCATGACGCGAACCCAGGCCGGCTGGATCACTTTGGCCGGGCTGGACCGGACCTGCTCGTCGCTGACTGTGAGGCTTGCCATGATGGTTTCGTCCTTGGATCGTCCCTTGGATCGTCTGTCCGGAATTATACGCCGGGCATTCCGTTTTCGTTACGCCCCGCCGAGTATCGAATCGATGCCGGCGGGCTATCCTGGTCACAATAAAGCGAGCCGGGTGGCCCCGGCTCGCCGTTTCGTCGCACCCTGCCGGGGATGAAACAGGACGCCGCGGTGTTACGACGCCGGCATCAGCACGGTGTCGACCACATGGATCACGCCGTTCGACTGGTTGACGTTGGAAATCGTCACCATCGAGGTGCCGCCCTTGGCGTCGATGATCCAGACCTTGTCGTCCATCTTCTTCACCGTCAGCTCCTCGCCTTCCGCCGTCTTCAGCTTCTTGCCGTCGGTGAGGTCGGAGGCCTCGAGCTTGCCGGGCACGACATGGTAGGTGAGGATCTTGGTCAGGGTCGCCTTGTTCTCAGGCTTGACCAGGGTGTCGACGGTGCCGGCCGGCAGCTTGCCGAAGGCGGCGTTAGTCGGCGCGAACACCGTGAACGGGCCCTTGCTTTCCAGCGTCGGCACGAGACCGGCCGCTTTCACCGCCGCCACCAACGTGGTGTGGTCTTTGGAGTTGACCGCGTTCTGGACGATGTTCTTGGACGGGAACATCGCAGCGCCGCCGACCATGACGGTCTTCTCCTCGGCGCGAACGGGCGCGACGACGGTCGCGGTGATGGCGAGGGCGCTGAAGGCGGCGGCAGCGAGATAGGCAATACGCTTCGACATGGAAGGTCTCCCGATTGAATTGTGACCGGCAATGGCCGGTGCTTGAGTTGGGGCAACAACGGCGGCAGCGGCAGTTTGACGTGAAGCAGCAGCGCCGTCGTTGGACCGAACTACGGGAGGGTTTGCGAAGCGGTTTCGGGGAAAAATTCTTTGTGATGCGTGAAACTATGCGGGGGCGTCTCCGTGGGGTCGATCCACGCCGTCATTGCGAGGAGCGAAGCGACGAAGCAATCCAGACTGCCGCTGTGGATGCATCTCTGGATTGCTTCGCTTCGCTCGCAATGACGGAGTGTAGCCCGGATGGAGCGAAGCGTAATCCGGGGTCGTCGCGTGCGGATCGACTTGTCCCGGATTGCGCTTCGCTCCATCCGGGCTACGGACTACGCTACCTCAATCTCTGTTGTTCGGCGTCTGGACGAACCCGCGATTATGCGTCGGGCTGATCAGGAGCTCGTTGATGCAGACGCGCGCCGGCATCGACGCGATGAAGGCGATGGTGCGGCCGAGATCTTCGGACTGCAGCATCCTGGCCTGCTCCTCCTCGCTCGGCACCACCGGGCGCAGCTTCAGGATCGGGGTCGCCACCTCGCCCGGCATCAGGCAGCAGGCGCGCAGGCCGTTGACGCATTCGTCCATGTTGAAGGAATGGGTCAGCGCCAGCACCGCGTGCTTGGTCGTGGTGTAGGCCGGGCCCGGCATCTTCGAGACGTGGCGGCCGGCCCAGGACGAGACGTTGATGATCGAGCCGTCCTTTTGCTTGCGCATCGTCGGCAGCACCGCGCGCATGCAATAGAGCACGCCGTTGAGGTTGACCTGGACCAGCTTGTCCCAGCCCTCCAGTTCCATGTCCTTCCAGCTCCGCTTGGGGACATTGATGCCGGCATTGTTGACCAGGAGGTCGATGCGGCCATGCTTCGCGACGATCTGATCGGCCGCCTTCTGGGCTTCAGTGGCGTTGGACACGTCCAGCGCGATGGCCTCGGCCGCCCCGCCCGCCCCGGTGATCTTGGCAACCACGGTATCCAGGGCTGACTGGCGCCGGCCTGACACCACCACCGTCCAGCCGTCGGCCGCTAGCGCCTCGGCGCCGGCCTCCCCGATCCCGCTGCCCCCGCCCGTGACCCAGGCCACGCGTTTCCCGTTTTTTGTCATGCCAACTGTCTCCGTTGCTTCATCGGGGCGGTTTTTGCTAATCCAGCCCTCGGTTTTGACCGACCTTGCGGTCCAGGAAATCTTGCATGAACCAAGCTGCCAACGCCAATCTGTTTTCCCGCCTGTTCGACGGCCTGGACGATCCCAAACGCCTCGCGATCGAGACGCATGACGGCGCCCGTATCAGCTATGGCGATCTGATTGCGCGGGCCGGGCAGATGGCGAACGTGCTGGTCGCGCGCGGCGTGAAGCCCGGCGACCGCGTCGCGGTGCAGGTCGAGAAATCGGTCGCCAATATCGTTCTCTATCTCGCCACGGTGCGGGCCGGCGCGGTCTACCTGCCGCTCAACACCGCCTATACGCTGAACGAGCTCGATTACTTCATCGGCGATGCCGAGCCCTCGCTCGTGGTCTGCGATCCCTCCAAGGCCGAGGGCCTCACCCCGATCGCCGCCAAGGTGAAGGCCACGGTCGAGACGCTCGGCCCCGACGGCAAGGGCTCGCTGACGGAGGCCGCCGACAAGGCGAGCAGCGAGTTCGCGACCGTTGCGCGGGCGAGCGACGATCTCGCCGCGATCCTCTACACGTCGGGCACCACCGGCCGCTCCAAGGGCGCGATGCTCACCCACGACAATCTCGCGTCGAACTCGCTGAGCCTCGTCGGCTACTGGCGCTTCACCGACAAGGACGTGCTGATCCACGCGCTGCCGATCTACCATACGCACGGCCTGTTCGTGGCGACCAACGTGACGCTGTTTTCGCGGGCGTCGATGATCTTCCTGCCGAAGCTCGACCCTGACCTGATCATCAAGCTGATGGCGCGCGCCACCGTGCTGATGGGCGTGCCGACCTTCTACACCCGCCTCCTGCAAAATGCCGCGCTGTCGCGCGAGACCACCAAGCACATGCGGCTGTTCATTTCGGGCTCGGCGCCGCTGCTCGCCGAAACCCACCGCGAATGGTCCGCGCGCACTGGGCACGCGGTGCTCGAGCGCTACGGCATGACCGAAACCAACATGAACACGTCGAACCCCTATGACGGCGAGCGCGTGCCCGGCGCGGTGGGCTTTCCCCTGCCCGGCGTCTCCGTGCGCGTGACCGATCCCGAGACCGGCAAGGAGCTGCCGCGCGAGGAGATCGGCATGATCGAGGTCAAGGGCCCGAACGTGTTCAAGGGCTACTGGCGCATGCCGGAGAAGACCAAGGCCGAATTCCGGCCCGACGGCTTCTTCGTCACCGGCGACCTCGGCAAGATCGACGGCAAGGGTTACGTCCACATCCTCGGCCGCGGCAAGGATCTCGTCATCTCCGGCGGCTTCAACGTCTACCCGAAGGAAATCGAGAGCGAGATCGACGCGATGCCTGGCGTGGTCGAGTCCGCCGTGATCGGCGTGCCGCATGCCGATTTCGGCGAGGGCGTCACCGCGGTTCTCGTCTGCAACAAGGGCACGGACGTCAGCGAAGCTTCGGTGCTGAAGGCGCTCGACGGCCGGCTCGCCAAATTCAAGATGCCCAAGCGCGTCTTCGTCGTCGACGAGCTGCCGCGCAACACCATGGGCAAGGTGCAGAAGAACGTGCTGCGGGATACTTACAAGGATATTTACGCGAAGAAGTAGGTACGCTCGTCGCGACCGCGCTCTCGGCGCTGCTGCGATCAAGACGAGTTCGTCACCACACAACAGGCTGTCATGCCCCGGCTTGACCGGGGCATCCAGTACGCCGCGGCCTCTCGGCTCAATCACTGCTGTCTCTGGGATACTGGATCGCCCGCCTTCGCGGGCGATGACAGCGGAGTGGGTGGCGCAGGCTTCGCCTCAAGCCATCACTGCCCGCCCACCAGGCTCATCACAAACCTGCTTCCGACAATAAACAGATAGCACCCGAACGCCGCTTCCAGCGTCCGCTTCGACATTGCATGCGCGGCTCTCACGCCGAGCGGCGCGGTGACGAGACTCATCGGCATCACCAGCACGGCGCCGATCAGCGAGACATAACCGAGCGCGAACGGGATTTGCAGCGCTGCGACGGTCGGAAGGTCCCTGCTGCCGGCCAACCGGCATAGACGTAGCCAATTGCGCCGGGGATCGAGATCAGGACGGCGAGTGCCGACGAGGTCGCCACCGCCTGATGAATTGGGCGGCCGTAAAAGGTCATCAGGAGGTTGGAGAACAGCCCGCCGCCGATGCCCATCAGCGTCGACAAGATGCCGACGCAGAAGCCGTAGATTCGCATCAACGGGCCGTTCGGCAGATCGTCGCCGAGCTTCCAGGCCTCGCGCGCGAAGATGAGCCGCACCGCGGCCGACCAGGCGACACAGACGAACACGATCTTGAACATCCGCTCCGGCGCGTAGCGCGCGACCACGCTGCCGGCGGCGACGCCGATCACGATCGGCAGCCACCAGACGCGCAGGATCGCCATGTCGACGGCGCCGCGCTTGTAATGCGCCTGGAACGAACGGATCGAGGTCGGGATGATCACGGCGAGCGAGGTGCCGACACAGAGCGGCATGCGCACCTCGAGCGGGACGCCGGCAATGCGAAAGCATTCGTAGAACACGGGCACGAGAATCGCGCCGCCGCCGATGCCGAACACACCGGCCAGGAATCCCGAGAGCGCGCCGGTTGCAATCAGCAGCAACGCGAGTTCGACGATCTCCTTGATATCAAGTCCCGCCATCGGCACGCCCAAAACCTGTCCTGAAGGACAGGGATAGGCCCTTTCGTATTGCGCTACTATCGGCGAAGTTGGGCAGACTATCTTGCTGAAAACGGAAGGATGGCCATGGACCAGCTCGCGGCAATGGCGACCTTTATCCGCGCAGTCGACACCGGCAGCCTGTCCGCGGCGGCGCGGTCATTGCCGAGCTCGCTGACGGCGGTGAGCCGGCAGATTTCTGCGCTTGAGCAGCACTTCGGCACGCGCCTGCTGGTGCGTACGACGCGGCAGCTGGCGCTCACGGACGAGGGCCGCATGCTCTACGAACGCGCCAAATCGATCCTCGGCGAAGTCAGGGAGATCGAGGAGGCGCTGGCAGGAAGCCGCCGCGAGCCGTCGGGACGCCTGCGCGTGAGTGCGCCGACATTGATGGGGCGCCTGCTGATCGCACCGCTGCTGGGCGACTTCCTGCGCGCCTGTCCCTCGCTATCGGTCGATCTGCTGCTGGTCGATCGCAACGTCAACCTGATCGAGGAAGACATTCATCTGGCGCTTCGCGTCGGGCGCATTCCCGATTCCCAACTGGTGACGCGGAAACTCGCGGAAGTGCAGATGATCCATTGCGCCTCGCCTGGCTACCTCGCACGCCGCGGCGAGCCGCAGAGCCCGTCCGATCTGCCGCAGCATGATTGCCTGGTGTTCTCCGACGCGCCCGGCGCAGCGACCTGGCGATTCGGCCGCGACGCGAAGAGCGGATCGAGAATCCGGATAGCGGGACGGCTCTGGGTCAACAGTCTCGACGCGCTCGCCACCGCCGCAGAGAACGGCGCCGGCATCGCCCGCGTGCCGTCATGGCAGGTGGAAAGGCAACTTGCCGATGGGCGCTTGCGTCGTCTGTTGCGTGAGCATGAACCTGCTCCGGGCCCCCTCCATGCGCTCCATCAGCCATCGCGCCTGGGGTCGGCGAAGATTCGTGCATTCGTCGATTTCCTGGTCGAGCGATGGCGCGGGAGCGATCCCCTCGGCCGGTGATTCCTGCGGCGGGGTGGGATGCAGGCTGCGCATATCCACCCGTCATGCGAAAAACCGGTGCGCGTCGCGGAAACTGGACGCGGCTCGTCGGCCATTCGTGGCGGCTCGGGGCGTCATGAACTGACTGGTTCGAACTCTGGCTGGCCCGCGGCGGCCTAGAGCCGTTCCAATAGTAATTTCAATGCGCCTCGGCCGTCGCTGCAAAGGATGAATATATATTCTATTCTTAGTCGGCACACCATCGCTCTGGTATACCAAGCCCCTGATTGGCCTTGTTTCATCAACGCTGTAGCGCTGAACCACGGTTCGATTTATGGCGATTTGGTGATTGCGCAGGCCAAATCGACTCCGTAAATAGAGCCGACCTTTCGCGATCCCCGCGCGCCCCCTGCTGGGCCGCTACACAACATCAAAGCCCATGACCGCACGGATCGAACGACCGCTTTCACCACACATGCAAGTCTACCGCTGGACGTTGACGATGGCGCTGTCCATCGTCCATCGCGCCACCGGTATCGCCCTTTACGTCGGAACCCTGATGCTGGCCTGGTGGCTGATCGCTGCGGCCTCCGGCCCGGCCGCCTATTCCCATGTCCAGGCCTTCACCGGCAGCATCATCGGCCGGCTGATCATGTTCGGCTACACTTGGGCGCTGATGCACCATATGCTGAGCGGCATCCGGCACTTCGTGTGGGACCTCGGCTACGGCTTCAAGGCCAATGAGCGCGAAGCGTTGACCTGGGGCGCACTGATCGGCGGCATCGCGCTGACGGTGCTGATCTGGATCATCGCCTACGCGATCGGAGGTGGACGATGAGCACAGCCGATACGCCGAAGCGCAGCATGCGCACCCCGCTCGGCCGCGTCCGCAACCTCGGCGCGGCGCATTCCGGCACGTCCGATTTCTGGCGCCAGCGCCTGACTGCGGTGGCGATGGTGCTGCTGATGATCCCCGTGGTCGTCGTCATCATGATGCTGCTCGGCCGCAACCAGGCCTATGCCAAGCAGATCCTCGGCTCGCTGCCGATCGCCATCATCATGGTGCTCTTCATCATCGCCAGCGCCTGGCACATGAAGATCGGCATGCAGGTCGTGATCGAGGACTACGTCCACAACGAGAAGCTGAAGCTCGCTTCGATCATGCTAAACAATTTCTTCTCGATCGCGGTTGCGCTCGCCTCGATCTACGCGATTCTCCAACTGTCAGCCGGAGTGTAACCCATGGCCAACGAGACGAATGGCAAGGGCAACGGCGCTCCCGCCACCAACGGAAAAGCCTATCCGATCGAAGACCACACCTATGACGTCGTCGTGGTCGGCGCCGGCGGCGCCGGACTGCGCGCCGTGGTCGGCTGCGGCGAGGCGGGCCTGCGCACGGCCTGCATCACCAAGGTATTTCCGACCCGCTCGCACACGGTCGCGGCGCAAGGCGGCATCTCCGCCTCGCTCGGCAACATGCACAAGGACGACTGGCGCTGGCACATGTATGACACCGTGAAGGGGTCGGACTGGCTGGGCGACCAGGACGCGATCGAATACATGGTGCGCAACGCGCCCGACGCGGTCTACGAGCTCGAGCATTGGGGCGTGCCGTTCTCGCGCACCGAGGACGGCAAGATCTACCAGCGCCCGTTCGGCGGCATGACCACCGAGTTCGGCAAGAGCCAGGCGCAGCGCACCTGCGCCGCCGCCGACCGCACCGGCCACGCCATGCTGCACACGATGTACGGCCAGTCGCTGCGCCACGCGGCCGAGTTCTTCATCGAGTTCTTCGCCATCGACCTGATCATGGACGACCAGGGCACCTGCCGCGGCGTCATCGCGCTCAAGCTCGATGACGGCACGCTGCATCGCTTCCGCGCCCAGACCGTGATTCTCGCGACCGGCGGCTATGGCCGCGCCTACGCCTCCTGCACCTCGGCGCACACCTGCACCGGCGACGGCGGCGGCATGGTGCTGCGCGCCGGCCTGCCGATGCAGGACATGGAGTTCGTGCAGTTCCACCCGACCGGCATCTACGGCTCGGGCTGTCTCGTCACCGAAGGCGCGCGCGGCGAAGGCGGCTATCTCGTCAATTCCGAGGGCGAGCGCTTTATGGAGCGCTACGCGCCGTCGGCCAAGGACCTCGCCTCGCGCGACGTCGTCTCGCGCGCGATGACCATCGAGATCCGCGAAGGGCGCGGCGTCGGCAAGAAGAAGGACCACATCTTCCTTCATCTCGACCATCTCGATCCCGCGGTGCTGGCCGAGCGGCTGCCGGGCATCTCCGAATCCGCGAAGATCTTCGCCAATGTCGACGTGACGCGCGAGCCGATCCCGATCGTGCCGACCGTGCACTACAACATGGGCGGCATCCCGACGAACTATCACGGCGAAGTGCTGACCAAGAAGGACGGCGACGACAACGCCGTCATCCCCGGCCTGATGGCCATCGGCGAAGCGGCCTGCGTCTCCGTGCACGGCGCCAACCGTCTCGGCTCCAACTCGCTGATCGACCTCGTCGTGTTCGGCCGCGCCGCCGCGCTGCGCCTCGCCGAGAAGCTCACGCCGAACGCCAAGCAGCCCGAGCTGCCGGCGAACTCCGCCGAGCTCGCGCTCGGCCGCCTCGACCATTACCGCTACGCCTCCGGCGGCACGCCGACCGCAAAGCTGCGCGAAGGCATGCAGCACGTGATGCAGAACAACTGCGCCGTGTTCCGCACCGGCGAAGTCCTGAGCGAAGGCCAGAACCTGATCGAGAAGGTCCACAGCGGCATCACCGACATCGCCGTGTCCGACCGCTCGCTGGTGTGGAATTCGGACCTCGTCGAGACGCTGGAGTTCGACAATCTGATCTCGCAGGCGGTGGTGACGATGAACTCGGCCGCCAACCGCACCGAGAGCCGCGGCGCCCACGCCCGCGAGGATTTTTCCGAGCGCGACGACAAGAACTGGATGAAGCACACGCTGGCCTGGCTGGACGATGCCGGCAAGGTCAAGATCGAGTACCGCCCGGTTCACGACTACACCATGACCAACGACGTGCAGTACATCCCGCCCAAGGCGCGCGTGTACTGAATCATTGCTTGTCATTGCCGGGCTTGACCCGGCAATCCATCCCTCAAAGATGGATGCGCGGGTCAAGCCCGCGCATGACGGAAGAAACCAGAGGCAGCACTTATGGTTGAATTCGCACTTCCGAAGAACTCCAAGATCACCGGCGGCAAGACCTGGCCGAAGCCCGCGGGCGCGACCGAGGTTCGCGAGTTCAAGGTCTATCGCTGGAATCCGGACGACGGCAAGAATCCGAGCGTCGACACCTATTACGTCGACACCAATGATTGCGGTCCGATGGTGCTGGACGGCCTGATCTGGATCAAGAACAACATCGACCCGTCGCTGACCTTCCGCCGCTCCTGCCGCGAAGGCGTCTGCGGCTCCTGCGCCATGAACATCGACGGCCAGAACACCCTCGCCTGCACCCGCTCGATGCACGACGTGAAGGACGGCGCGGTGAAGATCAATCCGCTGCCGCACCAACCGGTCGTGAAGGACCTCGTCCCCGACCTCACCAATTTCTACGCGCAGTATGCCTCCGTCGAGCCGTGGCTGAAGACGACCTCGCCGACGCCGCAGAAGGAATGGCGCCAGAGCCACGAGGACCGCGAGAAGCTCGACGGCCTCTACGAGTGCATCCTCTGCGCCTGCTGCTCGACCTCGTGCCCGAGCTATTGGTGGAATAGCGACCGCTATCTCGGCCCCGCCGCGCTGCTCCAGGCCAACCGCTGGGTGTCCGATTCGCGCGATGAAGCGACCGGCGAGCGGCTCGACAATCTCGAGGACCCTTTCCGGCTCTACCGCTGCCACACCATCATGAACTGCGCCAAGGCGTGCCCGAAGGGCCTCAACCCGGCGGAAGCCATCGCCGAGCTCAAGCTCAAGATGGTCGAGCGGCAGATCTAGACGCCATTCACGCCTCGTCCCCGGCCGAGATGGCCGGGGCCTTCCACGGCCGGCGTCAATTTGAGTAGATTTTTTCATCACCCCGCGCCGCGGGCGATTCCAGGGGAATACAACCACCGGTTCCCGTCATAAGCGGCTTCCTTCCCAGCGGGAAATTCAGTTAAGCTCAGGTCCGGGGACCGGAGCGACTGTGCAGGGTGCGCAACGCAATTCGTTGAAGCTGTTGCAGTGGATGATGGCGGCATCCCTGGCATTGCCGATTGCCCTGTTCGCGATCGCCGCCACGATCTCCTACACATCGACAAAAGATATCGCCGACCGGGAGATCGAGCGCACGCTCGACGTCGCGCATGAGCATGCTCTCAAGGTGTTCGAGACGATCGACCGGAGTCTCGCCGAACTCAACGAGGTCGTGCGCGGCCTCCCCGACGACCTTGTCCGGGCGCGCGAAGCGGCGCTGCACCGCCGCCTGAAGCGTCTGGCCGATTCGCTGCCGCAGCTCAAATCGGCCTGGATCTTCGATGCGGACGGAAAGGCGCTGGTCAACAGCCTCGCCTCGCCACCGCCGGAGCTGAGCTTTGCGGACCGCGACTACTTCTACGCCCATGTCGACCAGACCATCGGCACGTTCATCGGCATGCCCTTGACGCCGCGCCCGCCCTATCAGGGCGCCCGCTTCTTCGGCGTGAGCCGCCGCCGCGACTCCGACGACGGCAGCTTCATCGGGGTGATCCAGGCCTCCGTCCTGCCGGAATATTTCGAGAGTTTCTACGCCAGGATCGGCTCCGATCCCGGCAGTTTCTTCGCGATGGGTCGCACCGACGGCGTGGTGCTGACGCATTTTCCGCGGCTCGAGCGCGACCTCCGGCTCGATCCGGGCGGGCCGGTCGGCCGCGAGATCGCCGCCCACCCCGCGCACGGACTCATGACCATCGTCTGGCCGTCGGACGGGATCGAGCGCCGCATCGGCTACAGGCGCATCGCCGAGTATCCGATCTATGTCAGCGCGGGGTTCGAGACCTCGGCGATCCGCGCGCGCTGGTTCGCCACCATGGGCCAGCATCTGGTGTTCGGCATTCCCGCGACCGCATTGCTGTTCCTGCTGCTCGCGTTCGCCTTCCGGCGCACCCAGCATCTCCAGACCGAAGCTGCCAAGCGGCGCGAGGCCGAGGAGGCGCTCAAGCACAGCCAGCGCCTGGAGGCGCTGGGCCAGCTCACCGGCGGCGTCGCGCACGACTTCAACAACCTGCTGACCGTGATCCGCGCCTCCGTCGACCTCTTGAACCGGCCGCAACTGACCGAGGAACGGCGGCAGCGCTACATGACCGCGATCGCGGATGCGGTCGCGCGCGCCGCCAGGCTGACGTCGCAGCTGCTCGCCTTCGCGCGGCGCCAGACCCTGAAGCCGGAGGTGTTCGACGTCGGCGAGCGGATGCGGTCGCTGCACGACATGCTCGCCACGCTGCTGGGCCCCGCGATCGAGATCGCGACGCAGCTGCCGGCGGAGCCGTGCCTCGTCAATGCCGATGCCAGCCAGTTCGAGACGGCGCTGATCAACATGGCGACCAATGCGCGCGATGCCATGCAGGGCAAGGGCCGGATCAGCTTCAAGGTCGAGGCGGCGACGACCGTTCCTGATGCGCTGGCGCATCTTCCGGGCAGTCGGGGCTTCGTCAGCGTCGTCGTCAGCGATACCGGAATCGGCATTCCGGCCGCGCGACTCGGGCGCGTCTTCGAGCCGTTCTTCACCACCAAGCAGGTCGGCCACGGCACCGGTCTTGGCCTTTCCCAGGTGTTTGGCTTTGCCCGGCAATCCGGCGGCGAGGTGACGGTCGCGAGCGAAGTCGGCCAGGGCAGCACCTTCTCGCTCTATCTGCCGCGCGTGCCGGCGGACCTGCTGCCGCAGCAGCAGGCGCCGAACACGGCACCGGCGGTGCCGGGCAGCGGCATGTCGGTGCTGGTGGTCGAGGACAATATCGAGCTCGCCAACTTCGCCGCCGATGGACTCACCGAACTCGGCTACAGCATCACCCTGGTCGACAATGCTGCCGACGCGCTCGCCGAGCTGGTCGTGGACACGGATCGCTTCGACGTCGTCTTCTCCGACGTGGTCATGCCCGGAATGACCGGGCTCGAACTGGGGCGGGCGATCCGCGATCGCGGCATCGGCGTGCCGGTCGTGCTGACCACCGGCTACAGCGAGGCGCTGGCGCAGGACGGCAACCACGGTTTCGACCTCGTGCAAAAGCCCTATTCGATCGAGGAGCTGTCGCAGATCCTCCACCGAGCCGCGCGGGTGCGCGATGGCGCGGCCGAATAGCCCAGTCCCGGAACCGCAGGGAACCGACTGATTTCCCTTGCGTTGTCCGGCCATGCAGAAACCGGCCGGGAAGCGCGAACAGGGCAAGAAGCCGTCCATCGACGAAATCGAGGGCGAGACCGGCGAGGAGGTGGCGCTGCCGCCGCCCGAGGTGGTCGAACCCGATCCCGAGCTGTCGCCTGAAGAGGTCGAGCAGGCCCGCAAGGATTATCTGCTGACCCGCTTCTGGATCAGCGCGCGTGGCTTCTGGGGCCGCAAGGGTGATCGCCTCGCCTGGCCGTTCTCGATCGGCCTCGGCCTGCTGATCGTCCTCACCGTCGGCTTCCAGTACGGCATCAATGTCTGGAACCGCGCGATCTTCGACGCCATCGAGCAGCGCGATGCGGCCAGCGTGTTTCACCTCACCGCGGTGTTCTTTCCGCTTGCGATCGGCAGCATCGCGCTCGGCGTGGCGCAGGTGTTCGCCCGCATGGGCATCCAGCGGCGCTGGCGGGCATGGCTCACGGCGAGCGTGCTGACGCGATGGCTCGCCAACGGCCGCTACTACCAGCTCAACCTCGTCGGCGGCGACCACCAGAATCCCGAATACCGGATCGCGGAAGATCTGCGCGTCGCGACCGATGCGCCGGTCGATTTCCTCGCCGGTGTCACCTCGGCACTACTGTCGGCCGTGACCTTCATCGTCGTGCTCTGGACCATCGGCGGCGCGCTCACGATCGCGCTCGGTGGATCGACCATCACCATTCCCGGCTTCCTCGTGATCGCTGCGATGCTCTACGCCGCGATCGCATCGAGCTCGATCCTGGTGATCGGCCGGCGCTTCGTGCAGGTCTCCGAAGACAAGAACCAGGCCGAGGCCGATCTCCGCTACACCCTGACGCGCGTGCGCGAGAACGGCGAAAGCATCGCGCTGCTCGGCGGCGAGGAGGAGGAGCGCGGCGGCATCGACCGCAATTTCACCAACGTGCTGCGGCAATGGGCGCGGCTCGCCGGCCAGCACATGCGCACCACGCTGGTGTCACAGGGATCGAACCTCGTTGCACCGGTCGTGCCTCTGCTGCTCTGCGCGCCCAAATTCCTCGACGGCAGCATGACACTCGGACAGGTGATGCAGGCGGCGTCCGCCTTCACCATCGTGCAGAGCGCGTTCGGCTGGCTGGTCGACAATTATCCGCGGCTCGCCGACTGGAATGCCTGCGCGCACCGCATCGCCTCGCTGATGATGTCGCTCGACGGTCTCGAACGCGCCGAGCAGGGCGATGGCCTCGGCCGCATCAAGCGCGGCGAGACCAGCAACGAGGCGATGCTGGAGCTGAACGACCTCTCGGTCACGCTCGACGACGGCACAGCCGTAGTCGGCGAGACCGAGGTGGTGATCGAGGCCGGCGAGCGCGTGCTGGTCGCCGGCGAATCCGGCACCGGCAAGAGCACGCTGGTGCGCGCCATTGCGGGGCTGTGGCCGTGGGGCGGCGGCAGCGTCAATCTCCACCCCGACCGGCGGCTGTTCATGCTGCCGCAGCGGCCTTACGTGCCCTCCGGATCCTTGCGCCGCGCGGTCGCCTATCCCGGAGCCGAAGACGACTGGACCCTCGAAGAAATTGGCGAAGCCCTGCGCAAGGTCGGCCTCGACCATCTCAAGGAGAAGATCGAGGAAGAGGGACCGTGGGACCAGACACTGTCCGGCGGCGAGAAGCAGCGCCTCGCCTTCGCGCGGCTTTTGCTGCACAGCCCCGACATCGTCGTCCTTGACGAGGCGACCTCGGCGCTCGACGAGAAGAGCCAGGACAAGATGATGAAGATGGTCACCGACGCGCTGCCGAAGGCGACCATCGTCAGCGTCGCGCACCGCGTCGAGCTGGAAGCCTTCCACAGCCGCAAGATCGTGCTGGAGCGGCGCAAGGGCGGCGCGAAACTCGTCAGCGACATCGACCTGATTCCGCGCAAAGGCAGGCGCCGGCTGCTCGGCCGCTTCCTGCGCCCGCGCAAGCCAGCGCCGCAAAGGGCGGCGTGAAGTCCGTAGCCCGGATGGAGCGCAGCGTAATCCGGGGTCTCTCGCAAGCTGACAGACTTTCCCGGATTGCGCTGCGCTCCATCCGGGCTACAGACCTCTCGTGAAGATTGGAGTCCCCGGCAAAACCGGCTATGCATGCGCCGCTTGCAACGAGGACCACCTGCTTGACGCCCGACAACGCCCCTTCGTCCGCGCCATTCGGCACATATGCGCCGAATGCGGCGCAGGCCGCGATCATTCGCCTCGCGACGCAATCGGGGCTGAAGCGCGGCGCGTTCCGGCCCTGGCTGTCGCGGCTGGTCAATTTGCTGCGCGGCGGTCCGGTCGACGTGCAGTATCAGGGCGCCTCGTTCCGCTTCTACCACCAGGGCAGCGCGACCGAGCGCGGCGCGCTGTTCAACCCCGACTACAATCTCGACGAGCTCGACTTCCTGCGCCAGCACACCCAGCTGGGCGGCGTGTTCGTGGACGTCGGCGCCAATGTCGGCACGTTTGCCCTGGTGATGGCGCGGCATGTCGGGCCCGCGGGCAAGGTGATCGCGATCGAGCCGCATCCGCTGACCTTCGGACGTCTCTCCTTCAACCATGCCGCATCGAAGGCGACGCAGGTCCGCCTGGTGCAGGCCGCAGCAGGCGACAGCGACGGCGAGCTGATGATCGAGAGCGGCGGCGGCAATCTCGGTGCCACCCACGTCGTCACCGGTGCGGCCAGCGCCGATGCGATCAAGGTCCCGTCGCTGCGGCTGACACGCATTCTCGACGAGGCCGGCGTCACGCAGGTCGATGCGCTCAAGATCGACGTCGAAGGTTTCGAGGACCGCGTGCTGATCGGCTTCTTCCGCGACGCGCCGCAGTCGCTGTGGCCACGCGCGGTGGTGATCGAGCATCTGTCACAAAAGGAATGGCAGCAGGATTGTATTGCCGACATGGTCGCGCGCGGCTTTGCGATCGCACGCAAGACACGAAGCAATACGTTCCTGTCACGCTGATAGGGGTGAACAACGGAGGTTGCGATGATCGACCATTTGGGTTTCTCCGTCTCGGACTATGAGCGCGCGAAGGCGTTCTATGCGAAGGCGCTGGCGCCGCTCGGCTACAGCCTGATCATGGAGGTCACGGCGGAGCAGACCGGTCACGATCCGGCCGCCGGCTTCGGCGCCGACGGCAAGCCGGATTTCTGGATTGGCGGCGAAGGCGCCATGAACAAGCCGGTGCATGTCGCGATCGCGGCCAAGGACCGCGCCACGGTCGACGCCTTCTACAAGGCGGCGATCGCGGCCGGTGGACGCGACAACGGACCGCCCGGCATCCGCCCGCACTATCATTCGAATTATTACGGCGCCTTCGTGCTGGACCCCGACGGCCACAACATCGAGGCCGTCTGTCACGCGCCGGAATAGGCGCGCATTCCGGGACGACGCGACAGGGAACATCGGCGCGGCATCATCGTTGTCGTTCTCTGGACAACCGAACTCGATGATGCCGATGCCGATCGAACCGCCCGAGATTCCACCGGCAACACCGGGGACTCCCACGGAGCCGCCGCCTGGAATTCCGCCGGGCAATCCGCAGCCTGAAATCACGCCGCCGGTGCGCGAGCCCGGCGAATCACCGCGGCCCGACGAATTGCCGGGCCGCATGCCTGAAGAGATTCCATCGCGCGCACCGAACGGACCGCCCGGTCCTGCGACGGACGCAGCTCCGCGGCGGGATCACACATGAGGCGAACCATCACATGTGAGGCGATTGCAACCCACGCCTGAATGCGCAATGAACGTCGGCATAATGAGGTGATTTGCGTGCAGAAATAAATCGGGCCGCGCCCGCTTCGCCCGCCACATTCCGGCCTAACGCGTAGCTGTTCATCCCACCACTTCGTCCAAGAACCTTCCGGGGAAGTTCACCACTATGACCAATCTTCGTTTCGTGCTGCTTGCCACCACGGCCCTGACCGCGATGCAATTGGCAAACACCGCATCGCATGCGCAAGGCGCTTCGCCGCTCGTGATCGCGCAGGCCCAGCCTCAAGAGACGGGCCCTGACGGAAAACCGA
>NZ_LBJZ01000154.1:0-41296 GCF_028128935.1 Bradyrhizobium sp. CCBAU 11361
CGAGGCCTCGCGGGCACGCTGGGCGGCCTCCGATTCGACCTTGCGGACGGCCTCTTCCAGCGACAGCCGTTCGCGCGTGATCTCGGATTCGGAGAGCGGCGGCTGCACACTGCGGAGCTGTGCGATCAGCGCCGTGCGCGCCCGCTCATAGAGCGCGCGACGGCTTTCGCCGGGAGCGTTGGGGTCCAGGGCGGCAATAGCGCGGGCGATCAGCGGATAGTAATCAGCCATTTCTACTCAACTATACGCGCCTCCCGGTAAGAGATCGTTAAGCCTCAAACGGATTTTGTACCAGGATAGTATCTTCGCGTTCGGGGCTGGTGGAAAGCAGCGCGACGGGGCACCCCACCAATTCCTCGATCCGGCGGACATATTTGATGGCCTGGGCCGGCAGGTCGGCCCAGGACCGCGCACTGGCGGTCGGCTCCTTCCAGCCCTCGATGGTCTCGTAGATCGGCTCGACCCGGGCCTGGGCACCTTCGCCGGCCGGGAAGTGGTCGATCTCCTTGCCGTCGAGCTTGTAGCCGGTGCAGACCTCGATCGTGTCGAAGCCGTCGAGGATGTCGAGCTTGGTCAGCGCGAGACCGTTGATGCCGCAGGTGCGGACCGCCTGGCGGACCAGCACGGCGTCGAACCAGCCGCAGCGGCGGGGCCGCCCGGTATTGGTGCCGAACTCGCGGCCACGCTCGCCGATCTTGCGGCCGATCGCGTTGTCCTGCTCGGTCGGGAACGGGCCCTGGCCGACGCGGGTCGTATAGGCCTTGCACAGGCCGAGCACGTAGCCGACCGCGCCGGGGCCGAGGCCCGAGCCGGTCGCGGCCTGCGCCGCCACCGTGTTGGACGAGGTGACGTAGGGATAGGTGCCGTGGTCGACGTCGAGCAGCGCACCTTGCGCGCCCTCGAACAGCATGCGCTTGCCTTCGCGCCGCTTGATGTCCAGCAGCCGCCACACCGTCTCGGCATAGGGCAGAAGCTGCGGCGCCAGCGCGGTCAATTCCTTCAGGATATCCTTGCCGTCGAACTCCGGCAGATTGAGGCCGCGGCGCAAGGCGTTGTGGTGAGCCAGCAGCCGGTCGATCTTGTGCGGGAGGGTGTCGAGGTCGGCGAGGTCCATCAGGCGGATGGCGCGGCGGCCGACCTTGTCCTCGTAGGCAGGTCCAATGCCGCGGCGCGTGGTGCCGATCGCGGTCGCCGCGTTGGAGGACTCGCGCAAGGCATCGAGCTCACGGTGCAGCGGCAGGATCAGGGTGACGTTCTCGGCGACGCGCAGATTTTCCGGGGAGACGGCAACGCCCTGCGCGCGCAGCTTGGTGACCTCGTCGAGGAAGGCGGCGGGATCGAACACCACGCCGTTGCCGATCACCGACAGCTTGTGCTCTCGCAGCACGCCCGAGGGCAGCAGCGCGAGCTTGTAGGTCTTGCCGTTGATCACCAGCGTGTGGCCGGCGTTATGGCCGCCCTGGAAACGGACGACGATGTCCGCCTGCTCCGACAACCAGTCGACGATCTTGCCCTTCCCTTCGTCGCCCCACTGGGCGCCGACGACGACAACATTGGCCATTCGCGGGTAATCCCTATTCAATCTGTCTCTAGGAGGCATGATCCTCGCGGAAAACCGGTGCCCACTTTTCCGGGATCATGCCTGCGCCAAGCCCTCTCTGCGGCCCAAGGCCGCTCGCACGCAAGGCAGCCAACCGGATAAAGGAAGCAGCCTCTCTAGGCAAGCAAGAACGGGGCTTTTTCGAGGTCGGGAAGGCACTCCAAGCCTTTGATATCCCCTTAAAATCCTGAAAGGTTGGCGGCCCGGCGGCAGCGGAATTGACACGCATCAACCGTTCCGGCCCGCGATTGCGCCAAGGGATGGCTGTCACCTCCCCAGCTTACCCTTCCCGGGGCTGGAAGCCTTCATGTCGGATACGCCGTGACCAAGCCACCGAACAGCCAGGCGAACCAGTTCTGGCGCCTGCCGACGGATGCGCTCTGCACCGAGCTCGGCTGCTCCTTGCAGGGCCTGACCGCGACCGAGGCCGCCGCACGGCTCGGCCGTTTCGGGCCGAACAGCGACGCGCCGCCGCGCATCGAGGGGGCCGCGCGTGCGATCCTGCGCCGGCTGCTGGAGCCGCTGTCGCTGATCCTGCTGGTCGCCGGCATCGTCTCGATGCTGACCGGCGACGACATCGGCGGGCTCATCATTGTCTTGATTCTCGCGCTCTCGATCGGGCTCGACACCATCCAGGAGGGCCACGCGGTCCGCGCCGCCGAGATCCTCCGCCGTTCGGTGGCGCTCAAGGCCGAGGTCAGGCGTGACGGCGCCTTCCGCGAGATCGACGTCGACCACGTCGTTCCGGGCGACCTCCTGCGCGTCCGCGCCGGCGACATCATCCCGGCGGATGCGTTGATCCTGGAGAGCACCGCCTTCACGGCCGGAGAAGCCGCGCTCACCGGCGAGCCCTATCCGGTGCAGAAGCGCACCGGCGCCGCGACCGACCCCGACGACACATCGAATGCCCTGTTCCGCGGCGCCGTGGCGCAGACGGGCGAGGCGATCGCGCTCGTCGTCAGGACCGGCCGCGACACCGTGTTCGGCGCGGCGGCCTCCGCGCTCGCCGAGACGCAGGCGCCCTCCCCCTTCGAGCGTGATTTGCGCGAGTTCGGCCTCGTGATCGCGCGGGCCACGCTCGCGCTGGTGCTGGTCGTGCTCACCGTCCGCGTCGTATTCGGCCGCGAGGTGCTCGATTCGCTGCTGTTCGCGGTCGCGCTCGCGGTCGGGCTGACGCCGGAGCTGCTGCCGATGATCACCACTGTGACGCTGTCGCGCGGCGCGCTGCGGATGGCCGGCCGCAAGGTGATCGTGAAGCGGCTGGCCGCGATCCACGATCTCGGCGCCATGACGGTCCTCTGCACGGACAAGACGGGCACGCTGACCTCGGCCGAGATCACGCTCGCCAGAAGCCTCGACGCCGAGGGCAAGGACAATGCCCGCGCCGCGCAGCTCGGCGCCATCGCGGCATCGCTCGGCGGCGACCGCGGCACGCTCGATGCCGCCCTCGTCGCCGGCCGACCGGACGCCGCGCAGGGCTGGACTCTGGCCGGGCGGCAGGCCTTCGACTTCTCGCGCCGGCTGGGATCGGTGCTTGCGACCGGCCCCGAAGGCACGCTGCTGATCGTCAAGGGCGCGCCGGAAGCCGTGCTCGCATTGTGCACGATGGACGAGAGCGCGCGCAGTGCTGCGACGGTGCGCGTGCGCGCGCTCGCGAGCGAGGGCCTGCGCACCGTGGCGATCGCCTCGCGGGCGTGGAGCGGCGTGGTGCGCGAGGTCGAGACGGAGGACGAGACCGATCTCGCCTTCGAGGGCTTCTGCGCTTTCGCCGATCCGCCGAAGCCGACGGCCACAGCCGCAATCGCGCGGCTCGCGGCGAGCGGCGTGGGCCTGAAGATCCTCTCGGGCGACGACCCCGTGGTGGTGAAGCGGCTCGCGAGCCTGGTCGGCCTGAATCCCGCGCGCGTGCTGTCGGGGGCCGACATTGCACAGCTCAGCGACGAAGCGCTCGCCGTGCAGGTGCGTTCCACCGACGCGTTCGGCCGCCTCGCGCCGGACCAGAAGTCGCGCATCGTGAAGGCGCTTCAGGCGGGCGGCGAAGTGGTCGGCTTCCTCGGCGACGGCATCAACGACGCACCGGCCCTGAAGGTTGCCGACGTCGGATTGTCGGTCGACGGCGCGACCGGCGTGGCGCAGGCCGCCGCCGACATGATCCTGCTCGCTTCGGATCTCGAGGTCGTCGCCGACGGCGTCGAGGAAGGACGGCGCACCTTCGCCAACATCATGAAATATGTCCGCATGGGCGCGAGCTCGAATTTCGGCAACATGCTGTCCATGGCGATCGCCTCGATGGTGCTGCCGTTCCTGCCGATGCTGCCGACGCAGATCCTGCTCAACAACCTGCTCTACGATCTCTCCGAGCTCGGCATTCCCTTCGACCGGGTCTCGCGTGCGGCCACCGCGCAGCCGCAGGTCTGGAGCATGACGAGGCTCGCGCGCTTCGCCGCGATCATGGGACCGCTGTCCTCGGTGTTCGACTTCCTGACCTTCGGCGCCCTCATCATGCTGTTTCACGCATCGCCCGGCGAATTCCGCACCGCCTGGTTCATCGAATCCATGGCGACGCAGATCCTGGTGATCTTCGTCATCCGCACCAACGGCCGACCGTGGCGCAACTGGCCCGATCCAGTGCTGTCGGCCTCGTCGCTGATCGCCTTGCTGGTCGCGATGGTCGTGCCGTTCACGCCGGTCGGCACCTGGTTCGGCTTTGTCGCGCCGCCGCCGCTGATGATGGCCGGCATCGCGCTTCTGGTGGTGGTCTATCTTGCCTGTGCCGAACTGGTGAAGCCGTTTGCGATCCGCGCCGGGCTGAGGGGTTGAGCGAGGTTCCGGCTGCCGCTCCCGTGCATGGACAGGATGCGTCGTGCCCCATTGATATCAGGCGGATTTCCGTGTCTTTGAACGGGCCGGGTTCCGAACCGGCCCGGGTGCCGCCGGGCCGGGGCCTCGGCGCATGACGCGGGGCCATAACAATCACAATGTCCGCCACCGACCAGACCACGAGCGCCGCGACGCCCGGCCACAACTGGATCGCCAACCAGCCTTACCTGCTGCTCAGCATCACCGCGCTGTGCTGGGCCGGCAACGCCATTGTCGGGCGGCTTGCCGCCGGCCACATCCCGCCGGTCACGCTGTCGTTCCTGCGCTGGCTCTTCGCCTTCCTCCTCGTGCTGCCATTCGCCTGGAAACATCTCGCGCAGGACTGGCCCGCGATCCGCAGCAAGCTCGGCCTGATGGTCACGCTCTCGATCACCGGCATCGGCGCCTTCAACACGCTGCAATACTGGGCGCTGGAGCATACCCAGGCGCTCAACACGCTGCTGCTCCAGTCGTCCGCGCCGCTGCTCGTGGCACTGTGGTCGCTGGCGATCCTCGGCATCCGGCTCACCGCGGCACAGGCCTTCGGCGTGCTGCTGTCGATGTGCGGCGTGCTGACGATCCTGCTGCATGGCGATTTCACCACGCTGTCGAACATCGAGTTCAACAAGGGCGACCTCATCTTCCTCCTCGCGCTGCTGATCTTCGCGCTCTATTCGGTGCTGAGCCTGAAGCGGCCGGCGATGCACGGCCTGTCGTTCCTCGCCTTCACCTTCGGTGCCGGCGCCGCCTGCCTCATTCCGCTGGAGATCTGGGAATTGTCCGCGCGGCCGGTGATGAAGCTCGACGGGCCGAACCTGCTGACGCTGTTCTATGTCGCGGTATTCCCCTCGACGCTCGCCTATCTCTGCTTCAATCGCGGCGTGCGCCTGATCGGCGCCAACCGCGCCGCACCGTTCTTTCACGTCGTGCCGGTGTTCGGCTCGATCATGGCGATGGTCTTCCTCGGCGAACGCCCGCAGGCGTTCCACTTCATCGGTTTCGCGCTGGTGCTGTCGGGCGTATTCGCGGCGTCAAGGAAGCAGGCGAGCTAGCCCCCTTGTCAGCTCGCCGCGCAGCCTTCTGCGGTCAGGTGCTCGCCGATGGGTTCATCCATACGATTTCCCAGACATAGCCGTCCGGATCTTCAACGTGGCGGTTGTACATGAAGCCGAGATCCTGTGCCGGGTTGGGATCGGCGCGACCACCCGCCGCCACCGCGCGAGTCAGCGTTGCATCGACGGCGTCGCGGTCATCGACCGTGAGGGCGATCAAGACCTGACTGTCGCGGCGCGGGTCGCCAATCGGGCGTTTGGTGAATTGGCGATAGTGCTCGTGGGTCAGCAGCATCACGCCGATCGCGTCCGTGACCATGAGCGAGGTCGAATTCTCGCCCGAAAACTGAGGGTTCACCGTACCGCCGAGCGCGACATAGAACGCCGTCGATGCAGCGAGATCGCGCACGGGCAGGTTCAACAGAATCATCCTGGGCATTGCTTTTCCTTCTTCAGCGGCGGGATGCCGCGCTAGATGTAGCGCGCCGCGCCCATGCACAGGGCGGTGATGGCGAGCAGAGCGGCGGCCACGCGCTGGGCGGTCGCGATGCGTGAGCGCACATCCGCCGCCTCGCTCGTGCCACGGCGCAAGCTCAGCAGCGCACGGGGGCCGGTCGCGGCCTGAACGCCGGCTGCGATCAGCGCGCAAACCGCACCAAGCGCGAGCACCTGCTCGGCCGCGCCAAAACTGCCGGAATGAGCGAGATGCCCGAGATAGCCGCCGGTGAGGATCGCAATCGTCGCCGCGCCGAGCTGCGGACCGACGAGCTGCTCGCCCCCGGCTGCTCCGGTTCGCGCCAGCGCAAAGCTTGATCCGGCCCAGAACACGGACGACAACACATGAAGCGACAGTGCGATCACGAGGGCAGTCTGCATGGCAAGCTCCAAACCGGCTTCTAAATTGGATATACATCATGTATAATCAATGCGTCAAGACGATGGCAGGGCGATGCCGAAACGCAGCTATGTGAGCTCGGTCCGCGCCTCCGCGGCCGCGGAGACGCGCGAACGCATCATCGCGGCCGGCGCGCGCCTGCTGCGCAAGGATGCGAGCATCGCGAACTTCTCGCTTGACGTGGTGGCGAAGGCGGCCGGCGTCACGCGGCTGACCGTCTACAACCAGTTCGGATCGCGACGCGGACTGCTGGAGGCCGTGTTCGACGACATCGCGCGGCAGGGCGGCCTGTTCGAGCTGGCCGACGCGATGGCGCTGCCGGACCCCCGCGCCGCGCTCGATCGCGTCGTCGCGATCTTCTGTACCTTCTGGGCGCACGACCCCGCGATCGGCGGCCTCAACCAGGCGATCGCAACCGATCCCGAATTCGGCAATGCGCTGGTCGCGCGCAACGAGCGGCGGCGTGAGCTTGTGACGGGACTGGTGACACGCATCACGGAGAGCCGTGCCGCAAAGCGGGCCGTGCAGGATGCCGTCGACCTGATCTTCGTCCTGACGAGCTATCCGACCTTCGCAGCGCTGAGCCCGCAGCGGTCGACCGAGGAGGTCTGCCGCCTGTTGCAGACAGCCTGCCACGCCGCTGTCGATGCGTCGATGCCGGATGCGCGCGCCGGTCGGAAGACGTAGGCCGCGGCGGCTCCTAGTCCTTCTGCCTCGCCGCGACGATCACGCGCCGGGCGCAGCGATGTTCAACATATTGACCGCCAGAGGCACCTCCTCAGGTCATGCCTGCATTGTAGCATTGCGGTCGCGTGACTTGTGTCACGACGGCAATCCGGCGCAAGTTGCATCCGACCCCAATGACGATCGCTTCGCCAGCGCCACCAGCCTCGAATCCGGCCAGTTGGCTCAACAACCAGCCCTATCTGCTGCTCAGCCTGAGCTCGCTGTTCTGGGCGGCCAACATCGTGCTCGCGCGCCATGTCGGCGCGCACGTGCCGCCGCTGACGATGACCACAATCCGCTGGTTCGGCGTGTTCCTCATCCTGCTGCCGTTCGCCTGGCCACATCTGAAGCGCGACTGGCCGGCTCTGCGCAAGAGCCTGCCCCTGATGCTGTTCCTGTCGCTGGTCGGCTTCGCCTTCAACAACGCGATCTCGTACTGGGCGATGCAATACACGGAGGCGCTGAACGCGCTGCTGATCCAGTCGGCCGGGCCGCTGTTCGTGGCGCTGTGGTCGCTGGCGCTGTTCGGCGTGCGGCTGACCGGTGCCCAGCTCGCCGGCATCGCGATCTCGCTTCTCGGCGTGCTGACCATCATCCTGCGCGGCGATCTCGCGGCGCTGGCAAGCATCAGCTTCAACAGGGGCGACATCATGTTCGCGTCCTCGCTGGTGGCATTCGGACTCTACTCCGCCTTCATCCCGCGCCGGCCGAAGGTTCATCAGCTCTCCTTCCTGTCCTTCACCACCTGCTGTGGCGCGGTCATGCTGCTGCCCACCGCCGTCTGGGAGGCCTGGCGCGGCAACGTCATGCAATTCGACGGGCTGACGCTGGCAACGCTTGGCTACATCCTGATCTTCCCCTCGACGCTCGCCTATCTCTTCTTCAACCGCGGCGTGGCGCTGATCGGGCCGAACCGGGCCGCGCCGTTCTTCCATCTGGTGCCGGTGTTCGGCTCGGCGATGGCGATCCTGCTGCTCGGCGAAAAGCTCCAGCCGTTTCACCTGATCGGCTACGCGCTGGTGCTCGCCGGCGTCGTCATCGCCTCGCGCAAGGGCTCGGCGGTGAAGTAATTCCGCGCCGCGGACGCTCCCCTCTCGTGTCCCGGACACGATGCAGCGCGAAGCGGTGCATTGCAGAGCCGCTGCGCTGCGTCCGGGGCACGAGACCTGGCGGCAAACTCCCGCCTTCCGATTCCAGCAAAGAGAAGCTAGGTTCCCCGCCAACGAAAAAGAGGGAACGACCAGACATGCTTTCAGCGCTGATGCGAAACCTGCGCACCATCGGCACGGCCGTGCTCTGCCTTGCCGCTTCGACCGCCGCACAGGCCGACAACTACCCCAGCCGCAACATCACGCTGGTACTGCCGTTTGCGGCCGGCAGCGGCACCGACACCACGACGCGGCTGATCTCGCAGCATTTGTCGCAGGCGCTCGGCGTCGGCATCGTGATCGAGAACAAGGCGGGCGCCAACGGCATGATCGCCGCGACCTTTGTCGCGCGCGCCGCACCCGACGGCTACACCCTGCTGGTGACGACCAACACCACGCATTCGGCCAATCCCTACCTGCTCAAGAGCCTGACTTACGATCCGGTCAAGGATTTCACCCCGATCGCGCGCACCGGCGATTTGCCCTTCATGCTGGTCGTTCACCCCGAGGTGCCGGCCAAGACCGTCGGCGAGCTGGTCGCCTATGGCAAGGCCAATCCCGGCAAGCTGAGCTACGCCTCGGGCTCGTCCTCGGCGATCGTGTCGGGTGCGACGTTCGCGCACAATGCCGGGCTCGACCTGCTGCACGTGCCCTACAAGAGCTCGCCGCCGGCGCTCAACGACGTCATGGGCGGCCGCGTCTCGATGATGTTCGTGGACATCCTGACCGGCCTGCCGCACGTCAACGGCAACGCGCTGCGCGCGCTCGCCGTCACCACCAAGGATCGCTCTCCGCTGGTGCCGAACCTGCCCTCGATGCAGGAGGCCGGCGTGCCGGACTTCGACATCTCCTCGTGGCAGGGCTATTTCGGTCCGGCCGGCATGCCGAAGGAGATCGTGACGCGGCTCAACGCCGAGATCAGGAAGATCGTCGAGAAGCCGGAGATCAAGGCGCAACTCGCCACCCTCGGCATGGATGCCTTCTCAGGCACGCCGGAACAGCTCGGCACCTTCGTGAACGAGCAGCTGGTGCTGTGGGAGAAGCTGATCACGAACGCGAAGATCGAGAAGCAGTAGAGGCACCCCGGGGATGCTGTCATCGTCCGCCTTGTGCGCAATTGCGCGCTGGGGCGGACGATCCAGTATTCCAGAGGCGGCCGTGCTCAAGCCGAGAAGGCCGCGGCGTACTGGATGCCCCGCCTTCGCGGGGCATGACGGGCGTAGGGTGGGCAAAGCGACGCGTGCCCACCGTCGAACATCACGCACTCAAAAGGAAAAAGGTGGGCACGACGCTTGCGCGTCTTTGCCCACCCTACGAATTCAGCGCAAGACTTACGCCGCACGCACCTTGGCGAGGAAGCCGTCCACCGCACTGCGCAGCGCGCCGGACTGGCTGTCCAGCTCGCGGGCGTTGGTGAGCACGTCGGTGGCAGCAGAGCCGGTCGCTTCCGCGGCCGAGGTGACGCTGCCGATATTGGCGTTGATCTCGCTCGAGCCGGCCGCAACCGACTGGATGTTGCGGGCGATCTCGCGGGTCGCCTCGCCCTGCTGCTCGATCGAGGCGGAAATGCCGGCCGTGATCTCGCTCATCTCGGCGATGGTCTGGGTGATGCCGCCGATCGCCGCGACCGCGTCGCTGGTCGAGGTCTGCATCGCCGCGACCTGGGCGGAGATTTCCTCGGTGGCCTTCGCGGTCTGGTTGGCGAGCGCCTTGACCTCGGAGGCGACGACAGCGAAGCCACGGCCGGACTCGCCGGCGCGCGCCGCCTCGATGGTGGCGTTGAGCGCGAGCAAATTGGTCTGCGCCGCGATCGAATGAATGAGCTTGACCACCTCGCCGATCTTCTCCGCGCCGGTGGAGAGCTCCTGCACCGTGGCGTTGGTGCGCTCGGCGTCGTTGACCGCGCGGCTCGCCACTTCGGTCGAACGCGTCACCTGGCGGGAGATTTCCGCAACCGAGCTCGACAGCTCTTCGGCGGCGGCGGCAACCGTGCCGACATTGCCGGAGGCCTTCTGCGAGGCCGCGCCGACGGTCGCTGCGCGCGAGGAGGCGTCGCTCGCGGTCGCCGTCATCGACTGCGCCGTGCTCTGCATGCCGGCCGCGGCCGAGGACACCGAGCGGACGATGCCGTTGACGCTGCGCTCGAAGTCCTTGGCGATCTCTTCCATCGCACTGCGACGATCCGCCGCGGCGCGTTCCTTGGCGTCCGCCTCGGTCTTTTCGAGGTCGCGAATACGGACCGCATTGTCCTTGAAGATCTGAACGGTCGCGGCCATCGCGCCGACCTCGTCGCCGCGGCCGAAGCCGGGAATGTCGCCCTCGAGCTTGCCGTCGGCGAGATCCTTCATACGGGCGCCGAGCAGCGCCAGCGGACGGCTGATGCTGCGGCCGATCAGCCAGGCGACGCTGCCGGCGACGATGACGATGCCGAGCATGGCGAGGCCGAGCAGCCAGTAAATCGGCCCCATCTTGGCGTCGATATCCTCGAGATAGGCGCCGGTGCCGAGATACATGTCGAAGCCGGGGACGGCGACCGCGTAGCCGAGCTTGCGGATCGGCTTCTCCTGGCCGGGCTTCATGTATTCATAGAACAGCAGGATTTCGCCGCTGGCCTTGACCCCGTCCATGATCTCGCGGGACAGCTTGCGCCCGTTCGTCTCCACGTCCATGCGGTTCTGGCCGATCACCTTCGGATCCGGCGCAAGCTGCGTGATGCCGTCATAGGTGGTGCCGAACAGATAGCCGGAGTTCTTGTCATACGTCATGGAGTTGCCGTAGCGGCGGAGATCCGCGAGCGCGGCATCCTTGGTCATCTCGCCGGCGCTGACGCGCTTCATCAAGGCAGCCGCATAGTTGCGGGCCATCTCCACGATCGCCTTGGTCTGGTCGATGCGTGCATTCACCATCTCGCGCTTCATCAGATATCCGGCGAGAACTCCGGAGATGCACAGGCCGAACAGGGTCACACCGACAAGGATGCCAAGCTTGGGGGCGATCTTCAGATTGCTCAACTTCACGATGGGCTCCTCGGGTGGCGCGGACTCGCGCGCAGACCTTTTATTTGAATCAACTTTTAGTGTGTGACCCCTTAGCAAGTTACTTACGTGCCTCCGTAGAAGCCCTGACGACGCCGCGAAAAGCTGCGAATAATGGTCAAGCGAGCAACCGGCGATTGTACGCATGCACCCCGATTTCGCGTAAAAGACGCAAAGGCCCGCCGCGAAGGCCGGGCCACAACAAGAACCGACAGAACAAATCGGGAGCAGGAAATGCCGAAATACAGGGTGGTGACGCCGAAGGGCGCGAGCTTCACGGTCGCGGGCAGCGATTATTCCTACGAGCGCGAGGCGCTCGATCCGATCGACGCCGAGATCGTCGAAGCCCCGGCCAACGAGGCCGAGTTCATCGCCGCCGCGAAAAACGCCGACGCCATCTACGCCAAGGGCATCCCGATCACCAAGTCGATCATCGACGCGCTGGAGAGCTGCAAGGTCATCACGCTCGGCTCGGTCGGCGTGGACAGCGTCGACGTGAAGGCCGCCACCGCACGCGGCATTCCCGTCACCAACATCCCCGACACCTTCATCGAGGAGGTCGCCGACCACGCCATGATGCTGCTGCTCGCGGGCTTCCGCCGCCTGGTCGAGCAGGACCGGATGGTGCGCGACGGACGCTGGGCCGAGGGCCGGCCGGCGCTGCTGAAGATCCCGCGGCTGATGGGCCAGACGCTCGGCTTCATCTCGTTCGGTCGCGTCGCGCGTGCAGTTGCGAAGCGCGCCGCGCCGTTCGGCCTGCGCATGATGGCCTACGATCCCTTCATCCAGGAAACGCTGATGTACGACCACGGCGTCATCCCCGCGACGCTGAACGAGGTGCTGTCGCAATCCGACTTCGTCTCGATGCACGCGCCCGCGCGGCCCGAGGTGCATCACATGCTGACCGAGAAGCACTTCCGGCAGATGAAGAAGGGCTCGATCTTCATCAACACCGGCCGCGGCGCCACGGTGGACGAGGAGAGCCTGATCAAGGCGCTGCAAGAGGGCTGGATCGCGCACGCCGCCCTCGACGTGCTGGAGAAGGAGCCGCCCTCGCACAACAATCCCATCCTCAGCATGGAGAACGTGACCCTGACCGCGCATGTCGCGTCGGCCTCGGCACGGTTCGACGAGGCGCGCAAGCGCCGCGTGGGCTACGAATTGTCACTGGTGCTTCAGGGCATGTGGCCGGTAAGCTGCGTCAATCCGTCGGTGCTGCAGAACACCGCGCTCCGCCGCTGGCAGCCCGTCAGCATGGATCGCGGACCGAACAGCTAGGCGGCCGGCCGCAAAACGCGCCGGAAACCGGAACGGCCCTTCACCGGCGATCAACGCCGGGAAGGGAGACAACAGGGAGGAACTGATGAGGAACGACCTCACACGTCGTGACGCCTTGGCGCTGGGCCTGTCCGCTGCGACGCTCGCAGCAACCGGTGTTGCAGCGCACGCCCAATCCACGATCAAGGCCGCGGACGTCCCCGCACCGAAACTGCCGATCGAGAAGGGCGCAACCCTGCGCATGCTGCGGCCGGTGCGGTTCGTGCAAGCCGACGAAGACGTATTCCGCGCCAATGCAGCCAAATTCACCAAGGAGACCGGGGTCGAGGTCAAGGTCGACTTCGTCGGCTGGGAGGACATCAACCAGCAGACCGCGGTAACAGCCAATTCCGGCGCCGGTCCCGACATCATCATCGGCTTCTCCGATGCACCGCATATCTACATCGACAAGCTGATCGAGCTGACCGACGTCGCCGACTATGTCGGCAAGCGTTACGGCGGCTGGCTGCCGCTGGCGCAGCGCTACGGCAAGAGGAACAAGAGCGACGCCTGGATCGGACTGCCGTTCGGCGCCACCGCAGGTCCCCTGATCTACCGCAAGTCGATCCTGCAATCGGTCGGCTTCGACAAAGTGCCGGAGGACCACGCCGGAATCGTCGACCTCTGCCAGAAGCTGCAGAAGGCCGGCAAGCCGGCCGGTTTCGCGCTCGGCAACGCCAAGGGCGACGGCAACGGTTTTGCGAACTGGGCACTGTGGTCACACAACGCCGCCCTGCTCGACGAAGAGGGCAACGTCATCATCAACAGCAAGGAGACGATCGCCGCACTGAACTGGGTCAAGCAGCTCTACCCGACCTTCATCGCCGGCACGACGTCGTGGAACGACGTCAGCAACAACCGCGCCTACTCCTCGCAGGAGATCGCGCTGACCGCAAACGGCGTCTCGCTGTACTTCTCGCTGAAGAACGATCCGGCGACCAAGGCGATCGCCGACGACAGCGAGCATCAGTTGCTGCCGAAGGGCGTGGCCAAGATCTCGCCGATGGCGGGCCTGACCCTGAACGCCATGGTGTTCAAGCACAGCCAGTATCCCAACGCCGCAAAGGCCTTCCTGCAATACATGCTGGAAAAGGACCAGTACGAGCCGTGGCTCAATGCCAATTCCGGCTACTGGTCCCAGCCGTTGGCCGCCTATGCCGATGCCGCCGTGTGGTCGCAGGATCCCAAGGTGAAGTTGTTCAAGGATACCATGAACAGCACCTATTATGACGGCTACAGGGGCCCGATCTCGACGGCGACCGGTGCCGTCAGCGCCGACTACGTGCTGATTCAGATGTGCGCGTCGGTCGCCACCGGCGCCGCCACGCCGGAGGCCGCGGCCGCAGAAGCCGAACAGCGCTGCAAACGGTACTTCCGGCGGCAGAAGTAAGGCCGTCGACGAAGACGTCATTGCGAGGAGCCCGCGACAAAATTGCGAAGCAATTTTGCGCTGGCGACGAAGCAATCCAGACTTTCACCGAGGAGACAGACTGGATTGCTTCGCTTCGCTCGCAATGACGGTGTGATGACTTTCGAGAACAGGACAACACACTGATGTCCGTGACAACGCTTCCTTCTCCCACCCTGATGCACCGGCAGCCGTCCTGGCTGGTCCGCCTGTTCGACTACAAGCCGTTCCTGATCGTGATGTGCCTTGCGCCCGCGATCGGGCTGCTCGCGGTGTTCCTGACCTATCCACTCGGCCTCGGCATCTGGCTCGCCTTCACCGACACCACGATCGGCCGCAAAGGCGTCTTCGTCGGCCTCGAGAACTTCCAGTATCTGCTCACCGACCCGCTGTGGTGGAACGCGGTGTTCTACAGCGTGGTCTACACAGGCATAGCGACGTTCGGGAAGTTCGCGCTCGGCTTCTGGCTGGCGCTGCTGCTCAACAACCATTTTCCGTTCAAGAGCCTGCTGCGGGCGATCATCCTCCTGCCCTGGATCGTGCCGACGGTGCTCTCGGCGCTCGCGTTCTGGTGGATCTACGATCCGCAATTCTCGATCATCTCCTATCTCCTGGTCGACGTGCTGCATTGGCGGTCGAGCAATGTCGACTTCCTCGGCTCGCCCTGGCCGGCGCGGTTCTCGCTGATCGCCGCCAATATCTGGCGCGGCATTCCCTTCGTCGCGATCTCGCTGCTGGCAGGCCTGCAGACCATCTCGCCCTCGCTGTACGAGGCCGCGATGCTCGACGGCGCCAGCGCCTGGCAGCGCTTCCGCTACATCACCTTCCCGATGATGATGCCGATCCTCGCCATCGTGATGACATTCTCGATCATCTTCACCTTCACCGACTTCCAGCTGGTCTACGCCATCACCCGGGGCGGCCCCGGCAACTCGACCCATTTGCTGGCAACGCTGGCCTTCCAGCGCGGCATTGCCGGCGGCGAGCTCGGCGAAGGCGCCGCGATCGCGGTGTCGATGATCCCGTTCCTGGTGTTCGCGACGCTGTTCTCATACTTCGGCCTGGCGCGCCGCAAATGGCAGCAGGGAGAGAGCAATGACTGATACCGTCGCGCAAGCCACTGCCGACGCGAAGGCGGCGCCCGACACCATGGCCTGGGATTCCGGGCTGCGGCGGCTGATGATGATTTACCTGCCGCTCGGCTGCTTCGTGCTGATCCTGCTGTTTCCGTTCTACTGGATGGCGATCACCTCGTTCAAGCCGAACGCCGAGCTGATGAACTACAAGGCGCACAATCCGTTCTGGATCTCCTCGCCGACGCTGGCGCACATCAAGCATCTGCTGTTCGACACCGCCTATCCGCGCTGGCTGTGGACGACGATGCTGGTTGCGATCGGCTCGACCACGCTGTCGCTGGTCGCGAGCACGCTTGCCGCCTATGCGATCGAGCGGCTGCGCTTCCGCGGCAGTCCCTATGTGGGCCTCGGCATCTATCTCGCCTACCTCGTGCCGCCGTCGATCCTGTTCATCCCGCTCGCCACCGTGGTGGTGCAGTTCGGCCTGTTCGACAGCCCGATAGCGCTGATCCTGGTCTACCCGACCTTCCTGGTGCCGTTCTGCACCTGGCTCCTGATCGGCTATTTCAAGTCGATCCCCTACGAGCTCGAGGAATGCGCGCTGGTCGACGGCGCGACGCGGCTCCAGATCCTGCGCCGGATCACGCTGCCGCTCGCGGTGCCCGGCCTGATCTCGGCCGGCATCTTCTCGTTCACGCTGTCGTGGAACGAGTTCATCTATGCGCTCGCCTTCATCCAGAGCGGCGCCAACAAGACCGTGCCGGTCGCGATCCTGACCGAGCTCGTCACCGGCGACGTCTACCAGTGGGGCGCGCTGATGGCGGGCTCGCTGCTCGGCTCGCTGCCGGTTGCGGTCTTCTACTCGCTGTTCGTGGATTATTACGTGTCCTCGCTGACCGGTGCGGTAAAGGAGTAGCCGCCCGCTGCGGCGTTTGGCCCGGTTTCACAAAACTGCAACAAGCGATCCGCATAACGCGTGCGTCCGCCAACAGGAGACGCACATGCGCGCGACTTTTCTTGCCTCCGTCGCAACGATCATTCTCACCGCCAGCACAGCGCTCGCGCAGAGCGAAGGCGAATTCCCGGCGAAGCTCGCCGGTCACGTGGTGATGCCGGCCGAGTCGTTCATCGACGCGCCGGCGGATGCGCCCGCCGATCTCAAGACGTCCGGAAAGTACACCACCGGCAAACGCGTCGACGCGCTCGGCACTGTGATGGGCAAGTCCGCTGAGCGGGCAACCGGCGTGTCGCTGCCGTTCAAGGGCCAGCCGCTCCAGGGCCATTCCGGCATCAAGACCATGCCCGACGGCACCTTCTGGGTCATCACCGACAACGGCATGGGCGCGCGCGCCAATTCGCCGGATTCGATGCTGTATCTCAATCGCTACAAGATGGATTGGGCGAACGGCAAGATCGAGCGGCAGGAGACGATCTTCCTGCACGATCCCGACAAGAAGGTCCCCTTCCGCATCGTGCACGAGGATACCCAGAAGCGCTACCTCACCGGCTCCGACTTCGACACCGAAGGTTTCCAGATCATCGGCGACACGTTCTGGATCGGCGACGAGTTCGGCCCCTACATCCTGAAGGCCGACAAATCAGGCAAGATCCTGGGCGTGTTCGAGACGGTTGCCGACGGCAGGCCGGTGCGCTCGCCCGATCATTGGGCGGTGGCGACACCGGGCGCGCCGGGCGCGACCTATACCAACGTCAACCTCCGCCGCTCCAAGGGCTTTGAGGGTTTTGCCTCGTCCAAGGACGGCAAGTTCCTCTACGGCCTGCTCGAGGGCCCGCTGTGGGACTCCGAGAAGAAGGACTGGGAAAAGGTCGACGGCAAGGAAGCCTCCCGCATCCTCGAGTTCGACGTCGCCGCGGAAAAGTTCACCGGCCGCTACTGGCAATACGTGTTCGAGCAGAACGGCAATGCCATCGGCGATTTCAACATGATCGATCCCACGGCCGGCCTCGTCATCGAGCGCTACAACGGCGAAGGCACGGCCGACAAGGCCTGCCCGCAAGGCCAGCGCGGCGACAACTGCTTCCCCGATCTCGCCAAGTTCAAGCGCGTCTACAAGATCGAGCTCTCGGACGCCAATGTCGGCAAGCCCGTGCGCAAGATCGGCTATATCGACCTGATGAAGATCCGGGATCCCGACAAGAAGGCCAAGAAGCCGCTCAATGACGGCGTCTACACTTTCCCGTTCTTCACCATCGAGAACGTCGATCGCGTCGACGACACCCACATCATCGTCGGCAACGACAACAACCTGCCATTCTCGTCCAGCCGCGATCCCAATAAGGCCGACGACGACGAGTTCATGCTGCTCGAAGTCGCGGATTTCCTGAAGGCGAAGTAAGCTGAGGCTCTCTCTTCGGCCGCCACAAACTCCGCCGTCGTCCTGGACAAGCGCAAGCGCAGATCCGGGACCCATAACCCCAGGCCGGAGTTGCGGCGGAAGGTGGTGGTGACGAATCTTCGCCAAACGCGACCCTGTGGTTATGGGTCCCGGATCTGCGCGCGCTTGGGGCGCGCTTGTCCGGGACGACGGCGGAGTTGGTTGAGACCGCGCCCTACCTCACCGTAAACTCCACCGGGATCGAAAAGCTCATCGCGCCGTTCTTGATCTCATCGGGAATCGGCGGAAACGGCGAGGCCTGGCGGATCATCGACATGGCCTGGGCGTCGAAGGCGGCGACGCCGGAGGAGCCGCCGAGACGGCTGGACGTGACCTGCCCGCTGCGGCTGAGGGTGAAGTTCAGCCTCGCCACGCCGCGCTGACCGCCGCCTGCGGACGGATATTGGTGGAAGCGCATCAGATGGGCGCGGACGCGTTGATTGTAGGACGCGATCGCCGAGGCCACCGCGCCCGCGCTCATCGCAGACACCATCGGCGCATCGCGCTCGGCGCGCGGCGGCGCGCTGGTGCGCGGCGCGGGCGTCGCATCCGACGGCTTCTTTGCCTCGCGGCGAACGATCTTCGGCTTGTCAGGCGCAGGCTTTTCGACCGGCGCGATCTTCGCGGGTTCGGGCCTGGCCGGTGTCGGCTCCAGCTTCTGCTCAGGCGGTGCCACCACGTCAGGCTTGTCCTGCGGCGGTGTCGGCGCGATGGTTTCCTCGATCATTTGCCGCTGCGCGGGCTCCGGCGGCGAAGCGTCGGCCTCCTGCATCACCGGCCCGGGCGCAACGTCGTCCGGCACTGACTGCGGTGCCGAGGTCACCGGCGCCATGTCGATCATGATCGCCGGAAGGCTGACGCCCTGCTCCGGTTGCGACTTGAGCCAGCTCGTCGCAAGCAGCGCGGCGGCAAGATGCAACGCCACGATCACCGCGGCCGAGACACCCCAGCGTGCGCCCTCGCGTTCGCCGAGTGGCTCGTGCAGGGCAAAGGCGTTCGCGGTCATCAGCTGCGTCCGTCGAGGCCGACGAGGGCGACCTTGAGATACCCGGCGTTGCGCAGGGTGTTCATCACGTCCATCAGATCGCCGTAGGAAACCGCCTTGTCGGCGCGCAGGTAAATACGCTCGTCCTTGCGGCCCCTGGTGGCGGTGTCGAGCGACGAGGTGAGCGCCTCCCGAGCCACGACGTCTTCGCCGACGGCAATCGACAGGTCCGGCTTCACGGTGACAAAGACCGGCCTGTCCGGCCGCGGCGCCGGCTCGGCCGCGGTCGCCGGCAGCTCGACGCCGATGTCGACGGTGGCGAGCGGCGCGGCCACCATGAAGATGATCAGCAGCACCAGCATCACGTCGATGAACGGCGTGACGTTGATCTCATGGGTGAGGTCGAGATCACTGGGGTCACCGCGCTTGAACGACGATCCCGAACCTGCGCCGAGCTTCGCGGCCATGACCTACTCCGCCGCCCGCGACAGGCGGAACTCTCTGTGGTCGCGCTGCCGGCTGACCAAAAGCATGAGCTGTGCCGAGGCGTCCCCAAGCAGCGCGCGATAATTGGCGATGCCGCGGACGAGATGATTGTAGATCACGACCGCCGGGATCGCGGCAACGAGGCCGAGCGCGGTGGCGAGCAGCGCTTCGGCAATGCCGGGCGCGACCACCGCAAGGCTGGTGGTGTGGCTCTCGGAGATGCCGATGAAGGCGTTCATGATGCCCCAGACCGTGCCGAACAGGCCGACGAACGGCGCGGTGGCGCCGATGGTCGCGAGCACGCCGGTGCCGCGCGCGATCTGCCTGGACATCGCCGCCTCGACCCGCTCCAGCCGCAGCGCCACGCGCTCCTGCAGACCGTCATCGACAATGCCGCCGGAGAGCTCCGCCTCCTTGGCGCAGGACTGGATAAGCTGGGCGACCGCATCATGCGCGTCGGAGGTCCGCTCCGCCGCCTCCGCCAGCTTCATCTTGCCCTCGAGCGCGCGCGACCGCTGCACGGCGAGCGCGCTCTTGCGGCGCAGCTCGACGGTCTTGGCGAGCCACGCCGTCCACGTCACCAGCGAGGCGACGGCCAGCCCGATCATCACCGCCTTCACCACGATATCCGCGCTGACGAACATGCCCCAGGGCGACAAATTGCGCGGCAACAGCGCTTCGTCGATCGCGAAGGCCGGAGCCGGCGCGAGCGCCAGCGCGATTGTTACGATCACGTGCCGAAGCCTGAAATTGCCTTGCATCCTGATCTCCCGATAGACAGTGGGAAGCTATGCCGCGGGCGGCGCCGCGATCCGGTCCGCAAGCTGGCGGAACCGCGCCAGCTGATCTCCACGCAGCGCACGGGTCTCGTCGCGGCCGACGAAGACCTTGAACATGATGCCGCCGTCGGCATTGACGAAGGCAACGAAGGCCGAATTCTTGCCCATGAAGGGGCGCTCGACGAAGGCGACGCCTGCGCAGCGCTCGTGGCGGAGATGGCCATGCAGGCCCTTCGGCTGCATCAGGTTGAAATAGCCGCGGCCGATCTCGCCCGCGGGAATTGACCCGGTGAATTCGAAGATCGCGTCATCCGTGTGCACAATCAGCGTGACCTCGCCCCATTGTGCGACGTCCTGCATGGCGGCGGCAAAATGCTCGCCGCCTCCCATGCGCACCATCGACGAGGGCAGCGCCTCGATCACCGCACGCGGGGTGACCTTGCGCTCCCGCGCGACGTCCTCGATCACCGCGCCGGGATTGTCGGCCATGTACGCCTTGAGATCAGCGAGATCGGTGCTCAGCATGTCCAGCTCCTTTCCTGCGTCGCCATCTCAGGCGGCCGCGGCCTTGCGCTCGCTCTGGATCACCTCGAAGCCCTCGAACTTGGGATGGCCGAGATAGAGGCTCTCGCCGGTCCGGTTGTCGGCGCGGGCATGGGCGCGGCGGAATTCCTCGGAGCGCGTCCAGGCCTCGAACGCCGCCTTGTCCACCCAGGTGGTGTGCGACGAATAGAGCGTGTGGTCCTCGGCCTCGGGGCCCTTCAAGAGATGAAACTCGACGAAGCCCGGCATGCTGCCGAGATAGGATTCGCGGGTAGCCCAGACGGTTTCGAACGCGGTCTCCGCGCCCTTCTTCACCTGGAAACGATTCATGGCGATGAACATAAGAGTCTCTCCTTCTGATCAAGATGAAAACGCGCCGAAGCCGCGCTGGAGCATCAGCGCGGCCCGGCGGAGATGGCTGGTGTTGCAGCCTGTCGGCTTACGCACCTCCAAAGTGGATCTTCATGCCGGCCTTGTAGACCCGGCCCGGTCCCGGGCTCGACCACAGCACGTCGTTCTGCGTGGTGCCGTCGGTCGAGCTGCCGGGAATGGCGTAAGGCCGGTAGTACTGGTTCAAGAGGTTGTCGATCGAGGCCGAGAACACGATGTCCCTGGTCGCGTTGTAAGTCAGGTACAGGTTGACCAGCTCGTACCCGGTCGCAGGCAGATAGCCGGCGGGCACGTCGTTGTTGGGACCGTACGAGGCCCACTGCGCCGTCAGGATCAGCGTGCGGTGGAGCAGGCGGACACCGCCGGTCGTGACCACCTTGCGCGGGGTGATGGTCGCGAGCCCGATATTGGTCGCGACGTTCTTGCCCTGAATGTAGTGGCCGGCGACACCGATGAACCAGTCGCCGGCATCGTACATCGTCTCCGCCTCGAAGCCCTGGATGCGGGCCTGCGCGATGTTTTGATACTGATAGAACTGGCTGAACGAGCCGAACCCCGTCGGGACCGGCGTCGAGGCGACGAGGTCGATGTAGTCGGAGACGTCGTTGCGGAACAGGTTGATCTTGCCGCGGAAAGAGTCCGACGCGGTGAAGATGTTGTCGTACTTCAGATTGAAGCCGACTTCCTTGTTCTTGCCGACCTCGGGGCGAAGGTTCGGGTTGGGCAGGAAGCAGAATAGGCCGGCCGTGCCGTCCGGACAGACGAAGAAAGCCGGACCGCCGCCGGTTGCATGCGCGCCGGAAATGACGGTCTCCGTGATCGAGGGCGCACGGTAGCCTTCGGCATAGCTGACATAGGGCTGGAAGCCCGCGACCGGCGTGACGCCAAGGGTGATCTTCGGCGAGAAGCGATCGCCGCCGGCATGCGTGCCGCCCGAGTCCAGATCGTAACGGTCATAACGGATCGCGCTCACCGCCTCGAACCAGGTGCTGTAGTTCTGCTTCAACTGGAGGAAGCCGCCCGACACGGTGCGGATGCCGCTCGGCGTGGTGATATTGGAATTGCCGCGGCTGTCGGTCGTGATCACATCATCCTGGAACGCGTCGACGCCCCAGGTGAGCGCATTGCGCCAGTCGCCGACGTTGAAGCGCGTGGTGTTGTTGGCGTCGATGCCATAGGTGTTGAGGACGTAGCCGCGCTTGTCGCCGACGCAGCCCGAGACGTTGTTGCCGAGGCCGCCGTTGCAAAAGGCCGACGGTGTCGTGCCGTAGTGGTAGGTTTTGGTCTGGTCGTTGTCGGTGCGATTGCCGTAGACCGACATGTGCCAGTCGAACAGATTGTCGCTCGGCAACGCGTAGTTCCAGGTGATGGTCCCGGTATAGTTCTTGGCATCGGACGCGTAGACCGAGGATCCGCGATTGAGCGCAATCAATGCCGGGTTGGTCGTCGGACCGCGATTGAACTGGCCGATGTCGTATTGATGGTCCTGGAACACGGCGCCGAACTTGACCTCGTGACCAAGGGCCGGCCGCACCGTGAGCTTCATCAGCCCGGCCTCGACCTGGTTGCCGGTGTTGCCGATCTCGGTGCCGTTGCCGTCCTTGTAATTGCCCTGCGTGCGGTAGACCGCGCCGCCGAAGATATCGACGTCGGGCGTGGCGCGCACACCGCCGAATACCGAGCCGAGGCCGCGATTGTTGTTGGAGCCGTAGGATCCGCTGAGATCGACACCCCAGCGCTCGCCGGGACGCAGCACGTCGTTGATGTCCTTGGTGCGGAACGAGACCAGGCCGCCGATCGCGCCGGAGCCATAGATGTTGGCGGTCGGTCCCCGCACGACGTCGATCCCGCCGATCAATTCGGGATCGAGGAAGAAGGAGCCGTTGGCATTGTGGCCGGTGCGCTGATAGTTCTGCCGCGCGCCGTCGACGACGACCGCGACACGGCCGAAGTCCTGCAAGCCGCGGATGTTGATGACGGTCGCGGGATCGTCGCCGCGCTCCTGGAACGACACGCCGGGCACGGCATAGAAGACATCCGACAGCCGGTTCGGCTGAAGACCCTGGATCTGGTCGAGCGAAATCGAGCTGACGGGGGCAAGCGCATCGATCGCGCGCTCCTTGGTCTTCGTCGCTGCAACCGTGATGGTGTCGAGCACCTGCACCGGCGCGGCGCCGCTCGCCTGCGCACGGGCGTTCAAGACGTCGGGCGCTGCCTGCTGCGCGGCCAGCGGCTTGGCCGGCTTGCGCTTGGCCTGCTTCGGCCGATCCGGCGACGCATGTTCGGCCTGCGGCGACGCAGTCTGCGCGAGACTGCTCTCCGTCATCACTGCCGCGATTGAAACCACCGACGCGCCCAAAATCACGGCGCGCGAATACCTAGCCCCGTCAGCCATATCAGCCCCAGCCTGCACTTCACTTTAGTTTTGGAGTCGTTTGGCTGGCGTGCGCCGCACGACGCGGCGACTGGCTGGCTGATTTTTCAAGACGCAGGCATGTTGCCTGCTGTCATGATTGGTAACGTGGCAACACTCTGACGGTCAATGACATCAGGTTGCAGTTTATATCGATTGTAAAAATGCCGCCGTTGGAATGCGCCAGTTGCCGCCTATACAAACAGGCAGCATCTGAAATTTCGAAGGCGCATCACACCAAAAATGTCAGCAATGTCCGGAGACAGCGGCAGCGGGGCGGCAGGGCCGGCGGAAAGCCCTTCCGCAACAACGAGAACCCTCACCATGCGAGGGAGCCGGATCGACAGCCGCGAGCTCTTTGCGCACGAGCGCGAGATCATCATCGCGCATGGCGAGGACGCCTATCGCCTGCGTTTGACCTCGCAGAACAAGCTGATCCTGACGAAGTAACATGCAATGACATTTTGCCGCACCCTCACAACGCTCCTGTTCACCGGCACGATCGCGCTCGCATCCACCGCGCACGCCGCCGGCATCACCGTGCATGATGCGCGCAATCGCGATGTCACCGTTGCCGACATCGCACGCACGGTCTCGATCGGCGGCGCCATCACCGAGATCCTTTATGCGCTCGGGCTCGAGAGCCGGCTGGTCGGCGTGGACACCACGAGCCTCTATCCGGCGGCGGCGCTGCACGACAAACCCAATGTCGGCTACATGCGCCAGATCTCGGCCGAGGGCGTGCTCGGCCTCAATCCCACGCTGATCCTCGCGATCCAGGGGTCGGGCCCGCGCGAGACCATGGACATCCTCGAGACCGCGAAGGTGCCGCTGGTGCTGGTGCCCGAGACCTTTTCCGAGGGCGGGCTGATCGAGAAGATCAGGCTGGTCGGCCACGCCATGGGCGTCGATGCACGCGCCGAATGCCTCAGCGCCGCGGTCGGCGCCGATCTCGCCCAGCTCCGCGCGCTGCGCGCCAAGGTGAAAAAGCCGGTGCGCGTGATGTTCGTGATGTCGCTCCAGAACGGGCGTGCCATGGTCGCCGGCCACAAGACCGCAGCCGACGAGATCATCCAGCTCGCCGGCGCCGCCAATGCGGTCGACGATTACGACGGCTACAAGATCATCGGCGACGAGGCGATCGTGGCAGCAAAACCCGACGTCGTGCTGTCGATCGAGCGCGGCAAGGAGTCGCTACAGGCCGACGCGGTCTATGCCCATCCCGGCTTTGCGCTGACACCGGTCGCGGCCAACAAGAGCTTCATCACCATGGACGGCCTCTATCTGCTCGGCTTCGGGCCGCGCACGGCGGCGGCGGCGCGCGATCTCTCCGTAAAGCTCTATCCGGCATTGGCCGACCAGGGTGGCGCATTCCCGTCGGCTCTGTCGGCGGCGAATTGCCGGCAATGAGCGTGGCGATCGAGACCGAGGCGCGACGCCCACAGCGACAAGCCGGCGCGCGACGGCGATCCGCATCGTTCGCGATTCCTCTTCTGCTCGCGGTGCTCGCGGCCACCGCGGTCGTCGCACTGACCGTGGGCGCAGCCGGCATTCCGCTCTCCCGGCTGCCCGCTGCCCTCGGCTTTGCCGGCACCACGACAGCCGATGCGATGACGGCGCGCGACCAGCTCGTGCTGTGGTCGATCCGCATTCCCCGGATCGCGGCGACCGCGATGGTCGGCGGCTTGCTCGCCGCGGCCGGCGCGATCATGCAGGGACTTTTCCGCAATCCACTCGCCGATCCCGCCCTGGTCGGCGTCTCCAGCGGCGGCGCGCTGGCCGCTGCGAGCGCGATCGTCTTCACGGACTCGCGTTTCGGCGAGACGCTGCGCTTCCTCCAGACGGAGCTGTTGCCGCTCGCCGCCTTCGCAGGCTCGCTGGCAACGACCGCGATCCTCTACGGCATCTCCAGCCGCTCGGGGCGGACCTCGATCGCGATCTTCCTGCTCGCCGGCGTCGCCATCACCGCCATCACCAATGCCGGTATCGGGCTTCTGGTGTTCATCGCCGACGATCGCCAGCTTCGCGACATTACATTTTGGCTGCTCGGCTCGATGAGCGGCGCGACCTGGACCAAGGCCGCGCTGCTCGCGCCGATCCTCGTCATCGGGCTTGCCGCCTGCGCCTTCATCGCACGCGGCCTCGATCTGCTGGTACTTGGCGAGGCCGATGCCTTTCACGGCGGTGTCGACGTCGAGCGCCTCAAGCGGATCTCGATCGTCATGGTTTCCGCCATGACCGGGGTTGCGGTGTCGATCAGCGGCGTCATCGGCTTCGTCGGCATCGTCGTGCCGCATCTCCTCCGCCTCGTCATTGGACCGGCGCATCGCCTGCTGCTGCCGGCCTCGGTGCTGCTCGGCGCCATCCTGATGGTCGGCGCCGACACCCTGGCGCGCACCATCGTGGCGCCGGCGGAGATGCCGATCGGCATTCTGACCGCGGCGGTCGGCGCCCCGGTCTTCCTGGGGATCCTGCTGCGGCAACGCGGGCTCGCCTCGCTATGAGCGCGGTGATCGAGGCGCGACACTTAAGCAAACGCGCCGGCCGCGCGAGGCTGCTCGATGGCGTGAGCCTCACGGTTGCGGCCGGCGAGATGGTCGCCATCATCGGCCCGAACGGCGCCGGCAAGTCGACGCTGCTGCGGCTATTGTCCGGCGACCTCCGCCCGAGCGAGGGCGAGGTGCGCCTCAAGCAGCGCGACATCAACAGCTTCACGCCGCGCGAGCTCGCCGCGCGACGCGCGATGCTGTCCCAGCACATCAACGTCACCTTCCCCTTCACCGTCGATGAGATCGTGCTGATGGGCGCGGGCGACCGCAGTCCGCGCGAGGCAGGCGCGCTCGTCGATGCTGCGCTCGACGAGGTCGGCCTTGCGCATTTTCGCGAGCGGCAACTGCCTACATTATCCGGCGGCGAGCAGCAGCGCGCGCATTTCGCCCGCGTGCTGGTGCAGCTCGCCTGCGGCGAGGCCGAGCATGGACCTGGACTTCTGCTGCTGGACGAGCCGACCTCGAGCCTGGACCTGCGTCACCAGATCGACCTCGTCGAAGCTGCCCGCCGCCGCGCGGCCGGCGGCACGGCCGTGATCGCGATCCTGCACGACCTCAACCTGGCGATCCGCTTCGCCGACCGGCTGGTCGTGCTGAACGGCGGCAGGCTCGCCGCCGACGGCCCGCGCGCCGATGTCGTCACGCACGAGACCATCCGCGACATCTTCGAGATCGACGCCGTTGTCCACCAGGCCGACGGCGTTCCGTACGTGCTGCCGCAATCGATGCGGGCGGCGGCGGCGCTGCCACGGTGAAGGTATACTCCCTCGCCCCGCAAGCGGGGCGAGGTTAGATAGACGCGGCGTGCCTAACCCGCCGGCGTCATGACGATGGCCTTGTCCTTGGGCCAGCGGATGCGCCAGGCGAACTTGATCTCCTTGATCTCGCCGGGTTTTGCGTCGAACGCCCATTCCAGCACGCCGCGCTTGTCGCGCAGATTGGTGGTCGTGGGCGGCGTGGTCGAGGACTGCATCTCGACGCCAATATCCTCGTTCTCGCTGACCGGAAGCTGATCCTCGATCGCGATGCGGATCGGGAAGTCGTGACCGTTGCGAACGACGGTGCGGAACGAACGCACGTCGGTCTTGGAGGACGTGATCACGCCGGCCGTGCCTTCGTTCTGCCTGATGACCGTGCGCTCGATCTTGATCCTGTCGTCGGCGCCGAAGCCGAGCCGGATCGCGTCGTTCCGCGCGGCGGTCGAGAATTTGCTGCGGCCGACGAACGTGCCGTCGCGGAAGATCGCGACCTTGCCGGGCAGCAGATTGGTATCCTCGGCGAGCCTGAATGTCGCCTCGAGGTAAGCGGTGGGATCGACGACCGGGGCGGCGCGGATGGCGAGGTCAGGCGTCACCGTCATGGAAGAGATGAGAAGGCTCTTGGCGCCCTCATTTGCGCCGAGACTGACGCGGCCGCTAATCTGATACACGGCCTGGAAATCGCCGATCTCGGCGTTGGCCTGCTGCTCGTCCGCGCGCTCACGCGGTTCGGGCTCGGCCGCTTTCGCCATTGCCGGAGATTGCGCCTGCCGCGTCATCGGCGGCGCGGGCATCGCCATGTCCGACGCCGTGCCCAATGCCAGCGGCTTCGGCAGTTGCGGATACCTCACAACCAGCGAGCCGAGCTCCGGCGCGCTGCCGCCGCGGCCGATGCGGACCGTGGAGACGCCGAGCGTGACGTTCGACCAGTCCTCGCCGGTCGATTGCGTGACCTCGGCGCGGCGGACGAGTTCGAGCTGCGGCTTGCGGTCCTTCGCGCCGGTGTCGAGCCGGGCGTCATAGAGCGGCATCCATCGCGCATTGCGCACCGCATAGGTCACCCGCAGCGTCGCCTTCGTCGCCGCCGCGGAGGCGACGTCGATCCGCACCTCGAACTTGCTCGGGGGCTTGGCGGAGCGTTCGGCTTCGAGCTGCGCGATCTGGCGATCGATCTCGCGCTGCTTTCGCGTGGCATCGCGGATCGCACTGTCGGCGGTCGCGATCTCCTCGGCAACCGCAGCAAAGGCCGCGCGCCATTCGGTGATCGGCCGCGCCTCGCCCTTCTCGCCAAGCCCGGCGGGTGAGGCCTCCGCCAAGTGCTGCGCGAATTTGCGCCGCGCAGCGGCTGAATCGATCGCACCTTGCAGATCGGCGCGCTGATCCTTCAGTGCCTCGATGCGCTTGTCGAGTTCCGGCAGGTTGACCGGCGGCGCCGCGCGCGGCGGCCGCGCGTCAATCGTGCCGATGGTGAGCTTGGCGCCCGCCTCGCCCTCGACGCGGAGGGAGGACGGATCGAGCGAGAGCGGAAAGTCCCTGGCGACCAGCGTGCTGTCGCCGGAGGCGAGATCCAGCGCAATGATGCGGGTGACGGTGGCGCCGTCGGGATAGACGGTGACGGTATCGATGGCCGATGTGGCGTCCACATCGGCGGCCCATGACGGCAGCGCGAATGCCGTGGTCACCAGAACCAGGCTCGTCGTCGCCAAACATTTTGCGGTGATGCGCATGAAGTCCCTCCTGCCGATATCGCCGCGCCGCCAGCCGGACGCGCGATCAAATGCCTCGCCAACATGGTTGGACGCGGCAGGGAAGGAACTGGTTCGATTGGGGCTTCCGTTGGGCGCCGCCGCGGCGGCACCATGGCCGCGGAACACACGCCGCGGCGGAGCCGTTAACCCAAAGTCCTTAGACAAGTCCTCAGACTTGGGTGGGCGAGCCCTGACCAAAGATGCGGCGGAGCAGATCGGTCACGTTCTTGGCGCCGGCCTTCTTCAGAATGCCGGCACGGTAGCCCTCGACCGTCCGAGCGCTCAGATGCATGCGCCGGGCGATCTCCTTGTTGGTCAGGCCGGCGGCGAGATGCTCGAGCACGTCGCCTTCGCGCGCCGTCAGGGGCTCGCAGCCGGGCAACCAGCGCTGGCGGTTCGCGTTGGGTTGCCCGAACTCGTCGATGGCGGCATCGATCCGGTCCACGATGTCATGGGTCCGGAACGGCTTTTCGATGAAGTCGGCCGCGCCGCTCTTGATCGCGTCAACCGCCATGGCAATGCTGCCGTTCGCGGAGGTCACCAGGACCGGCGCCATGCAATTCTCCTCGCGCAGCCGCTTGAGCACGTCGAGGGCGGAGCGATCCGGCGGCATCTCCAGCAGCACGCAGGCCGGCATCCGCGCCCTCGCTTCCGAGAGCAGGGACGCACCGTCGGCGAAGCAGATCACGTCATAGGCGCTCTGTTGGAGCGCGGTGGACAATTGTTCGCGGGAGGCGGCATCGGTGTCGATGACGAATACCTCACGCTTGGAAAGCATGTTCCCCGGCATAATCCCGATCCAGCAATGTCTTGGTCAAATGATCCGAAACGGCGGGGCCTCGTCGCGCCCGGCGTCATGAGCACGGCATTCACGCCCGTGCTTCGGTTTTCCTTATGTATGTTCCATCCCGTTCCCGGATTTGACGGATCGGGACAGAAACTTTACATTTCGGGACATCTGCGGGAATGGCTGGCACGAACGGTTTGCATGACCGACCTCATTCGCAGCGCAGGCTTGAGCTATTATTCGGAGGTCGCCCGGTCGGTCGGGCTCGACCCCAAACAGATGATGCGCAAGGTCAGGCTGCCGCTGGCCTGCCTCGACAAGCCGGATACCCCCATCGCCGTGACAGGCCTGCGCCGCCTGCTCGAACTATCGGCGAAGATGTCCGGCGCCGAAGATTTCGGCTTGCGCCTCGCCGAACGCGGCGGCCTGACCAATTTCGGCGCGGTCGGCCTGATCGTGCGCGAACAGGCGACCGTCGGCGAAGCGATCGAAGCGTTTTCGCGTTTCATCCATGTCCATCATGACGGCATGCGGCTCGACGTTGTGCGCAACAAGCAGACCGTAACCGTCGCGCTGCATCTGCGCGGCCGGCAGCCGAGCGCGCCGCGGCAGTCGATCGACATGGCGCTCGGCAGCGTCCATCGCATCATCCAGTCGCTGTTCGGCAGCGATTGGCGGCCGCAGGAAGTGCATCTGCATTATCCGCCGCCGCGCGACCGCAAGCGCTACCGCGACTTCTTCGGCTGCCACGTCACTTTCAACGCCGAGGACGACGCAATCCTGCTGTCGGTGCACGACATGGAGCGCCGGATCCCGAGCGCGCATCCGCTGATCGCGAGCTATCTGCGCAAGCGGATCGAGGCGATCGAGACCCGGCCGGCAAGCTGGGAGGAGAAGGTCGACGAGGTCGTGCGTCTCCTGCTCGCCAGCGGCGACTGCACGGTCGAGCGCGTGGCCGAGCATCTCGCCTGCACCCGCCGCACCGTCCACCGTCACCTCGCCGCGTCAGGCACCAGCTTCTCGGCCATCCTCGACGCGCAGCGCGCCGATCTCGTCGTCGAATTGATCGACGACCCCGGCCGGCCGCTGGCCGATATCGCGGCACAGCTCGGCTTCTCCGCGCAAAGCGCCATGGCCCGCTGGTTCCGCGGCCGCTTCGGCTGCACCATCACCGCATGGCGCAAGGGCGTGCGGCCGTTGGCCAAGCCCACCGACGTGCCTTCGGCATCTGCGGCCTGACTCTATCGTGCCGGAGCGGGCACGCCCATGATGGCAAGTGCGCGCCGATTACTGCCGGCGAGCAGCGGGCCAAACGCAATCGCAAAGCCGAGGAAGGCGACGACCCAGCCGCAGGCGGCAATGTGCAGCAGCGCATCGCCATGCGCAGGCCACGCCACGGCAGCAACCCGCGCCAGCGCCGCGGCGACGATCGCGACATAGATACCTTGCGTCGCCGGCGAAGCCGTCAGCGCCTGCCCGGTGTGGCCGAGGCTCGCGCGGGTCATCACCGCGAGCGTCATGGTTCCGGCCGCGCCCGCCATCCAGGCATGAATCCCCGCACTCGGCGGCAACGCGCCGAACACGGCCAGGGCATGCAGGAGGAAGCCGAGCGGCACGAAGACATAACCGACATGCAGGATCAGGAGCAGCCGTTCGCGCGAGGTGCGGTCGCCGGCCCAGCGCGCAAGCCGCACCAGATGCAGCAGGCCAACGAGCGCCATCACGGCACCGGTGATCACGTTCAACGGCGCCACGATCCACGAGATCAGCGCCAACGCGCTCAATCCGATCACCGCTCCGTCGAAGCGGCCGAACGGCACCGGCAGGCGGCCGGGATTGAACTTGACCAGCCAGTTGCGGGTGAAGCTCGGAATGATGCGGCCGCCGATCAGCGCGATCAGCAACACGACCACGCCGATGCCGACGCGGATGCTGACATCGGCCGCGCCCGCGTGATGCGCTTCGAAATGAAAGCCGACATTGCCGGCGAGCAGCACGAGCACCAGGATCACGACGGGCAGGTTGCGCCAATTGCCGCCCGCGATGATCTCGCGCGTCGCGGCGGCGACGACCAACGCCAGGAACGCGGCATCGACGACAAGCGCGAACGCCCAGCCGACCTCGGCGGACAGCGTCACCGCCACGCGGCCGGCCAGCCACACCACCAACAACGCGCCCAGCGACGTGCCCTGGATCGGCAGCCGTCCGGTCCAGTTCGGGATCGCCGTGAACAGGAAACCGGTGATCACAGCCGGCAGGAAGCCATAGAGCATCTCGTGGACGTGCCAGTCGCGCGGCACGAAGGCTGATGTCACCGACAATTCGCCGTAGAACATCGGCAGCCAGGCCAGAATCGACAGCCCTGCCTGGATGGCGGCGAGCAGGAAAAAGGGCCGAAAGCTGTTCGCGAACAGCGGCCAGCCCGCAAAATTGCGGGATCGGGCGCCAGCCATGGGGCAACTCCTGTAAATTCAGACCGTTGTCTGAAAAATACTGCCGTCCCGACCGGCCGGTTTTGCGCTATCGCAAACACCAGGACGATTACAGGTGCCATCACACTCCCGAGCGCCAAGGAGGCAGAATGGCCAAGGTCGACACATCGCTGGTTGCGCATTTGCCGCTGTTTGCCGGGGTCACGCCGGAAGCCCTGGATGAGATCCTGCGCGAGGCCCGCTCGGCGCGCTATCCCAAGAACAGCGCCATCTTCGAACAGGGCGCGGACGCGCAGTCCTTCTTTCTGTTGCTGCACGGACATGTCCGCGCGGCCAAGACCACGCCGACCGGCGAGCAGATCGTGGTGCGCTACGTCGCGCCCGGCGAGACGTTCGGGCTCGCGATGGCGATCGGAGCCGCGCGCTACCCGGCGACTGCGATGGCCGTCGACGACAGCGTGGTGCTGATCTGGCCGAATTCGGCCTGGCCGCGGCTGGTCGAGCGGTTTCCGGCGCTGGCCGCCAACACGCTCCAGACCGTCGGCACGCGGCTCCAGGAGAGCCACACCCGCATCCTGGAAATGTCGACCCAGCAGGTCGAGCAGCGCATCGCGCATGCGCTGCTGCGCCTCGCCAAGCAATCCGGCAAGAAGCTCGACCACGGCATCGAGATCGACTTCCCGATCAGCCGCCAGGACATCGCGCAGATGACCGGCACCACGCTACATACCGTCAGCCGCATCCTGAGCGCCTGGGAGAGCCAAGGCCTCGTCGAGAGCGGCCGTCAGCGCATCATCCTGCGCGATCCGCATGGGATCGTCGTGCTGGCGGAGCGGAGCCCCGACAGCGGCGCGGCGTAGCTCTTCTCCCTCTCCCCGTTCTTACGGGGAGAGGGTTGGGGTGAGGGGCCTCTCTCCGCAGATGAGATGGCCGTGAGACCTGTACCCCCTCACCCGGATAACAAGCGATCCGACCTCTCCCCGCAAGCGGGGAGAGGTGACAACCACCTCGACCTCGGAAGATTGGGGTGAGAGCCGCTCCCGCTTACGGCGAAAGCGCTCCCTCACCCGGGAATCCGCACGCGGCCCGCGCGAATTCCAGACCGTCTCACGCCGGCACGCAGTCGCACAGCGCGGCGAGGAATTTTTCGCGATCGATGCCATGCTCGCGGCAGGCGTCGTCCACCGTGTGGAAGGTTGCGATCGGACAGCCCACACAGGCCATCCTGAAGGCGAGAAACACGCGGATCGTGTGCGGCGCCGTACGCATGATGTCATCGACCAGATCGTCGGATCGAAAGGGCATGGACAACTCCGTTCCGAAACGACGATAGCGGAGCGGGCGGCGGTTTCTTTGTTGGAGCGCAAGCAAGGTCGAGGTCTCTCTTCCCGTCATTCCGGGACGCGCCACTTGGCGCGAGCCCGGAATCCATATCTCTACGTCACGTGCTGCACAATTGATTCCGGGCTCGCGCTTCGCGCGCCCCGGAATGACGGGGAGAGGTGAACTACACCGCCCGGCTGTGCAGCTGCTTACCCGGGTCCAGATGCGCGTCGAACGCGGCGGCGACGCTGCGGACCAGGAAGCGCGAGTCGGTGGCGACCGCGAGCCGGTCGCCGTCCAGCCTCACGACGCCGTCCGAGATCAGCGGCTTCAGACGCGACGCCGATTTGAGCATCGTCTCGGCCTCTGCGCCATGGCGCGCGCAGATGTCGCCGAGATCGGCGCCGAACTCGCACATGATGCGCTCGATGATGTCGGCGCGCAGCCGGTCATCGCCGGTGAGTCCATAGCCCTTCGCGGTGGCGAGGCGGCCGGCATTGACGCTCTGGGCATAGGCGCCGATCTGCACCTCGTTCTGGACGTAACCCTGCGGCAGATGCCCGATGGCGCTCGCACCGAAACCGAGCAGGACTTGGCCTTGGTCGGTCGTATAGCCCTGGAAGTTGCGCCGCAGCGTCCGCTCCTCGAAGGCCACGGCCATGGAATCGCCGGGTCGGGCGAAATGATCGAGCCCGATCTGCACGTAACCGGCCTCCTTCAGCGCATTCGCGATCGCACAGGCCTGATCGTGACGCGCCAGGCCGTCGGGCAGCGCGCCCTGGCTGATCATGCGCTGGTGCTTCTTGAAATCAGGCACGTGAGCGTAGCCGAACACCGAGAAGCGGTCGGGCGCGAGCGAGAGGCTGCGCCGCACCGTTTCCAGGCACGAGGCGACGGTCTGATGCGGCAGCCCGTAGATCAGGTCGAAATTGATTCCCGCGATGCCGGCACGCCGGAGCATGTCGACGACATCAGCCGTCTGCTCGAAGCTCTGCACGCGATTGATCGCACGCTGTACGATGGGATCGAAACTCTGCACCCCGAGACTGGCACGATTGACGCCGGACAGCCGCATGGCCTCGACCATGTCGGCGGTCAGCGTGCGGGGATCGATCTCGACCGCGATCTCGGCCGAAGGCAGCACGAAGAACGCCTGGCGCATCGCCGCCATCAACTCGGCGAAAGCCTCCGGCGCCATGATCGTCGGCGTGCCGCCGCCGAAATGGATATGCTCGACCTTGATGCGGCGGCCGATGGTCTCGGCGACCTGCGCGATCTCGCTGCGCAGCGTCCGCTGATAGGCCGCGATCAGCTCGTCGCGCCGAACGATCTGGGTATGGCAGCCGCAATACCAGCACATCTCGCGGCAGAACGGTACATGCAGATAGAGCGACGCGCTGGCCGCGGCAGGAAGCTCGGACAGCCACCGGGCATAGGTATCGGCGCCGATGACGGGCGAGAAGTGCGGCGCGGTCGGATAGCTCGTGTAGCGCGGCAATCTCTCTTCGCCGTAGCTCGCTGCGAGATCAGCTCTCATATCTTACCCATTCGTAAATCTCAGCCGCGCATGGCCGCGGCAAGTCCCGGATGGCATTGAATTACCCGCTTTCGGGGCCGGCGACCTTGCGCTCGCTCAAAGTCCGAGCGCCGGATTGGAACGATGATGACGTTTAATCATTACTCCCTGGAGATAGGCCATGGCGTCGTTCGCGCTCGATCTCGTTCTCTGGTTCACCGGCGTTCGCGGCCATATTCCGCGCTTCGACGATTTTCGTCCCGTCCCCTCCGCGCCCCCGATCGGCGCGGGCCATCTCGTGCGCGTGCTGACGATCATGGCCACCGTCTTTGCCGCGCTGTCGCTCGCGGTCTGGGGGACTGTCTGGATCGCGATACACTTGCTCTAGTTCGGCGCATCCATACGTTCACGATCAACCGCAACTGAACATGCGAACGAGTTGCCGCTGGCGCAACCGATGCCGTGCCATGTGCCGTCGCGCCGCTCACATCGTCGATGCTGCCTTCGGCATACCTCCTAGGGAATTTCACGGAGGCGATTCCGGCAAAAGCTTGTCGCAGCGCAAACACTCTTGCCGCAACAGGCGCACACTGCGTCCGTCATCAAAACCCTTTCAGATGAAGGATGCTTTACGATGTTCACCCGCAGAGCCGCATTGATCAGCGCCGCCGCGACCGCCCTGCTGGCGACCCCCGCCCTGGCGGCCGAGGATCTCAAACTGCCGCGTCAAAAGGTCGAGCTGGTCGCTCCGCCGTTCGTGCATGCGCACGAGCAGGCGACCAAGCAGGGCCCGAAGATCGTGGAGTTCAAGCTCACGATCGAGGAGAAGAAGGTCGTCATCGACGAGAAGGGCACCACCTTCCAGGCAATGACCTTCAACGGCTCGATGCCGGGCCCGCTGATGGTCGTGCATGAGGGCGACTACGTCGAAACGACGCTGGTCAATCCCGCGACCAACACCATGCCGCACAACATCGACTTCCACTCCGCGACCGGCGCGCTCGGCGGCGGCGCGCTCACCCTGATCAATCCCGGCGAGCAGGTCGTGCTGCGCTGGAAGGCGACCAAGACCGGCGTGTTCGTCTATCACTGCGCGCCAGGCGGCCCGATGATCCCCTGGCACGTCGTCTCAGGCATGAACGGTGCCGTGATGGTGCTGCCGCGCGACGGACTGAACGACGGCAAGGGCCACGCACTGAAATACGACAAGGTCTACTATATCGGCGAGCAGGACATGTATGTGCCGCGCGACGCGAAGGGCAATTTCAAGTCCTATGACTCGCCGGGCGAAGCCTTCACCGACACCGAAGAGGTGATGAAGAAGCTGATCCCCTCCCATGTCGTGTTCAACGGCAAGGTCGGCGCGCTCACCGGCAAGAATGCGCTCACCGCCAATGTCGGCGAGAACGTGCTGATCGTGCACTCGCAGGCCAACCGCGACAGCCGTCCGCATCTGATCGGCGGGCATGGCGACTATGTCTGGGAGATCGGCAAATTCGGCAATGCACCCGAGGTCGGCCTGGAGACCTGGTTCATCCGCGGCGGCTCGGCGGGAGCGGCGCTGTACAAGTTCATGCAGCCCGGCATCTACGCCTATGTCACGCACAATCTGATCGAGGCCGCCGACCTCGGCGCCACCGCGCACTTCAAGGTCGAAGGCAAGTGGAACGACGACCTGATGACCCAAGTGAAGGCGCCTGCGGAGATACCGGCCAACACCAACTAGACGCGACAAGGGGCCGGTGATCACCGGCCCCTTCTTCCTTTCGGGGGACGATCATGCTGATCGCATTCAAGCTGAAACTGGTCCTGGCTTGTGCGGCCGGGCTCGCAGGGCCGATCGCGGTGGCGCCGCTGGTCTCGGACATGGCGGTCCGCGGCATTGCGGCGGAGCCTGCGATCGTCAAGATCGCGCCGGGCAGCGTGTCCTACCGCGAGGCCGGCGATCTCACGCGTGGCGGGCAGCAGGCCGAAGCGCCGCTGCGCGCGATGCGGTTCACGAGGCCGCTGCACGTCATGCGGCATCAGGTTTCGTCATCCGACTACCAGCTTTGTGTGCAGGACGGCGCCTGCCGTGCGCTCGATCGCGACGTGGCGATCGCCGCCGATCGCCCCGTGGTGCAGGTCAGCTGGCACGATGCGCAGGCCTATGCGGGCTGGCTGTCGCGCAAGACCGGCAAGACGTGGCGCCTGCCGAGCGACGCGGAATGGGCGTTTGCGGCGGGCTCGCGATTCAAGGATGATGGCGCGCCGGTGGACGCGGACGATCCCTCGAAGCGCTGGATCAGCCGCTATGAGCGGGAATCCGAACGCGACCTCTCCGACACGACGGCCTATCCGTTCGGCAAGTTCGGCGCGAACGAGCACGGCATCGAAGATCTCGCCGGCAACGTCTGGGAGTGGACCTCGACCTGTTTCGTGCGCTCGCGGACCGACGAGGCCGGCAGTGCCGGCAAACCGACCGTGAATTGCGGCGTGCGTATCGCCGAGGGCGTCCACCGCGCCTATGTCACCGATTTCATCCGCGACGCCCGCGCCGGCGGCTGCGCGCAAGGCGTGCCGCCCGCCAATCTCGGCTTCCGCCTGGTGCGCGAGGAGCCGTCGTGGGTCGCGAGCGTGTCGGCGCGGTGGAGCAAGACATGGACGAGGTCGTGATCGCGTAGCCCGCACGCACATGCCACACCCGCGGTGTCATCGCCCGACTTGATCGGGCGATCCAGTACTCCGATACGCCAGTGATAGAACCGAGAAACCGCAGCGTACAGGATGCCCCACCGTCGCGGGGCATGACAGCGTCAAATGCGGCAACCAAGTTTGCTCAAATCGCGCGCGCAAACATGCGAAAGCCCGGCGCGCCGATGATCGCCTCGAAGGCGGGATCGCGCTTCTCATCGGCGAAGACAAAACCGGCCTTGGCGTAGGCGCGTTCTGCCGGCTCGTTGCCGATCAGGAACGATATCGTCGCCCGGGTAAATCCCGCCGTTCGCCCCTTATCCAGCGCGTGCGCGATCAGCGACTGCACGAGGCCACGACCGCCATAGGCGGGATCGGTCGCGACGTGCTCGATCATCCAATCGCCCTCGCCGCCCTGAACCCAGCAGGCGCGCGTGTAGGCGCCGCGGCGACGGATGGCTTCCAGCTCTGGCGCGGCAAGCCCGGTCGCGGCACCGGCCTCTTCGATGGCACGCCAGGCCGCAGGTCCCGTGCCGGCCGCCGGCAGTGCGCACAACGCAGCAGCAGGCTTGCCATCGACCTCGGCGATCAGGAACTGCGAGACATGCCACATCGACACCGCGTGCGCGGCTGTGATGCGCGCGATGAAATCGCGGCACTGCGCGTCTGGCCAGCCGAGCGCGATGTCGAACCAGCCGCGCGGCCGGTAGCCACGCTGCGATGACAGGATGGTTTGTACGATGAAACCGGCGTCTTCGGGACGCGCAGACCGTATCGTCATGCGCGCCCCCGTTGCGACGACCTTACGTGTTCTTCAGCGCAACGCGGAATTCGGCTTCGGTCTTGGCCTTGACCTCGTCGAGCGTCACGCCGTCGGCGAGTTCGATCAGCGCCATGCCGCCGTCGCCGTGCTTGTCGATGGTGAAGACGGCGAGATCGGTGACGACCATGTCGACCACGCGCTCGCCGGTCAGCGGCAGATTGCACTTCTTCAGGAGCTTCGAGCCGTCCTTGGCCGAATGCTCCATCACCACGACGACGCGCTTGACGCCGGCGACGAGATCCATCGCGCCGCCCATGCCCTTGACCATCTTGCCGGGAATCATCCAGTTGGCGAGATCGCCGTTCTGGGCCACCTGCATGGCACCGAGGATCGACAGATCCATGTGGCCGCCGCGGATCATGCCGAAGGAATCCGCGCTCGAGAAATACGAGGTCGAGGGCAGCTCGCTCACGGTCTGCTTGCCGGCATTGATGAGGTCGGCATCCACCTCGTCCTCATAGGGGAACGGTCCCATGCCGAGCATGCCGTTCTCGCTCTGGAGGCTCACATCGACGCCATCAGGGATGAAGTTCGAGACCAGCGTCGGGATGCCGATGCCGAGATTGACGTAGTAGCCGTCACGCAGTTCCTTGGCGGCGCGCGCAGCCATCTGTTCACGGGTCCAGGCCATATCGCTCTCCTGATCTCAAGCTGCCGTGCGCGGGCGGGTGTTGCGGAATTCGATGCGCTTCTTGGCCGTACCGACCTCGACGATGCGCTTCACGAAAATGCCGGGCGTGTGGATGTGGTCGGGATTGAGTTCACCGGCCGGAACCAGATGCTCGACCTCGGCCACCGTGATCTTGGCGGCGGTCGCCATCATCGGGTTAAAGTTGCGCGCGGTCTTGCGGTAGATGAGGTTGCCGGCGGTGTCGCCCTTCCAGGCGTGCACGATGGCGAGGTCGGCGAACAGGCCGCGCTCCATCAGGTACTTCTCGCCGTCGAATTCCTTCACTTCCTTGCCTTCGGCGATCAGCGTGCCGACGCCGGTCTTGGTGTAGAAGGCCGGGATCCCGGCGCCGCCGGCGCGGATGCGCTCGGCCAGCGTGCCCTGCGGATTGAATTCGAGTTCCAGCTCGCCGGCGAGGAATTGCTGGGCGAACAGCTTGTTCTCGCCGACATAGGACGAGATCATCTTCTTGATCTGCCGGGTTTCCAGGAGGCGGCTGAGCCCGATGCCGTCGACGCCGGCATTGTTGGAGACGACCGTCAGCCCCTTGACGCCGGACTCCCGGATCGCGTCCGACAGCTCCTCGGCAATGCCGCAGAGGCCGAAGCCGCCCGACATGATCATCATGTTGTCTTTCAGAATGCCGTCGAGCGCCGACTTGGCGTCGGGATAGACCTTGTTCATGCAAAAAACCTCGACTGAACCTTCGGCTTGCGGGCGTCGCGCCTTATTGGCGGCGATTATTAGGCGAAATCGTCCGAAGCCGTCAATGATACGGGGTTCTCCGCGCCGCGGGGCGGTGGTAGAAGCTGCCCACGCCGTGGGCAAGGCCGCCCGCGGCCTTGAAAGCGACAAGAAAACCCATCAAGTTGCGGCACTTAACCTAACAGGACTTGTAACGTAACAGGACTTGGGCGTGGGGCGCGCGGGTTTCCCGGCCCGCCCTTCTGGCTCCAACGACCAACCCGATCAGGACATGCCATTGACCATGGCCCAAGGAATGAAGCGCCTCGGGACGCCGATCGCGGCGCTGCTCGGCGTCGCGCTGATCGCCCTGATCGCGACCTCCTGGCTCATCAACCGCGATGCGCTGCGCAAGGCCGTGGAAGCGCAGATCCGCGACGTCACCGGGCTCGAGCTCAATGTCGCAGGCGCCATCGACATTTCGTTGCTGCCGGCGAGCTACATCTCCTTCCATGACGTCGGCCTGAAGGGCGGCGGCACCAGCGATCCCGCGCTCCGTGTCGACGTGCTCACCGCTAATCTGCGGCTGCTGCCGCTGCTGCTGCAACGGTTCGAGATCGCCGACCTGACGCTGCTGCGGCCGCGCATCCATGTCAGCCTGAAGCCGGACGGCGAGAGCAACTGGACGCCCTTCATCCAAACCATTGCGCGCACCATGAAGCCCGGCGCCGAAAATCAGGTCTCGTTCTCCGAGATCCGGATCCAGGACGGCGTGCTCAATTACGAGGACGTCGCCATGCACGCCACCGAGCAGTTCGACGACATCGACCTGTCGCTTGCCTGGCCCTCAATCTCGCGCTCCTTCGCCGCGACCGGCCAGTTCGACTGGCGCGGCGAACGCGTCGACGGCTCGATCAGCTTCGCCGATTTCGTCGCCGCCCTCTCCGGCGACCGTTCCGGCCTGAAGGCGCGGATCGCCAGCGCCCCGCTCAAGCTCGCTTTCGACGGCAGCGTCGCCAACCGCACCAGCCCGATGATGGAAGGCACGCTCACGATCGACAGCCCGTCCTTGCGCAACGCACTGCGCTGGACCGGCCAGCCGCAGCCCGCCAGCGGTGGCTTCGGCCGTTTCGCGCTGAAGGCGCGCGCCAATGTCGTCGGCGCCTCGATCGCGCTCACCAACGTCAATGTCGAGCTCGACGGCAATGCCGCCGAGGGCGTCATGACCTATGCCAACAACGGCCGGCAGACGCTCCAGGCGACGCTCGCCGCCGACACGCTCGACTTCACACCCTATATCTCGACCTTCCGCCTGCTCGCGAGCGGCGCACGCGACTGGAACAGGCAGCTGTTCGATCTCAACGGGCTCTCGACCACCGACCTCGACATGCGCCTGTCGGCGGCGCGACTGACGGTCGGACCGTCGAAGCTCGGCCGCACCGCCATCGGCGCCAGTTTGCGCAACGGCACGCTGGCGCTCTCCGTGGGCGAGGCCCAGATCTATGGCGGTATCGCCAAGGGCTCGTTCGGCATCGCGCGCGCCGACACCGTCGCCGACATCAAGGCGCAATTCCAGTTCACCGACGTCGACCTCCAGGCCTGCGCCTCCGAACTGTTCGGCCTCAACAAACTGTCCGGCCGCGGCAACATCAACGTCTCCCTCGTTGCCTCCGGCTCGAGCCCGTTCGGCCTCGTACAGTCGCTCGACGGCAGCGCCACCGTCACCGGGCATGACGGCGCGATCTCGGGCTTCAATGCCGAACAGCTCCTGAAGCGGCTGGAGCGCCGGCCGCTGTCCGGCGGCGGCAATTTCCGCAACGGCTCGACGCCTTACGACAAGCTCACCATCGCGGTGAAATTCTCCGACGGGGTCGCCACCGCCGAGGACATCCGCGTCGAAGGGCCGGCGGCGAAGATCACGATGACCGGCACCGCCTCGGTGCCGACGCGCGAATACGACATGAAGGGCGTGGCCAGCCTCAACAGCGCCTCGGGCTTCGAATTGCCCTTCGTGGTGCAGGGGCCCTGGGATGATCCCCTGATCTTCCCCGATCCGGAAAGCCTGATCCGCCGCTCGCCAGCCTCCGCACCCCTGCTCGACATGCTCAAGGACCGCAAGGCGGGCGACGCCGTGCGCTCCGCGATCGAGCGCATCACCGGCGGCGGCAAGCGTCCCGCCCCGGCAGACTCGCCGACGGCGGAGAACGCCAAGGAAAATGCGAAGT
>NZ_LBJZ01000155.1:0-41353 GCF_028128935.1 Bradyrhizobium sp. CCBAU 11361
CGCCACCAATCATCAGATCCCGAATCATGGTTGCCCATGGATTCAGAACCTTCAGGAAGATGCAACTGTAATGCTAGCTCCGAAGCACGTGCTCGAAGGCTCGCATTGCTAAGGCCTCGCGCTACGTTTAAAGATGGCGCTAAGCACCTTCCGCTCGAGCATCCCGTCCCTAATGCATACATCCGCGGCTGTCTCCATGAGCTGGCCGTCTAGACATCGCGCGCTCATGCTAGGCACCTTTAGCTTTCGAGAAGCGGACGATCTGATGGATTTAAGCCAAGGCCAGTTCGCCAAATCGCTCGGAGACACATCATCAAGTGTCACTTCAGGCCTGGACCGGCTTCGCGCACGACGCCATCCTGGTGCGGAGTGTCGGAAGAATAATGACCTTCCGGTCGTCCGTCCCGAACGACCGTGCTCGAGGAGCCGCGAAACAACATCAAAACCGACTCGCGTTGTGGCCTTTCGGCCGCGACGGGATCCCGCCGGGCCTGCGCCTCCGCCACAAGGCCCTTGAGGGTCTGGTCCACCAGCGCAACAAAGCGCGGTGGGCCAGAAGCCAGGACGAGGCCTTCTCCCGGAGCCGGTTTCACGATAAAGCGCTCATCGGAGATGTTGAGCGCATCGAGCGCGGTCTTGAACGCATCGAAGCTGATCGGGTTCAACACAATCAGCCGGCTTTGCGCCTCGTGGGCAGCGGAGACGTAAAGGACGAGCCCGTCGTAGTACCATTGAAGATTGTAGAGGGCTGTCAAACGATCGAGGAACTCTCGCGGCGGAAGGTCCGGCATTCGTCCGCGAATCCTGCCCCTTACCTCGGCGCTGACATTGACCCTGATATTGAGATTGTTGCCGAACTCCTGAAGCGCCGCAGAAAGATCCTGATCGAGAACGGTGTAGCTATAAGGGGTCGAGGGTAGTGAAAGTGATGCGCCAAACGCCCGCATTATTCCGAGATAGACGAAAACCCCGACATATAGAGCTCTCTTCAAAATTTGCACCATCTTAGATCGCATGAGCATTCCCAGACGCCTTCCACTCAGAATAACACTGGAGTTTCATTCCAACTTGGAAGTCAAACGTGATCTTTAGATGACGCAATCAGCGGCATCTTCGTCAGGTTTTCGTCAGCTCGCTAATCTATGACCTTGATCCGCTTATCGGTCAAAACGCCTGGTCACATCACGCGAGAACAATGACTCCTTCCATGATGTTAGGCGCAACGCCGATCTCTTCCAATGCAGTTGGCTGTCTTCCCAATGCCTGCTCGCCGGCAGCTCCTGGCGAGCAGGCGCACTTTGAGCAGGCTCTCGCGCAAGCAGCTTCCAGTCAAGCAGCTGCCTCCCCGGTCGCGGACAAGCCGGTGGTTGCTCCGCCGGTAACGGAGGTCCAGCGCGCGAACACGTTTGCAAGTCCGCCGGGCGACCGCGTCCTTCACGCCCTTTCCAGCCTGTACCATGGCCATGCCGTTCCTCCGGCTGTCGGAGGCGTGCCGACTGCTGTGAGCGGTCTGCAGCCTGGACCGGCTACCCAGCCGCTCTTGCAGTCGGACGACGGCGGTGCACATGCGACGGTTAAGCCGGTTGGAGCGGAGTTCGATTCGATGATGGTCAATCTGCGGGACGTCTACAGAGACGTCATTCAGGTTTCGCTCGTGTCCAAGGGTACCAGTGCCGTCAGCTCGTCGCTAAACAAGCTGCTGTCGGCAGGCTGAGTGAGGTTGATGAGTGGCGTGATGCAGAGGGGTAGCGGCGGCGGTCGTCAATCGTGGCGGCGACTTCGCATGTGTTTTGCTCTGCCCCTTCTGCTTCCGCTGATCGGCTGCAAGGCTGATCTCTACACCAAAATTCAGGAGCGCGAGGCTAATGAGATGCTTGCGCTTCTCCTTGGTAAGGGTGTTGATGCCGTTCGTGTTGTCGCTAAGGACGGAACCAGTACAATCCAGGTTGAGGAAAAGCAGCTTGCCTATTCGATTGACCTGCTCAATATCGAGGGGCTGCCGCGCCAATCCTTCAAGAATCTTGGCGAAGTGTTCAAAGGATCGGGCCTCGTTGCCTCGCCGATCGAGGAGCGGGCCCGTTATGTTTATGCTCTAAGCGAAGAATTGTCGCGCACGATCAGCGATATAGACGGCGTCCTTTCAGCTCGTGTCCATGTCGTTCTTCCGAAGAACGATTTGCTGCGCCAAGATGCGACCCCGTCCTCTGCGTCGGTTTTCATCCGACATGGCTCCAGCGCGAAGCTATCTACGCTGCTACCGCAAATTAAGATGCTTGTCGCAAACAGCATTGAAGGTTTGTCCTACGACAAGGTCGCGGTCGTCTTCGTGCCGGTTGAGCGGGCAACGCTCGAGCAGTCGGCCGGGCCGGCGGCCGCCGCGGCTCAAACAGCCAAATCTGGTTCAATGCCGTTGCTTGCACTCGGTGTGGGGGGCGCCGGCGCCGCATTCGGCATCGTATCTTACGTGTTGCTGGGCACCCGTCTTCGTCGGCCCGGACAATCATCGCGCAAATGGACCATTTTCGGTGCACGTTCGAGTGCGCCCGCTGTGCAGGCTGCCCGCAAAAAGATGATTTCTGATGCGACATAGTCAGGACGCTCATGTCGACATCGATATCATCAACCGAACCCAATCGTTCGTTCACGCTGGCTGCCGATCGGCTGCGCGAGCTCGTGGCCTCGATCGATCCGAGCCGTTTCGCTGAGCGTCTTGATCCGCTGCTGTCGCCTCCCACATTGGTCAGGCTACAGCGGAGTGCCAGGCTGCAGCCAAGACTGGCCGAGCTGCTGCTTGGCAGCGAAGTGGATCTGAGCGGCGCCGGCTGGAATGAGGACCCTCTGCTCGGGCACGATCCGCGTCGGGCTGCGCTGCTCGCGGGCAGCATCTGGCATGCACGCTCCGTCCTCAAGCTGGTATCCCGGCACGATCTGTCGATATTAATCGAAATGATCGGTGCTGAAGCGCATGCTTTCGGGGTCCGGCATTTATCCAATGCGGTCGCAACGGCCCCCATTGTCGATCCTGAGCAATTGTCGCGACAGATCGAATGCGACGGGCATGCTTGTCTCGGCGCCTGGCTCGAAAAGGCTTCATCACTTGACCGTATCCGCGTGCTTCTACGCCTGCCGATTGGGACCGCTGCGGAGAATCCGGGTGCTGAACACCGTAGCGCGGCCGGCCCGCTGTTTTCCCTGGTAACGGCCCATTTGGGGACGGAGGCCGCCAGGGCATGACAGCCGATGCCCCAGAATTCCCCGTGGCACCACAGATTCGGCCCCTCGGGCCGTTGATCTCGGCAGCCGAGCTCAAGATCTGGCACGATGCCGTAGAGGCGCGGGCTGCTGCCGAGCGGCATCTGCAGCGGGTTCGCGGTTGGGCACGCCAGGCTTATGAGCGGGAACGAGCGCGGGGCCGCGCCGAGGGCGCAAAGGCAGGCGCAGGAGAGATGGCGCGACTGATAGCGCAGGCTGCTTGTGAACTCGCGCAGCGAAAGGCTGTTCTGGAGCGGGAATTGCCGCAGCTGGTGCTTGAGATCGTGCGCGATTTGCTTGGCGCGTTTGATCCGGGCGAGATGCTGGTGCGGGGCGTTCGTCACGCCATTGAGCAGAAATACAAGAACACGGAAGTGTGCCTTCACGTATCCCCTCTGAAGGCCGATCTGCTCGCAAGTGAGTTCAGGGGCTATGACGGACTGGAAGGGCGGCCCAAGGTCAGGATTGAGCCCGATCCGGCGCTGACGGCGGACCAGTGCGTCTTGTGGAGCGAGTTTGGCAATGTCGATCTCGGACTTGGCGCGCAGCTCCGCGCCCTACGGCTCGGGTTAGGTTTGCCTTCGCACGGAGGTGAATCGTGACCAAGCAACAACCGACCCATGAAGCCGCCGCCGGAGAAGGAACTGTCCACGCCGCGCTCTCATCCTTGAGATCTTCTGCGAAGCATATCGATACGCGCGCCGTCCGCGGTCGGATCACGCGGGCAATCGGCACGCTGCTGCATGCTGTCTTGCCCGAGGCCCGCGTTGGAGAACTATGCCTGTTGCAGGATCCCCGCACCGGGTGGTCGCTCGAGGCCGAGGTGATCGGCCTGTTGCCCGACGGGGTGTTACTCACACCGATCGGTGACATGGTCGGGCTGTCCAACCGTGCGGAGGTGATCACAACCGGACGAATGCAGGAAGTGGCGGTCGGCCCCGATTTGCTCGGCCGAGTGGTCGACAGCTTTGGGCGTCCGCTCGATGGCAAAGGTCTGATAAAGGCGGGGGAAGCCCGCCCTCTGCGGGGTAAGGCACCCAATCCGATGAAACGGCGCGGCATCGAACAGCCTTTTCCGCTCGGCGTCCGTGTCCTCGATGGCCTTCTGACGTGTGGAGAAGGTCAGCGAATCGGAATCTATGGTGATGCCGGTTGCGGCAAGTCGACGCTGATGTCGCAGATCGTAAAAGGCGCGTCGGCCGACGTCACCGTCGTTGCGCTGATCGGCGAACGTGGACGAGAGGTGCGAGAATTCATCGAACGTCAGCTTGGAGAGGCCCTCGCCCGTTCCGTAGTCGTGGTTGAGACCTCTGACCGTTCGGCGATGGAGCGGGCGCAATGCGCTTATATGGCGACGGCACTCGCCGAATATTTCCGTGACCAGGGACTGCGCGTCGTTCTGATGATGGATTCTTTGACGCGCTTTAGCCGCGCCATGCGTGAAATCGGCCTTGCCGCAGGAGAACCGCCGACCCGGCGCGGCTTTCCGCCCTCCGTGTTTGCGCTGTTGCCTGGCTTGTTGGAGCGCGCCGGCATGGGCGAGCATGGCTCCATTACGGCGTTCTATACAGTGCTTGTCGAAGGTGACGGCACGGGCGATCCAATTGCGGAAGAATCACGAGGCATCCTCGATGGCCATATTATTCTCTCGCGCGCGCTGGCCTCTCGAGAGCATTTTCCGGCCATCGATGTGCTGTCGAGCCGAAGCCGCGTCATGGATGCAATCGTATCTGTGCCGCATCGTAAAGCGGCATCCTTCTTTCGTGATCTGCTCTCGCGCTACGCTGAGGCCGAGTTCTTGATCAAGGTCGGCGAATATAAGCAAGGCTCTGATCCGCTAACCGACCGGGCGATTGCCTCCATCGAGGATCTGCGAGCATTTTTGCGCCAGGGTCAGGACGAGGCATGCAGCTTTGAGGAGACGATCGCATGGATATCACGTCTGACCGCCTGAATCCCGTTCACGCGTCGAAATTGCGACTCGTCAAGGACATGCGGGAGCGGAGCGCCCTCCGTGAGTTGTCCAACATGGAAGCCAAGCGCCGCATCGCGGTTCAAGCCGTCGAACAAGCTTGCGAGCATCTTGCAAATGCCGAAAGACGGCGCGCAACGGTCGAAGCGGAGCTTTATCGGGAGATGTTGTCGGCCGATGCGATTTCAGTCCCCGAACTGGAGCGTCGCCATCATCTCATCATCGGCCGGCTCACAGACGAGATCGCAGCGGCGCAGCGGAGCCTTGGTAAGGCTCGTGCTGCTCAAGAGCAGGCCGAGGCTGCGGCTGTTGAGGCGCGCAGCCTTTGGACCAAACGTTCGGCCGCGAGCCAGAAATGGCATGAGATCGAGCGCGACGTTCGGCGCATCACCAATGCGCATTTCGAGGCCGCGGCTGAAAGCGAAGCCGATGATGAGGTCCTGCTCCGCTACCGGCGAAGCCCATCCGGGCAAATGGGAGGCGAGCCGACATGATGGCCGATTTTCCTGTACTGGAGCCTGGGTGCTGCAATGTGGAAGTAGAGCCTGCGACATACAGATCGGGTGGCCCCACACCCTTTATACCGGCGCTGACCCTCTCTCGCGCTGTGGCCTCGTGGCTCAATGAGATCGCAGCTTTGCGCACACCTCTGCAAAGCCGTCTCGGCGAGAAGCCGCTATCGATCGTTGTAAGCCGGCTTGTCTGGCAGGCGGAGCTGGCTCCGGCATCGATGCTCAACTGCGTCTTCGAAGCAGACGGTGAAACCCTCATCCTGTCCTTGCCCGGGCCGCTTGCCGAAGCGCTGATTGAGACCGTGCAGGATGGCCTTACCTTACCTTCTGAGCCGGCGCGTTCGCTGATCCTGGAACTTGCGCTTGAACCCTTGCTTGCTCCGCTGGAAAGAATGACGCAGCGGAATCTGCAGCTTGTTCGCACTGATGAAGCGCCCAGTGCGAGACCTTATCTTGAATTTGACGTCGTCTATGGTCAGCTCGCCAGCAAGGCTCGCCTGCTTCTATTCTCGCCTCTTGACGTTCAGGTTCCGTCGGCGTTCCGCGCCCTCGGCGAGTTGCTTGGCCGATTGCCGCGACACACGCCCAGGCTGCTTTCTGACCTCCCGGTCATCGTTGCAGGCCATATCGGTTCGCTCCGCGTCACGATCGGCGTTGTTCGCCAAGCACGGCAAGGCGACGCGCTGCTCCCGGACGCAATTCCCCTCGCTAGAGGCCAGATCATTCTCACGGCAGACCGATTGTGGGCTCCTGCAGAGATTGGCGGCGATAGGCTCGTGCTGCGGGGACCATTCCGCTTGCGATCCCACCCCTTGAAAAGTGAAGATGTGATGACACAAAGCCAGACGCAGCAGCCCCCCTCAGAGGCCGATATCGACAGTCTCGAGATCACACTCGTATTCGAATGTGGCCGCTGGCCGATGCCGTTGGGAACCTTGCGAACCATCAACGAAGGCCACGTGTTCGAAATTGGCCGGCCGCTTGACGGCCCGGTCGATATTCTTGCCAACGGCCAACGTATCGGCCGCGGCGACATCGTGCGGATCGGCGAGGAACTGGCCGTCAGGTTACGCGGCAGGTTGGCGCTTAATGACTGAGATTCAACCCAGCATCCTTGCGCTTCTTGCGATAACCGTCGGCCTTGGCCTGCTGGCCTTTGCAGTCGTCACAACTACCGCCTTCATCAAGGTCTCGGTTGTACTCTTCCTCGTGCGTAATGCGCTGGGGACCCAATCGATACCGCCGAACATCGTCCTTTACGGAGCGGCACTGATCCTGACCGTATTCATCAGCGCGCCGGTCTTTGAGCAGACCTACAATCGCCTTACCGACCCCCAACTTCGCTACCAAAGCTTCGACGACTGGATGACGGCCGCCAAGGAGGGGCAGGAGCCGCTGCGAGCCCATCTTAAGAAGTTCACCAACGAAGAGCAGCGCCGCTTCTTCCTGTCGTCCACCGAACATGTCTGGTCGGAGGAGATGCGCGGCAGCGCCACGGCAGATGATTTTGTAATTCTTGTGCCGTCGTTCCTGATTTCCGAGCTCAAGCGTGGCTTCGAAATCGGCTTTCTTCTCTATCTTCCCTTTATCACGATCGATCTGATCGTCACGACGATCTTGATGGCCATGGGCATGTCGATGGTCTCTCCGACGGTGATATCTGTCCCGTTCAAGCTCTTTCTGTTCGTCACTATCGACGGCTGGTCACGGCTCATGCACGGGCTGGTGTTAAGCTACACGACGCCAGGAGGTTGACGATGAACGAAGCCAGCATCCTCACGTACTTAAGCCAATCGCTTGTCCTTTTCATGATCTGGATTCTGCCGCCGTTGCTCGCAGCTCTCATCTCAGGATTGATCATTGGCCTCATCCAGGCGGCAACCCAGCTCCAGGATCAAACCTTGCCGCTGACGGTCAAGCTTCTGGTCGTCGTCGCCGTGCTCGCCGCGTTTTCTCCCGTGCTCAGCGCTCCACTCATCGAACAAGCAGAGCGCATTTTCAGCGAATTTCCTGCACTCACGGCAAGATACTAGCAGAGCTTGGATGGCTGGCCTGTCACCCACAGATGCGCAAGCTGTTGTCCAGAGCGCGATCGAGCTCGTCGCCGCAACCGCTCTGAGCGCGTCCCGCGCCCTGGGCATCATGCTAGTGCTTCCCGTCTTTACCCGGCCGCGCATCAGCGGCCTGATTCGGGGAAGCCTGACGATTGCGATCGGCCTGCCGTGCCTCGCGCAGGTGAAGCTCGGCCTGCAGGCACTGGACCCGAACACGCGTCTGGTCAGTGTCACCCTGCTTGGCCTAAAGGAGGTATTTGTCGGTCTTGTGCTCGGCATCCTGCTCAGTATTCCACTATGGAGTATCCAGGCAGTCGGCGACATCATCGATACCCAACGAGGAATTTCAAGCCAGATTGCGGGCGAGGATCCCGCGACGCACAGCCAAGCGTCCGGAACGGGGCTTTTTCTCGGCATTACGGCGGTTACGATTTTCGTTCTGGTCGGCGGCCTCCAGACGATGGTGAAGAGCCTTTATGGCAGCTATCTGGTCTGGCCCGTTTATCAGTTCCTGCCTGCAGTGACGTCGCAAGGGGCAATGGAATGTCTGGCCCTTCTCGATCATATCATGCTGACGACGCTGCTGGTCGCAGGGCCGGTGCTGGCCCTGCTGCTGCTGATCGATATCTCGGTCATGATGCTCGGCCGTTTCGCATCTCAGCTCAAGATGAATGATCTCTCCCCGATGATCAAGAATGTCGCTTTTGGCATCATCATGGTCAGCTACACCGTCTATCTACTGGAATACGCGGAAGCTGAAATCTTGAACTCGGACAGCATGCTCGATTATCTGAAGAAGCTCTTGAAATGAGCGGTACGAGTGAGGAGAAAAAGCTTCCTCCGACGCCCAAGAAGCTGCGCGATGCGCGCAAGAAGGGGCAGAGCGCGCGCAGCTCCGATCTGGTGAGCGGCGTCAGCGCCTGTGCCGGTTTCGGCTGCCTGTGGTGGCGAGCGGGTGCCATCGAGGACAAATGGCAAGAAACGGTCCGACTGGTCGATAAACTGCAAGAGCAGCCGTTCACCAGCGCGGTGCCACAAGCGCTCAGCGGCTTGCTAGAACTTTCGATTGCAACTGTCGCGCCGTTGCTCGCCGCTGCCGTGACAGCAGCTCTTCTGGCCAATGTCCTGGCCAATGGCGGTTTCATGTTTGCTTCGGAGCCGCTCAAGCCGAAGCTCGAGAAACTGGATCCCATCAAAGGCTTGAAACGGATCGCGTCGAAACGTTCAGCCATCGAACTTGGCAAGACGCTGGTTAAAGTCGTCTTGCTTGGTGCGACCTTCTTTCTCACCGTTTTCGCAAGTTGGAAGGCGCTGATATACCTGCCGGTCTGCGGCATGGGCTGTTTTGGCTTCGTCTTCAGCGAGGTTAAACTGCTGACCGGGATTGCCGCTGGAGCTTTTCTGGTCGGCGGATTGGCTGACCTTCTAATCCAGCGCTGGTTGTTTATGCAGGACATGCGCATGACGGAAACGGAGGCCAAGCGCGAGAACAAGGAACAGCAAGGCAATCCGCAGGTGAAACGTGAGCACCGGCGTCTCCGGCAAGAGTCGGCGAACGAGGCTCCACTCGGCGTCCATCGCGCCACGTTGATATTGAGGGGCCCGACAACGTTGATCGGGCTGCGCTATGTACGTGGCGAGACCGGCGTGCCGGTCTTGGTCTGCCGTGGCGAGGGCGAAGCCGCTTCAATACTGCTTGGCGAGGCGCGCGCGCTGCGCCTCAACATTGTGGATGACGATGTCCTGGCACGTCAGCTGCTCGGCAAAGCAAAGCTCGGCAACCCGGTTCCTTCGCAGTATTTCGAATCAGTCGCCAAAGCACTCTATGCCGCCGGGCTGGTCTAGATCGGCTTTACCTGGGGCTGCGATAGCAAACCCGCGCTATCGAAGCGGCTGTACCTCCCTTGTTGTTGCCCCCGCGGCTTCCGGCTCTGCCTTCTTGCCCGCGCCATCTTCGCCGTTAGTCTTACTGCGCGGGGCAAAGGTCCCGTAGCTGGCAACAGGAATGGCGGCACGATCGCCATGACTCGTCATGATTGATCGATTGTCCAGCAAATCGAGCGGGTCGTTTACCATGGTTGCCAGATTGCTTCTGGTCGAACAACCAAGCGTCGGGTCAAACGAATTGTCGTTCACAGTAGGACCGACGATGGAAAGCGACGGACAGGGCGGAGTATGGGCTTCGAAGGTGATCGCCTCGATCCTCACCCCGGAACGGGCGGGCGGATCGAGCGGGGAAGTGGACAGGCGGATGTTATAGGAGGCAACACCCATGGCCCGGGCCTCGTGAGCCACCTGCGCGATAAGGGGCGGGGAGCCGGTGACATCGAGATGGAGTGCATCCCGCCGGCCCTGACTGGCAGTCGCAATGAAACTCCGCAGCCGATGCGTTTCGGGGCCACGAAGGCTTCGTAAAAACAAGATACTGCTGTTCTGCTCCACCTGAATCGCTTGTTCAGCCGGTCTGTAATGGACCGAAGCAGTATTTGCGCATCCGCCTAATGTTGCTGCAAGACCAATCAAATGGCACAATTGTCGCAAAGTCATTTGACGATCCTCATTCGATAATAAAGCCGGCGCTGCCGGTCAATCCTGGTGCGCTGGCGCGAGGCGCATCGCGGTCTCGCGGCGGCCGGGCCACCGTGTTCGTTAAAATCCGCCCCACGTCTGAGGGCGGTGAGATGCGGTCGCTTGGCGCACTCATCTTGTTCGGGTTCGATCCGGGCCGCACGATGTACGGCGTGACAATAATGACCAGCTCGGTTTCACGTTTTTGAAACGACGAGGAGCGAAAAAGCGCACCCAGGATCGGCACATCGCCGAGCCAGGGAAACTCGCCGATATCAGTGTTGAAGTTGCGCCTGATGAGGCCGCCGATTGCAAAGCTCTGACCGCTGGCGAGCTCGACCACGGTGCTCGCCCGCCGAGTCGAGAGGGCAGGGACCGCCATGCCGTTGATTTTGACTTCGCCTTCGCTCGACAATTCGCTGACTTCGGGCTTCACACGGACATTGATCTGATTATTGCTGAGAACCGTCGGAACGAACTCGAGGCTCACGCCGAATTGGCGAAATTGGACTGAAACCTGCCGGTTATCCTGCATCACCGGAATGGGGAATTCGCCGCCGGCGAGGAAGCTTGCGGCTTCGCCAGACATCGCCGTCAGATTCGGCTCAGCCAGGATTGAGGCGAGGTGCTCGCTCGCGAGGGCGTCGAGAACAGCGCTCAGGTTGGTATTGCCGGCGTTAAACCCGATCCCGATCGTGCCGCCGCCGCCGGCCGCGCCGGACCCGCCGCCTTTGCCGGTGACAAGGAACGCGCCGTTTGGGCTCGAGGCGGTGAAGTTGATATTGAGATCCTTGACAGCGCTGCGGGAGACTTCTGCCACCCGTACGCTGAGATTCACCTGCAATGAGCCGGCGACCTGGATCTTGTTGACAACCAGCGCGCCCGCCCCAAGAAACTGCTCCGTGACCTTCCTGGCGGTCTCGACGACATCGGCATTGGGCGCCGTGCCGCTAAGGATCGCGCCGCGCGGAGTATAGCTGACTTGAATCGGATAGTCGCCGACCTCGGCCTTCAGCGCGGCCCGCAGATCCTCGATCGGTTGGGTGACGACAACACGCAGCTCGGCGAGAGCCTCTCCTTTGTCGTTCAGGGCGAACAGGCTCGTCCGTCCGGACTTTTTCCCAAACACGAAAATCGTGTTGTTCGACGGCGCCTGATAATCCGCAATCGCCGGGTCGGCAATAAAAATGCTTGCAGCCGGTCCGGTGAGATGAACTGTCTTGCCCTGTGAGGAGGTAAGGTTGAGCGTGCCGGTGGTGCTGCCAGGCGCCGCACGTGGCGGTTCTCCTTTGTCATCCCGCTTTGTCTGAGCTGTCACAGCCTGCGGAAATAGCAGAGCGACTGCGCACAGGACGTAGCAGAGGCGGGGAAATGCGGCATAGTGCGAGCCGCCGGCGACCATCGACGGCTCATCAGCGCCGGCGTCATTGTTAACGACGTTCAAGGGAGTGTTGCTTTCAAGTTCGATCGGCTAGGCAGCCGATGCTGCGCCAATGAGTTCAAGGGTGTAACCGACACCACGCGCGGTCTTGATCCTGAGCGTTGCGCCCGCCTGGCTCAAATGCGTGCGTAAGCGATAAATCCCGACTTCCAGCGCATTGGTCGAGACCTCGTCGTCAAATGCATACAAGCTATCTTCGAGCGATGCGCGCGGCACGGTACGGCCGGCGCGGTTGAGCAGATGTTCAAGAATGCACACTTCGCGGCGCGCAATTCTCAGTATTCGACCGCCGACGGAGACTTGTCTCGCGATCGGATCGAAATGCAGATTCCCAAATGTCACCACCGGCGCCGTCATTTGCGTTGACCGTCGCAAAATAGCTCGCATGCGAGCAATGAGTTCGTCGATAGACATGGGCTTGGGCAGAAAATCATCCGCGCCTGCATTGAATATCGCAATCCGCCGGCTGAGATCATTGAGACTGCTCATCATCATTGCCGGCATTGACCGTCCCTCGCGCCGCAACTGCTTCAGCCAGTCCAATCCGTCTCCATCGGGCAAAGCCGATTCGAGCAGGATCATGTGATAGTTTGCGCAATCGAGCGCGGCCGCCGCCTCATCCAGCGTGCGTGTCACGTCGACGGCGAAGCCGCAATTTAAGAGCGCTTCCTTCGCGTTGCGGGCAAATTCCGCGTGATGATCAACCAGGAGAATTCGCATTTCATCGCCTCTCGTCCATCCACGCCAAGACCTGAGCGCGTCACGATTGCCCATGGGGCTCGATGGAACTGAGAGGCGGTTGCGTTGGCGTGAATTTGAACAGCCCGAAACGATAGGGCGGAACATGTTGACAGGCGACCAATATCTGCGGGTCGATCGTCATCGGATGGACCACGGACCGCCGCGGACTGCTTACGCCGTCGACGCCGCTCAACATGTCCCTCATGCCAGCACGAGTTCTGATTTTGTTTAAAAGGCTGAAGGCCGCGGCAGCCCGCTGACGCGTCTGTGGGCCGATCGCAGCCGGTCTTGCATGCACTGAGCCGACACCTGCAGTGCAAATAGCGCCAGGCCGCGCAATCGAAACCAAAGCGGGAGAGACGATCGGATTTGTGGCGGAACAGGTGAGCGAAATCGACATTTGCAACTTTCCCAATTCGTCTTGGTCCGTGGTCAGTCTTGCTGGGCTGTTGAGCCGTCGTGTCGTGAAGTCACGACAATGCAAGCCTTTCCGCATTCGAAGACACGTCACGCGACGCATCTGACCAATGGCTTCACAGGCCGAGACGCACGACAGAGACGATCAATGCCCCTCTCGGCTTGAAGAACACCCTCGCCCCCGCCAATTGTTTGCACGCAAGGCGTCAACCGTCCTGAAGTTCCATCGCGCCAGAGGTCCCCCTGTACGCCGCAGCCCAGCGAAAGCTGCGGACGATGGCCGCTTCGCGCTGCACGCTGTTGCCGTCGCGCATAGTTCCAGGTGGCTCCACCAGCACCGTTTCGTCTCACGGAGTGCGCAGCGCCAGAATGATCGGTTCTCGAATTCGAAGTTGGCGTGTGCCCGGAAAGGGAAGATAGCGACCGCCAGCGTTCTGCTCGCGCGCCGCATCTTGATTCACTTCCGAGGGGATCGGCGCTGCGTTGTCCGATCTGCACATAGGCGATGTCGGACGCTGGCCCTGGAGAGGAGCAGTCCAGCAACGTGACCGGGCGGAGCGGCGGAGCATTGTGCTTTTGAGACGTTCGCAATTCTTGCTACCTGTTAGGAAGAGTTCACGCGAGCAGGTTCTGTGTCGCGGGGCTGTCTGAAATCCTACAATCTGACGCTAGGTGAGATTCAAGTGCCTTTGATTGCTGGTTGTAGCAATGCTCTCGAACTCAGCATTTTGAAGTGATGACGACACAGTCCGGACCAGACTATTGACCTGCGCGTAAGGCGCGTCCCTCTCGACAATGTCATGAGCATTTCGTCGGTCCAATTAAGGCATAGCTTGAGCCAACGCCGATGACAGTGTGAGAAGGCAGTTGTCTTTGCTTGGACTTAAGGCGTGACGTCACGGTCGTCCGATCGACCTCATACGTGCCAATTCAGCAAGGAGACGGCAGCGAGCCGCGTGATGCTTCTATGTGACGCGCGGGAGCTAACTTCTGGGATGCAGACGCCCGAGCGCGCAAGCCGATTTGACCGGCAAGGGACTCAAAGAATAATCGATTGCCGCAGGACATTCGTGAATGCTGCCTCCATAGATCACGATCGACTATGGGGCTTTTAGGCAAGATCGGCAAAATCGATTGTTTTGATGGAACGCATCCAGGTAGCGAATAGGCCGTTGTGCGACGGCATGCCTTGGCGCTGAGCAATACTCCATTGACCTGATCCGTTGATGCGGTCGGACCCGAGCTCTTTTGATTGATCGCGCGATCGATGGCAGGTCGAGCTGCCGAAGGGATCGATGCTCCGCCTTAGTGGGTCGCTCATCCGAACCTCCCGCCAAATGTGTCGGTGGCGATCGGATCGATGCGGGGCGAGGCCGCAGCGCTCCAATGAGGGCGGTGGAAGAGCGAACAATGTGCGAGGGTGTCCTCCAGAGCGTCGGGTACCTCTTAGGATGTGGGCGCGCCTTCGTCCCTTGCGGCAGGTCAACGGATGGGTTGATCTGAACTTTATTCGCGAAGCCATTGTCGTTCTTCGTGACGCGGCGCCGCTGGGAAGACTGTTCCTTAGGGTGGTCGTCTTGGTGAACATCAAGGAACATGCGAGAACGGTGCGGTCGCCAGTTGTCTAATCATTAGTCTCCAGTCTGCCGCTTGTAGAGATTCCCTTCGCTGGCCGTTCGGGAGCCGCCCGGGAACAAGCGCTCGGTCTCACGGTCTGCCCAGCGAGCACATCAAATCCACATCCGCATCGATGTTGTCCTGATCCTCCACATTCATTTCAAGGCCAATACTGCTCAGTGCGTCGTTGTCGGGCGTCCAGGCCGCGGACTTCGGTACGGCGTAGGTATGCAGCGTGTTCCGTTGTTGGCGATCGCTCTCGCCCCGCGGTCACGCGAAACCGTGAGTTTTGAGGGATCTTCGACCAACGACACGAATGGAGAAGCTGTTGGCTTACCACACATAGGCCATCCAGCCTGGCTCACACGTCCCTGGAATGTCGCTCCAGAGGATCTTCAATGGAAGAATGGTCCCGCGCCGTGTTACGGACATGCGATATCGCTCATGTGCTGGCTTCCGTGCTTGGTTCGCAATCGCCGTCCTGGTTCAGGAAACGATGCAGCTTGAGATATCCCGATGCCGCTACATTGTCGAAAATGCGGTCCCGCTCGACACTTTCGTCCCCCGTTGCGGTTGCTGGCGCCCATCGTGCTGATTGCTGTTCGGCCAAGGCTGTCTCGTTCTTGAGCGCTTCAAGCGTCGCGCCCGTTTGCGTTGCGGCAAGATGGGCGCGCCGCTGACAAATGATGCGGCTGGATAGTGCTTGGTTTGCGGCACCGCCTCATTCGGCGCACTCGATGATGCGACAGCAGGATCCGATGTTTGGTGAATGGAATGCAGACCATGTACCTGGACTTCAAAGTCTGCTTGATCGGCCGGCAGCCGCACCGGTGAGCTGGCTTATACGCTCAGTTCGACTGCTTGACGATTTACCCGGTGCGGTGACTGTCAAACCGAGGCCTCTGCGGCTTTCCGTGGATCGATGTTCATCCGCCTCCCCTCGCAAAGTAGTTGTTGGTGACCAGTTCTTTGCAAAGACAGCTTTCGAGAAGCTGACGGGCGCGAAAATGCTGCTGTTGGTTTTAGATGAGGATTGGCGGATATACCGAGGCGCGTTCAGCCGGACTCAATGCCGCAAGCTGGCGCTCCATTGCGCCATCTAACATGTATTTCGAGGGGTAAGCTCAGCTGCCCTGATTGCAGGGACTTTTTACCGCAGCGCGATGTTCGTGCCAGCCTATGTCCGCACCTGTCGTTCAGCCGGCAGATGCCGGCGCCGTCTTGTGGTTTCTAATGGCTCTGCTCGATGAATCATTTCGCTTGATGACCCCCGCGAGGGCGACTTCAGCAAACCTGACCTACGATGTTGTGACGTCAGGAATAGCCGTCACAACCACTTGCGTCTGATTGCGACTGATTGTCTTGTTCGAAGTGCGACGACGCTAGGTCGCGAACCTTTTCCGCATCCCCTATCCCGGAGCCGCCACTGCCGACTTCCGTCGTGCTTCGCGCGAGCGAGCCTTCGCGGCTCGGCGCGAGATCTCCACGACAAGCGCTATCGCCGAATCTCGAGCCTTTGAGAGGTACCTCCTTCAGCTCGGCGGTCGATTAAGTTGACGACGCCCGACGGTCTCCTGTAGTCCAAGAGGCCACAGATGCTCGGACCTCAGTGCTAACCATGTTCGTCTCGTTCTTCCCCCGACCCAAGCTGTTCTTTCTCTCGGCGATCGTTTGGACCGCACTGGCAATGCTGGTCTGGCATGGCTTCGCCAGCAATCTATTCGAAGCGCCGCAAAGATCGGTCGGGTTGGCGACGTTCACGTCGGCGCCGGCTCTCTGGTTCGACCTCTATTTCGCCGCATGCTCGGCGATATTTGCGGCTGGCTGGATGTTGGTTGCGCCGCATCCCTGGGCGAGGTGGTCGATTCTTGGCTCCGCGCTGATACTGTTCACCTCCTACTTTCAGGTCCAGGTCAGCGTCGCCATCAACAGCTGGTATGGGCCCTTCTATGATCTTGTCCAGGCCGCGCTTTCGAAATCGGCGCAAGTGACGGTGCAGCAGTTCTACAGCGAGTTGTCGACTTTTGCCGGCATTGCTCTTGTTGCGGTCGTGGTCGGTGTGATGACGCGTTTCTTCGTCAGTCACTACATCTTCCGCTGGCGGACGGCGATGAACGATTTCTATGTTGCAAGCTGGCCGCGGCTGCGCGCCATCGAAGGCGCCTCGCAACGCGTACAGGAAGACACCATGCGCTTTGCGAGCACCATGGAAGGTCTCGGCGTCAACCTCATCAGTGCCTTGCTCACGCTCCTGGCTTTCCTGCCTGTTTTGGTGAGGCTATCCAGCAATATCACAGAACTACCTCTGATCGGTTCCATTCCCTATCCGCTGGTGTTTGCAGCAGTGATCTGGTCGGTGCTCGGCACCGGCGTTCTCGCGTTGATCGGAATCCGCTTGCCGAGAATCGAGTTTTTCAACCAGCGGGTGGAAGCAGCCTATCGCAAGGAACTAGTGCTCGGCGAGGACGACCCCGCTCGCGCCGACCCGCCGGGATTGAGCATGCTGTTTGGCGACATTCGCAGGAACTATTTCCGGCTTTATCTGAACTTCATGTACTTTAACGTAGGCCGCATCGTTTACCTGCAGACCGACACCATTTTCCCCTATGTCTTGCTCGCACCCACGATCATTGCGGGCAAGATTACGCTTGGCGCGATGAACCAGATTTTGAATGCGTTCGCGCAGGTCAGAACCTCGTTTCAGTATCTTATCAACTCATGGAGCACCATTGTCGAACTGATTTCGATTTATCAGCGGCTGCGGGGCTTTGAGTCCAAGCTCCATGGCGAGCCGCCGCCCTCGATCGAGACAGAAAGGGAGCCATTGTCGTTGGGATGATACCTGCATTCCAAAGCCCCTGCTCTGGATGTGACGACCCCGGATCATGTCTTTCATTTCACCGGCTTCCGCGCCAGGCATAGAACTCCAATTCCCACAGTGTCGGGTCGGAGGAGGCGCGCTTGATTGCTCTTGCGCTGGCCTCCGTCCGCCGCACAAACTGGACGTGCAGTTTCCCGCATCCAGCTTTCAGGAACGGGCTCTTGCGGCTGAAGCGAAGGGATCAGTGAGACCAGCCCGACCAGCTTGAACTCCTGTGCAGCCGTGCGGTCGGATATTCATTCCAGGCTGCGTTCCGCCACGGCTTGCGCGGCGCGACAAGAGCCTTCGGATGATCCAGCCATCCAGCTGATGGAAGGTATCCCTCCATTGAGGGGCGCCTTCCCCCCTAGGTGGACCCGACCAGCGCGCGGAGCTGGGCTAACCGAGTTCGAACACTCCCTAACCGTGAGGCCGGCGATCCGCACGTGTCGAATTGCAAGTCCTCGATTGCGTGCCCGCAAGGACTCGCGGCTCTTGCTCTCCTGCAAACGAGCTCGGAATTTTCGCTGCGCGATAGCCTTGCGATCATGGTGCGGTCCCTGACAACGAGACTGTCTTTGTCAGGTTCAAAGCATTCGCGTCAATTACGATTTCATGAAGCCTATTCAGCCCCTTACTTGCGACTGATGCGGCTGGCACGGTCGTTGCTATCGAAAATGGGGTAACACCGAGTAAGGGCTGAGTGCAGCCCTAGATGAACGATCATTTTTCCGCCCGCAAGCGGTGGGGCCATTCTGAAAAATAAGCAAGACCTTGGAACGTTCGCGTTCGGTTTGATGGAGAGCGATGTGGATTTGCCTATATGAGCCGACGACACAAATCGCGCCTTCTGGACATATCTCACTGTCAGACGACCGTTGCCTTGTCAGCGTTGCCGGGCTTGGTCAACAATCGCAGCGAGCGGCACTGGGAGGGGGCATGACTAGAATTCGGCTGACGTGCTCAAGCGTGCCGGCTGCGGGAGGCCACCGACACAATAGGCGCCTCTCGACGCATCGTGTCGCCATTTCGCAGACGAATACGCCACAAATCGCATAGCGTACGTCCAAGATAACAGGCCCCCTGTAATCCGGGTAATACGGAATTGTCGACATGCCGCAAACGATCGGCGCTGATAGCGAGTGCACCGCGAATGAAGGGGCAGAGCACTGGTCAGAGACGAAAAACAACCTTTCATCAGATGGCGAGTTTGTTCGGTACTGGAGCCGAGCTGCTGATCGGTTGCGCGCAGTGGCCGCTGTCGGCAGGCGAACTGAGGAGGCGATCAGAAAGACTGGGATTGGTTTGCAGCTATCCTCCGAGAACTTTAACGGTCACGACCTGTCAGATTTCCCGTTGCGACGCTGTACCCTCAATCGTGCGCAGCTCTATGGAGCAAAGTTGGATCGGGCAGACCTTTCTGGGGCGAACCTTGTCTGTCCGGGGCTAGAGAGGGCAAGTTTCCTCGGGACCAAGCTCGATTTTGCGTATATGCACGCGATTGCAGCGCAGGTTTGCAACTTCGATGACGCCAGTCTGCGCAATGTAATTGATGCAACCGGCAGTCTGTTCCACGGTTGCAGCATGAAAAGGACACGCTTTGACAACGCGATGCTCAGCGGGCTCCTCGTTTACCAGTGCGACGCGAGCGATGCTGTATTTGATGGCGCGGAATTACAGGGTTCGACCATCAATGAATGCTTCCTTCCATCCGCCTCCTTTCGCTTTGCCAAGCTGAGCCAAGTCACGATCACGAAGGCGCATCTGGCGGCTTGCTCGTTCTTCCAGTCAAAGGGGGACTGTTTATCGATCGTGCGTCCCACCTCGGTCGACGGTCTTGTCCTGGAAGGCGCTCATCTTCCGTATCTGAGGCTCTCAAAGGTGAGCGGCCGCGTTACGGCGAGAGCCCTCTGTGCTCCATTCGCTGACCTTCACTTGTCAAATCTTTCAAGTGCGGAGCTGGAGCACGCAGACTTGACGGAGGCGCGGCTTCTGTCCGTAAGCTTGTCCGACGCGAACCTCGTCGGTGCTGTGTTGAACGGTGCATCCATTCATTCCTGTCAGCTCGATGGAGTGGACCTATCTCGGGCGTCAGGCGAAAACATTTCGATAACAGAGAGCACAATGCGAGCCGCCAAATTCACGGGCTTTCGTGGTCGCTGTGCCTTTGTGCGCGACTGCGATCTTGAGCATGCAGACCTATCCCAGGCTTACCTTTACAGGTCAATGATTACCGGTGATCCGCCGCAATCGATGGCATTGGATCACGCAAATCTCGAAGGATCCAATCTCGTTCAGGCATATCTCGCCGCCGGAATAGCCGACAGCAACCTGGAGGCAGCGCGCGTCGCATACGTTCGCATGAACCAATCGTCCTTGCGCGACGCGAACCTGAGTGGGATATCGCCATTCCAGGCCAGCTTCGTAAAGGTCGACTTTTCGGGCGCTAAGATAACGACATTCGAGCCACCGTTTTTTGCAGACCGATGTCCGGGACTGCAGGCCGCTTTGAATAGTGATCAGCCGCGCGAGCCATCAAGCTATCTGGACGAATTCTCATCGTTGATCAGACGTGGTCGAGAAGGGTCAACCTGACGGCTTAGGAAACCGCAAAATTGAAGGGGCTACAGTGTCCGCGAGCTTAGAATAGGTTGGTGCGGTAGTCCGAGCTGTGAGCGGGCGTTAAAGCTCTTTGGGGGCTCGCTGACGTGCGCGGTCAATACGACACGCGGGGCGGACCTTCTGCGATTCGACCGATCAGAGCACACTTTCGGCTTTCGAAGAAACTGGAGTAAGAAAATGCATCTGGCATGTCTTTCCGCAGGCAAAGCTTTCATCCGGGAGGTGGCGAGAACAGGTCAGACTATTGGGACGGTACACACTCTAGGCGCCCTGCATCTTGGGCACGCAGAACTGATCAGGAGAGCGGCATCGGAGAATGACGTCGCGATTGTCACGGTCTACCCGAACAAGAGCCAGCTCAAACCAGGTGGGAGCTACGATTTCAATTTGGACGATGATATTGGGCTTGCCCTACGTGCGGGAGCAACTGCCGTGATTTCCTCGAACGATACCGAAATGTTCCCGCCTGGCTATCTAACGTTTGTATCGCAAGGCGATTATCATTTGCGTTTAGATGGGCCTGAGGAGTACTTGAAGGAAGCCGTTACCGGGGCAATCCGCTGGATCTGTTATGCGCGACCAACTCGCAGCTACTTCGGCCTCAAGGATATCGGTCAGGCGATCCTGGTGAAGCGCGCCGTCGCAGACCTCCTTCTCGATTGCGAGATACGGTTTGTGCCGACCGTGAGATACAAAAACGGCGTGCCAGTTTCGTCGCGCTTGAGGCAATTTAGCCGCTCCGAGCTTGATGAGCTGTCGTGTCTCTTCACGGCACTCAACCATTCGAGGAAAGAGATCGCCCAAGGAGCGTCGAGCGTCAAGGATCTAGTAGCGTCGGCTACATCTCAAATTGAGTTCCGACAGTTTAAACTCGATTTTGTTCGAATTGTTGGTGCTGAAAGCTTCGAAGACCTGGAGCAGGTCAAGCTTCCTTTTATAATTGTTGGAGCGGCAATGGCGCATGGTCTCAGGGTCTTCGATAGTATCTACGTTCCAGATCAGGATACACTCCTGAATGGTCCTCCGGATGTCTGGATAGATCTGCCTGAACAGTCCTAGCCAGACGATTATGCATAGCGTGATTTCGACTGCAGTCGCCACTCCGGCCGTGCCTGAACTTATGACTGTGCATTTCGGCTCGACGCTGCCTCCAGCGTAGAACCATCGTCCAACTGCGGTGATAGCTCTCACCGATCCGCTGAGTAGATCGACTTGGAAAGTCAATTCGATCCTTACTGCCCGACATAGTAGGGAGGAGCTAGCTGCACTTTGAGATAGTCTGGTCGAGCGGCCGGTCGCAGCCCCACGCCACGGCAGCTCGAAACGGTGAATCGCGATCCTGGATCCGTAAGCTCTCAAGAGCAAAATCTACAGAGACGATCATGAAAAGGCGATTGGAAGATTATAGAGCTGACGACGACTGTATTATCCCGCTGAGCAATCTGGATGTAAGCGAGGCCAAGCGCTTTCAAGACGACAGCATATGGGGTTGCTTCGAGCGGTTGCGAAGGGAAGATCCCGTTCACTACTGTCAAGACAGCCCTCATGGTCCATATTGGTCCCTGACGAAATACCGGGATATAGTAGCGGTAGACACAAACCACAAAGCATTCTCGTCAGAGCAAGGTGTCACTATTGTCGACGTGCCTGACAAGCACTGGACCCAGAGTTTCATCAAGATGGGGCCTCCCCAGCACGCCGAACAGCGCAATACCGTGAGTCCGATAGTCGAGCCGGAAAGCCTGACGAAGCTCGAAAGCTTGATCCGCTCTCGGGTCAGGGCGATTCTAGCCGGCCTGCCGCGCAATGATGCCTTCAATTGGGTGGACATGGTCTCCATAGAGTTGACGACGCAAATGCTCGCCACGCTGTTCGACTTCCCATTTGAGGATCGGCGACTCCTGACCTATTGGTCAGACGTAGCTGTTGCAGTTCCGAAAGCAGGCCATGCGATCGATACCTGGGACAAGCGAAGCAAAATCTTGTCAGAGTGCCTCGACTATTTCACCAGACTTTGGAACGAGCGCATCAATGCCGAGCCGCGCCTCGACCTGATTTCCTTGATGGCGCACTCGCCCGCCACACGCCATATGGAGCCGAGTGAGTTTCTCGGGAATCTGATTCTGCTGATCGTTGGGGGGAATGACACCACGCGCAACTCGATTACCGGCGGCCTCCTGTTCATGAGTCAGTACCCCTCCGAACTGCGAAAACTAACCGTCAATCCAAAGCTGGTCTCGAGCGCCGTGTCCGAGATTATTCGATACCAGACGCCGATCGCACATATGCGCCGCACCGCCGCTACCGATAGCATCGTAGGCGGGAAACAGATCAGTAAGGGCGACAAGGTCGTTATGTGGTACATCTCCGGCAACCGGGACGAAGAGATCATTAAGAGCGCCAACAGCTTCATCATCGACCGCAAGAATGTGCGGCAGCATCTCGCGTTCGGATTCGGCATCCATCGCTGTCTTGGTCGACATCTTGCGGAACTTCAGTTGAGAGTCCTCTGGGAAGAGATGCTGGATGCGGGACTGGAGGTCAAGGTTGTCGGCGAACCCGAGCGAATTGCGTCCAACTTCGTGCACGGCTATTCCGCTCTCCCCGTACGGATTGCAGCCTAGGCCCTTATCGCTCCGGTCTGGCAGCGGACACGCGGTGGGGTTTGGCTCGTAGTGAACCATCTCCGCTTCTGCAAGCAGCGAAGATGGTTTGATCGACGCGAAACAATTGCTGCATCTCAGGATCTAGTCATCAACAGGGCGGATGTTTGAAGTGTCCGTGAGGAGCGATAGTGTAGCGCGCGGACAACTTGCGGCGGCATCAACCAACTTGGAGAATGCAATGTCTACGAAATCCAAAGTCGTGAAGCCCAGTCATGACGCCTTTGTCGTCACCGGTGAGGTGAGAGCGCCTCCTGGACTAAGATCGGCGCGGTCTGGTGATGGCAGCAAGGGCGTCAAGGTCGCTCCGATCGCCCTGCTTGTCAGCGGAAGGCTCGTTACCCGCGAGCGAAAAGAAACCACCGACTCTGAGTCCGATGCGGTGTCACGTGTGCTTGCGGGGACACTCGTCCCTTCCAAGGCTTTTGATTGTTCGGGGGCTGCAGGTCCATCCGGACCGGAAAGCATTCTTTGGTAGACAATGCTCCAGGCAACGTGATTGCCATGAAGCTGCGCTTCACAGATGGGCTATGCCATGAGCAGTTCCGCCTTCCTCTGGGATTCCAAGGTCGTCGCCGGCAGTAACCTTCAGCTTTTGGGTGTGTCTGTCGTTACCGTCTGAAGTTTGATTGTCACATCGAGTTTCCAACATCCCAACACAGAGCCGCGCCCAGCACCCGCGTCAGTATTTGACCCTACGTTCAGTGAGCAGGGATCGTGGTCGGCTGAGAAAAACTAGACCAGATTATCTGCGAAAATGTCATCCAGCAACAGGACAAGACCACAAGCTGCCCCAGCGCTGCGAGAAGTGGTGATCGCGCACCAAACCACGAATGATCAGAGATAGCCTTTTCACGTGCAAGGCGTTTTTGGTTGAGTGTGGCAGATGCCAATCACCCGTCGCATTTGCACCTCCTGCCTGACACATGTCGGGAACTGCGGGCGACACGGCAACTACGAATTCGCGCTCTCGGCGCAACCGGGCGAGTCGCAGAGGCGGCCAGCTACTAACTCGAGCTCCTGCAGCTCGATCTCGACGGCCCGGGCGAGCAGCTCACGGGCTCCGTTCCGCAGAATTTCTGGCAGTGGATCGTCAACCGCAGACGGCTGACTTCTCGTTCATGCGTATCGCTCTCCTTGAGAGGTTAGGGCAGGCTCGACACCTGCCTTGAACGCCGCCTATCTCAACCCGTCATCACCCACGTCCCCGCATAGCTCTCATAGCCTTCAGCTTTGGATGTTGGACCAAGATCTCGTCCCCGTTAGGCTCCGCATGCTGGGTTTTATCTCCCATGATGAATTGAGGGAAGCAAACCGTCGACGTCCGAACCTACGCAGCCCTGTGGCGCGAAACATTGATCGATGCTGCGATCTTCGTTAAGCGACCTCCGATTGGACTCTTAAGGCAATCACTTTGTCTTCGGATTTGTTCGGTCACTGCATTGCCCGAGGTTGGAGCTTGGCTGTGAGGCCCCTCAATTGAAGTTGTAGGAGGCCTGAAAGAACGTACCCCAGCGCTCCATGCTATACTTCGCAAGTACGGTCGGATCACCGACGCAGCCATAGCTGCTGCACAAAGAGTTGCTCCGCTTGTTGGTCCACATCGCCCAGTAGCGGCCACCGACGCCGACGCTGAAGTTCCTGGTGATGAAGTAGGACAAGACGCCTTCAACCTGGACGCCTCGGCCCCCATTGCCCCGTTGTTCATCAAACACGGTCTCGTTGCGCAAGAGATGATAATCACGCCCCTTGAAATCGGTCCACGGCAGGTAAGCGACGTCCGTGCTCAAGCGCCAACGCTCGGTGAGCATGGTTTCGGCGCTTAGGCCGATACGAGGTGCATTCCATTGAGTATCCTGGCTGCCAACGTTCGTGTTGTCGCCTGGCGCCAGGCACGGTAGGTTGACGATCTTGATGCATCCTATCGAGTCCGAGCTCTCGCCGTAATAGCTCCAACCCGTGAATCCGCCGACCTTGTAGGTGGCGCCGCGCAGGAAATCATAACCTAGGTCCGCCGTGTAATAAGTGAACCTTCCGTTTGCTTGGCCCGAGATCGTGTTAGTATACGACATTGATGTGGTCCCAGTATCGAGACCCCAATCTTCATCGTTCGAGTGTCCTTTGTTGAAGCGCCCGATCCCAATATTGCCCTTGAGGAATACTCCCCAGGGGCTGTCAACACGGAGAAATGATTCCCCGGAAAGTCCGTCCAATCCGTAATAAGTGAGCCTCGAGATGAGACGGCTGGGGTCGTCGAGGTGGCCATAGGGCACTGCGCTGTGGTCCCATTGAAATTGTCCGCGGCTGAGCCAGAGCCGCGATCCGCCTTCAAACGCCCAACCGGGCGAGTAAGCGACCGGCGGCGCACCGGCGAGTGCTTTCGCGTACAGCGGCGCGTCGCCCCATTGCGCCGTCCAAGGGTCGGCGCCAAAATGGTAATTCAACCCGATCTTTCCGACGTGATAACTGCTGGAGGGCCTCGTTGTGTTCGCTGGCAGAATCGCAAACGGTGGAAACTGCACCGTCGGAGGTGTGTCGATCCTCGGCCCGCCGAAATGTAGATAGTCATACTCAGCTTTGACCGACCATGCAGGCGTAAGCGCTTGCTCGACGCCCAGCCCGATGGTGCCACCGAGGCGACCATAATCGAAATGGGTCTTCTCCGGTGAGAATCCAAACTCGTAATTATTGAGGACGTCGCCCTGATTGTTCTGCCAAGCGACGCCTCCCTTGAGATAGGCCAGCGTGTGGCCCAGCGCGCCAAACGCGTAACCGATGCGGCCGGTCCCGGTGGCAAGAACGTTGGGACCTGCCTTGCAGTTTGCGCTCACGACAAAGCCGGAGGCAGCGAGGCAGGTATTTGTGCCGTCGGAGACAGCGCGGCTGACATCGAGTTCGACACCAAAGACCCAGCCCTTGTTCTGCCAATTGTAACCGATCTGGCCACCTGCGAGGAACACTGGGGTATCGACGACATCGCCATAGATTGACGGACCGTAGGGATTGCTGAAGGAGGTTCGGCCGTACCCGCCGCCGACGTGCCCGCCAATATAGCCTCCGGTCCAGTTCCACACCGCCGGCGGCAGTTTCACTTCTGGCTCAAGGTCTGCCGAATTGGCGGCACTGCTTGCGACGAGCGCAATTGTTGTGGCTCCCCAAAAAAGAAATCCAGATCGCATCAAATACTCCGCTGCGCTTCTCCATCCACAACCGAGCGCCTTCGCGCTGGCATCGGTGATGGCGCCGCGAATGAAGCAAGCAGCGTGCCGCTTAAATGAGGCTCTTCACGCGCCAGGTACGCGTCAAATTTGCGACATTGGGGCTCAAACCCGACAATCGCGCTGTTAGCGTTCGACAGTAAATGTTGCGCAACGCGAAGCCGCCATTCTCGCTGTAGCTGCGACATCAGCTGTCGAGTCTCATGTGAAGCGTTTGAGTCCAGTGGACATTACCAATACGAGCCCTGCCGGCCTGGACGCCGGATCCGTCGATCTGCAGAGGGATGATACTTGGTATGCTACGCTATCGAAATCCGCTTCCTTGGGAAAACATCTGACGAGCGATCATTCAGGCAATGCGGCACGCGCAGGAGACGCTCGTCGTCAGCCTCTTCGTGTCCCTGGTGATGCTCGCCTTCGCCATGATGGCCGCGATCCGACTTCGCGCTCACCGCCATCGCCCAAAAAACAAAACGTCGCCCCCCGGCAACAGCCCAAACACCACCACGCCGCCGCTGATCTGTTGGTCAATCCAGGAATCGGCCATTGCCATCAGACCGTAAGGCCGTATGTCCGCCTCTTCCGGTGAGGTGGCTCGCCCTACACTGCGCGTCCGAGGGTTACTCGGGCGTACCGAGCCGATCCTCATCACAGGAGGACGAGCCGTGGCAGATTATAGGGAAGCATTTGTCGGAATCGACGTCGCGAAGCTGAAAAACGCCATCGCGATCGCGGAAACAGGCCGGGAAGGAGAGGTTCGCTTCTTCGGTGAGGTCGACGCGTCGGCGACCGGCATGCGCCGGGTCGTTGAACGGATCGCCAACCGGTTTGGTGGTGTGCATTTCTGTTACGAGGCCGGTCCGACGGGCTATGGCCTTTATCGCCTGATCCGGTCGCTCGGCCATGAATGAACCGTGGTTGCGCCGTCGCTGATCCCGAGGAAACCGGGCGATCGCGTGAAGACAAACCGCCGGGACGCTGTTTCTCTCGCCCGGCTGCTGCGCGCCGGCGAGCTGACGGCGGTGTGGGTTCCCGATGAAAGCCACGAAGCGATGCGCGATCTCGTCCGCGCCCGAGCGGCGGCGGTTGAGGCTCTGCGGGTCCACCGCCAACAGGTGAGCGCCTTCATGCTCAAGCACGGCCGCACCTATCCCCGCAAGAAGGGATGGACGATGCGCTATCTGCGTTGGCTTCAGGAACAGCAGTTCGATCATCCCGCGCATCAGATCGCGCTCCAAGAAATGGTCGAAGCAGTTCGCATCACCAGGGAGCGGGTCCAACGTCTGGAGCGCACGATCGAAGAGTTCGTCTCGGCCTGGTCCTTGGAGCCGCTCGTGCGGGCGCTTCAAACACTGCGAGGCATCGATCTAATCGTCGCGGTGACATTTGCCACCGAGGTTGGTGACGTGAGCCGTTTTGAGACCTCACGTCAGCTCATGGGCTATCTCGGCCTGGTGCCGGGCGAGCGATCGACCGGGGAGACGGTCAGGCGTGGCGGCATCACTAAGGCCGGCAACGGCCGCGTTCGCCACATGTTGATCGAGAGCGCCGGGACGTATCGGCACCCGCCGAAGATCGGAAAGACAAAGCTATACCGGCTCGAGCAGGCATCGCCAGCGGTGCGAGAGATCGCATGGAAGGCGCAGACCCGCCTGACTGCTCGCTACCGAAAGCTCGCTTCGCGCGGCAAGCGAACGACGGTGGTCTGCACTGCTATCGCCCGTGAACTGGTCGGCTTCATGTGGGCGGTCGCCAGGCAAGTGCAATCAGCCTGATCAGGCCCTCTCATCATCGCGCATGGGCGGAGGCGGGACCACGGTAGAGGGAATGCCCGTCAGACGCTTTGTGGCCGGCAAGAACGCCGACGCCCGCAGTAAGATCGGAGCAGACCTCGGACGCACAATCGGGAATGCGGTAGCCAACCCGCGCATCAGAGCTTGATCACCGACGTCCTTCGGTTCCGCCTCCACCCATGCGCGATCATCAGTATCAACAGCCGATCAACGATCGGGCGAACCTCTGCGTTCTATCCTTGATAGCGGACATCAGAGCGTCGTCCTCAGGCCACGGCTTTAAGATCGTGACGGCAGTAAGCCCAAAGACGCAACTGATCGATTTCGCTGTTTGGATAGCCGTTGACGATGCTGGTGAGCGCGTCGGCCAGGTAAGCAAGCGCATTCATATCGGCGACCGCGAAAGCGACATCTTCGAATTGTATTGCCTGACGCAAGAGCTTGGCGCTCACTTGCTTGTCCGCGCCTGCGTCGATCGGCTGGCGGGCGATGACGGCCATTCGATTGCGACCGAGATGGAAGAGACCAGCGGTCAAGGGCCTGCATTACATCGGCGTGCGGGACGACAAGGGCGAGATGACGAAAGCTGTGCTGGAGATCAAGTTCAAGCGGATTGCGGTCTTGCCTCCGATCGGAAAGCAAAACTCTATCCTGCCCTCGACCTGACGGTAATCCTCGCAAGCGAGCGCGGTGCGCCAAAGGGCCGGAAACCTATTGAGTCGAAGCTAATCACGGACCTACCCGTCCGTAGACGCTCCGAGGCAATCGAGAAGATTAACTGGTGCGCCATGCGGTGGAAAATCGAGATGTTCCACAAGATCTTGAAATCGGGCTGCAGGGCGGGCGGAAGACTCAAAACTGCGGACGCGGACCGCCTCGCTAATCTGATGGCGGTCTTCTGCATTCTCAGTTGGCGCGTCCTCTGGCTCACCATGCTCAATCGCGCGGCCCGGACGCGTCACCGAAGATGGCCTTGACGGACAACGAGATCGCATTGCTCGATGAACTCATCAGCGACGTCGGCAATCGACGATGTCGCCCTGGAACCCTCGCATTCTACTTGACCAAACTTGAACGATTGGGTCGCTACCTGGCCAGGGCCGCCGATCCGCCACCCGGAAATGTCGTCATCTGGCGCGGACTTTCCAGACTGACCGTTATCGAATTCGGCGCCGAAATCGGAGCGGCTGGAAATGTGGGTTTGAAAGCTGGTGAGGACCTCACCAGACGCCGTACCCGGCATAGGGGCAGGACCCTTACGGATCGCCTCGCGGACGGTACTGTCAATCCAGAGCGCAGATCTTGACCGGGGCACGTCAGGCCGCGGTCACGTCTCAGCGGATTATGCCGCAACTGACGCAGCTATCCCGCATCGCTGTCTTCAGCAACACAGGAGCTGCGATGGAAATGGGACCCAAGGCGATATCGGCTTTCTTGCGCATCCGGAAGAACTCTCTTGGTCAGCTACTGGTCAGCCAGGCGGTCTATCCAGATAGGCTGAGCATTCTCGACTTTATCGGAGATAAAATATGACGGGCATTGGCCGAGCTGGCACATCGCGCGTTGGGGCTGCACGAGCCGACAGCACCGGGGAATTGAGCAGTTCGAGCGCGGAGTCCGGCCTGTTGCCTGGGGAACGCAGTCAATCCTTCGACGCCGTCGTGGAGCGGATGCGCTCCGGGCCTCAAGATAGAACCGCGGCGCTCGCGAACCAGCCACCAGCTTTGGATGTGGCGGCGCCAACGCGGGACGAGATCAAGGCAGCAGAGGAAAACTTGGACAGCCTGCTCGAGCAGCTTAAAACTTGTCGTCAAGCGGCCAGGCGCGCCCGGAACTTGCCCGAGGCGCAAGAGCTGATCGATCAAGTGGTTAAAGCAGGCTCAGCAGTTCTGGAGTACTACGCGAATCTGCCCCCAGCTCTGGCGCGCCGCATTCTGCCGGACGATCGGGCTCGCCAGCTCCGCTATGACACGCTGAACGCGGCCCACGAATGTGACCACTTGGCCAAGCAGATTCTCGACGAGTTGGAGAAGAACAGAAAGAAAGCAGCACGCCTGCTCGACAACATGAAAGACACCGCTTCGCCCGCCCAGCTGAGCCGCGTGGTTGCAGGCGTGGCGGACCACTATGTCGCCTGCATGGAGTGGTGGGGAAAGAAGGCATTGCGCTCGGAGCGGATGCAGTCAGTCTGCGCAGCTACTGCCAAGTTGCCATGTAGCACGCCCGAGATGCGGAAGGCCGAAGAGGCCGCACTAAGGCTGCATACCGGCTGGGCGCTCAATACGAAGTGCATGTATCTGCAATCGCGGATAGCTCTCGCGGAGCTCTTGATTAACTCGCAAGCGAGCACGTTCGAACCAGATCTGCGCGGCGCCCTCATGGACGAGAGCGGGCGAGTGCGTCTGCTCGGGACCTTCATCGAAGATGTTTTTCCGGCATTCGTCTCGACGCACGGCGCCGTTCTGAAGAGCGATGGAGCGGCCCTCGACGCAGAGCACCGCGCCGTTCTGGAAGGAGTCATGGAGCGCCTTTCGGAATTTGCGTCAGGACTGAGCGGCATCGTTGCCAGCCTGAGGGAGGCCAGAACGCGAGCCGACCTCCCGTTGCAGTTGCTGGACGAGATCGTGGAAGGCGCGTGGGTTACGGCGAACGACGTCATGCGGCTGCTGGCATTGCAGCCGAAGACGATAGCCACGATTGAACCGCCGGCTTGGGCTGGGCTGCCGGAAAATACTGCCGTCGTCGGCGAAGATAGTCCAGCGCGCAGAAGGGGAAAAGGAAGGCGCGCAGCGGCCGCAGGCGAGGGGAGTTCGACGGCCCGCCCGGCGGGGCCGCAACTCGCCAAGCCCAATGCCGCCACGGTCCGGACGGGCAAGGTTATCGTACTCTCGGATCTCGGCACCAAGAAACTCGCGACCGCGGACGAGGCACGCGCGTTATCCTCCGCGACCGAGCACCTCCAGATGTGGCAGGCTCCGCCCTCCAGGAAAGCGCTGGCGGGATTACTTGAGCGATTGGACGAGCTGCTGCAGTTCGATCTGTCGGCTCAGCAAAGCGCCGTCTCGCAAGCGCGCCAGATGAAGCCCGAGGACGCCGAACACGTCTTGGATCGCGTCATTAAGCGCTTGCAGACGCAGGCCTCCGAGATTGAGGCATGTGCAGCCGCGCTGGAGGAGCCTCGACGACGTGGCCTGCTCACGCCTGCGCAACTGCCCGAAGTGCACGATAAAATTGTACGGCTCAAGGCGATGTGGTCCGAGGTGCAGGGGCAGGCAAACTCATTAAACGCGCAAAAGGCAGCAATCACGAGCGATTGCATGAAGACCTATGCGTTTCCATCGCAAAAATACCTTGAACAGTTGCGGGCGGCGGGGGAGCTGGCGTCAGTGGATCCACCACGTGCCTTGAAGGGAGAGCCAGGGACGCTGTTCGAGATCAGGGTGCAGCCCAAGGCGCTGCGCAATGGTGCGACGCCAAGCCCGATGTGGGTGCACATCCATACCAAGCAGCCGGTACATGCCTGGCAATTAGCAACGCTGGGCGATCGCGGTTTCGCCGCTTGCCACGTGAAGTCTAACGAACAGCGCGGCTACAATCAGCACTGGCAGAGCGCTCGAGCCGCCGAGGGGCACGAGAAAGTCGTGATCCACCGCGGCAAGCTCACCCCTGCGTTCTGTAGGTCCTTGTTGAGCGACGCCGCTGGCCGCCATCCGTGGCCTCCCCTTCCCGATCCGGAGCACGTGTCGGCGCAGATCGCTCGACTGGGGATCTCGTGAGCTGGTTGTCTTCCGGCGTAGTGCCGTTCGGTGGCAGCTTTCCTGCCTCCGGATCGGCTCGGAGGATTGCCTGCCCAGCACCGAGCCCTCCAGGCTCCATCTCCCAAAAGGATGGAGCTTGGAGAAGAGAACGCGCACCACGGGAGGCTTGTCAGCCTGTCGCGCGGCGATCAGGATGGAAGAGCGCGTCAATCAAGCAAGGTGAGAGAGTTTCGCCGGGCTCGTGACGTAGGGAGGGCGTAGCCCGACCGGAGTTACGATCCCCGCGTCGGCGCGATCCGCGAGGGACCGCGCCGACTTCTGATCGCGGCCGGCAGGTTATGCAAGTGGGAGGCGACAGGCCGGATCTGCGGGAAGCGGCTGAAGGCATTACTGCCTGCGCTGATTGAGGCTATGGAACGGCACGGCCACCTCGACCTTGCCCCCCAGATCGGCGCCAAACTTTTGGCGATGAGCGCTGCGACGATCGACCGCACATTAGTGCGGATCCAAGAAGAATCAGGTCGCAAGCGCCGGCGGCACGCGACGCACTCGTTGCGTCGCAGTGTTCCAATACGGACGTCGGCAGATTGGAATGATCCGGCGCCCGGATTCGAGGCCGACCTTGTAGCACATAGCGGTCCATCTGCCCGGCAGCTTCATCCTGACCCTCGTGCTCACCGACAGTGCTACCGGCTGGACAGAGTGCGCTGCTCTGATCGTGGCGCGAACAGGCGCTATTGAGCATGGTGCTGACGGAATTGCGCAAACCATTGCCTTTTGCGCTGCTCGGCCTCGATACTGACAATGATACCGTGTTCATGATTGAGACGCTGAACGCCCACTGCGAGGTGGCCAACATCGTTTTCACGCGTTGCCGGCCCTACCGAAAGAATGACCAGCCGTTCGTCGAGCAGAAGAACGGCGCCGTCGTGCGCAGAATGGTCGGCTATCGTCGGTTCGAGAGCCTGGAAGTGCTGCTGGCTGAACACTATCGATCGCGGAGGCTGTTCGTGCACGTCTTCCAATCCTCGTTCAATTGATAGCCGGGCAGCGCGACGATGCGCGTGTGCGCAAGACATACCGTGCGCCGGCGACACCACACCAGCGCTTAGCCGCCGACACGCCCCGCTCGGTTCGTGCCCATCTCCAAGAAATACATGCCGTTCTCGACCCGGTCGCGTTGTTGCGCGATATCCGCGGCGCGCAGGAAACGGCGTCCCGCAAGTGCAAATTGATCTTATGAGTCCTGCTTCATGAGAACGTTTGACCTGCCACCGAGAAGAACCGCCGATCCTATAGGACCGGCGGCCAAGTCAAGGGAGGAAACGCCCGTCAGGGCAGCGGTAGCGAGACTACCGCAAGGCACCACCAACTTCTTGGCGGATCTCAAATAGACATTTTGCGATGGGCTAGACGATGATCCGCCTACTCATCGAATGGAGGTAATGCGAGGAAAGCTACGCATTGCTGGCTTCCAGTAATTCAATTGAGCCTGAATTTAAAGAAAAAGTTGCGTACAAAGCGTACAAATCGAGCTTTTTCGCGCTCTCTCGTCACACCTTCAACAGGTCAGAGCTGTTTCGCACGGAGTGCCGAGTTAGATCCGTCAAGTTTGCAGCTTGCCGCCCCTTCTATGGACCGTGCTGCCACGTTTGGGACGAAGTCGCCGATCTCACGCTCGGAAGCTCTCTGCCAATCGCAGGAAATTCATGAGCAGCACGTGACCTTGTTGAGTAAGTACTGACTCCGGGTGGAATTGCAGTCCATAGGTCGGTTGATGCCGATGTGCCAAAGCCATGATCTCACCTTCATTTGAGCGGGCTGTCACCACGAGATGCTGCGCGTCTGACTCCTCTAGTTCAACCGCCAGAGAATGATAGCGTCCAACAGAAAGTGGAGACGGGACTTGCTTGAACAACCCTCGGCCGTCATGAGTTATGTGTGAGGCTCGACCGTGCATCGGACAACGCGCGCGTACCACGCGACCGCCGAAAACGCTCCCAATACACTGGTGCCCAAGACAGATGCCAAGAATTGGAATGCGACCCGATAGTTCGCGGACAACGGCAGTGGATATGCCGGCCTCCATTGGCGTGCAAGGTCCGGGAGAGATCACGATTGCACGCGCCTGGAGCGCGAGGAGATCGGTGAAGCTCATCGCGTCATTCCGGACGACTTGCGTCTCTTCACCGAGCGCGCGGAAATATCGCGCGATATTGAACACGAATGAGTCGTAATTGTCGATGATCAGAATCAAAATGCACCAGATAGATCGGCACCAAAGGCGGCGAAGAGTCGCTGTGCCTTGGCAAGCGTCTCCTCGTACTCGGCTTCAGGATCCGACATCGCCGTTATCCCAGCCCCTGCATGAAAGACAGCTAGGTCGTCGTCGATCATCACAGTGCGGATCGCAATGTTCGTGTCCATCTGTCCATTGAATCCAATGAAACCGATCGCGCCGCAATAGACCTCTCGCGCCACTCCCTCGATGTCCGCAATAATCTCCATTGCTCGCACCTTCGGAACGCCGGTAACGGAGCCGCCCGGAAAGCAGGCGCGAAGCAAACTGACGGCGTCCTTGTCTTCAGCAAGTGCGCCCCTGACAATCGAAACGAGATGGTGCACCGATGCATAGGATTCTAGGTTGCACAGTGCGGTAACATCGACCGAATTGTCGGTACAAACGCGTGACAGATCGTTGCGCAGCAGGTCGACAATCATAATGTTCTCGGCACGATCCTTCTCGGACGCAAGAAGGAGTTCGGCACGCCGCCCATCTTCCGCGGAATCGGCGGAACGCGCGAATGTGCCCTTGATCGGGCGCGTTTCGACTTGCCGTTCGTCAAGTTTTAGAAATCTCTCAGGAGAGCTTGATGCGATCGTCAGCTTATCGTAGCGCAAGAGAGCTGCAAACGGTGCCGGGTTCAGAGTCCGGAGCTGGCAATAAAAGGTGAGCGGATCGAACAGGGGCGAAACCCTGGCACTGAAGCGTTGCGCGATGTTGGCCTGGAATATATCTCCTGCCAGGATCAAGCCGACGACGCGCTGGACCGCTGCGATAAAGCGTTCACGGCTATAGTTAGAATGCCAAGCGCCCGCCGTGCTGGGGATTATGTTCCGCGGCGACTTTGGCCTGGCGAGCAGTGCTGCAAACTCGTCGGCGCGACGACGCGCGCGATCGGCTCGTCGGGTTGGGTCCTGTTCGGGCCATCCGGTCGAGACGATCCAGCACCTGTGGTGCCGGTGATCGAAGCTGACGACCACATCGTAAAAATGCAGGATTGATTGAGGCAACCGGAGGCCGTGAATTGACGGCGGCTGCAGCTGCTCCAGTGTTCGGTTCAGATCGTAAGCAAGGAAGCCGGCTGCGCCGCCCTGGAATGGGGGGAGATCGGGGCGATGCGCTTCTTTGTATCTCGCAAGAAGGCCGCGGAGGACCTCCCATGGATCGCCTGTAAGTGCCACTCCATTCCAACTTGCCTGTCCATCTGCGACCAAATAGGTGCCGAACGGCTCGCAGGCCAGATATGAGTAACGCCCAAGCAGCTCATGCCCTGCCGCGCTATCGAGAAAGGTAAGCTGCGGCCACGGCGCAAGGCACCGCAGCGCCTTGACAGGTTCAATCCACTGCAACTCGCGGACGTGCATAGGCTATCTGTTACCGACGACCGGCAGGTTGGGAGGCCTGCGCCGCCGTGATGCCGCTCCGAAGGAGGGTTGTTTCCGCCCGAGCGTACAAGACCCTGCGGCTGATCATCAAGCTACTCACCGCCAGCTGATCCGCTACGCCGAGCGACTTGCGTTAGCCCTGCCGTTCCCGCGAAATGCACATCTGTTGACAGCTCATAGTCAGCGGCAAAGCGCAACTCCCGAAGTGGCCGTACGCATCTGATCGCTTCTCGATACAAATTGTGCGTTTTGTACGCAGCGAGATCCGTCTCGCTAGCAAACTCCCCGTACACCACGACGTCGATGTCATTGCCGAGCTGATCGCTCTTGCGGTTGCGCGCAATCTCGAGCCGGCGTGCATATGGGATTGAGGTGAGAACCGATAGACCTTTGACGATTTGGTCGATACAGGCCTCATCCCTGGCTGTGAAGAAGACGATGTGACGGATCATGGTGGCCGCAAAGGTGACGCCTCAACTTGGCCGCGTCCTTACCTCGGGGAGCGGCGCAACGCAATGCAATGCTGGAACGTCGTTGATGGCAAGGGGGCGCTCGTGTGACGCTCGGCCTTGCAGCAGAGGCTCGCAACAGCAGAGACTCGCAGAATTTCCAATTGAGCAAGACGTGTGAGTTGCTCGGTGTCCAAAATGATCTGAATGTGGCATATTCTGGCTCGGCGGCTCGATGAATCCGCGTGCAAAACTCGAGAACCCGCAATACTTCGTTGCGGGTGATACCGTCGATCAGTGTTTCCCGACAAGACGATTCAGCACTATCTCAACAGCCCATATCGATTGAACTCAGGCACCTCTCGTAGATCTGGGGTCCGAAACGTACGGTTCTGCATCTATTAGGATACATCGTGCCGCAGGTGAATGCCTTCGTCCGATCCGGACAGTATTTGTGCGCCGAAAACAATCTCAACCTGTCACAACGCATGACACGCAACTTAGGGAAGCGCGATGGTCCGCGCGCGAAACTCTATAATTCAATCTATCAGTTGGCCAGGCGGAACAGGCCCTTTCAGGCCAGGGGCATCGGCAACGAAGGCCATCCGTGAGTCGCATAGATTGAGCGACCGCTACTTTGCTTTGAGAGAGTAAAAAATGGTCGTAAGGGAGCTGAGCAGAGTTTTGCTCGACGCGCCTGGAAGGCCAGGTCGTACGCGGAACGTTGACTGCCGATCTTCCCAGGCGCGAGGTGGGTACTCCCGACTGGCGTATATTTGTGAACTGATACTGAAATCGTGGAGGGTGAGTTGCGTACAACTGCAGGAGGAGACAAGAGGCCAAACTCAATGAGCCAGAAGCAGATTGTGGTGACCGCTACTGGCGCCGGCATCGGAAAGACGGTGTTCTGCGCAGGACTCGTCAATCTCCTCGGTGCGAAGTTTTGGAAACCGATTCAGGCCGGCCTCGAAGGAGAAACCGATACCGAGCGGGTCGCTCGGCTTGGCAGTCTTCCGCCGGATCGCATCGTGCCTGAGCGTTACCGACTGCAAACGGCCGCTTGGCACCACAGTTCCTCGGGGATTGACGAGGTTCGTATCAAACCGGATTCGCTGGACGTACCGGACACCGGAGGGCAGCCGCTCGTGATCGAGGGTACCGGCGGACTAATGGAGCCGCTGAATTGCGGCTCGCTTTACATTGACCTCTTGGAGCGGTGGCGACTACCTGTCGTGCTCTGCGCGAGCACAACCCTGAGTACGATCAATTGTTCACTGCTGTCCATAGATGCGCTCCGAAGGCGCCAGATCGTCATTCTTGGGATCGCTTTCGTTGGCGAAAAGAATTCGGACGCTGTGGCAGCAATTTGCGAGATTGGACGGGTGCGGTGGTTAGGACGACTGCCCTGGATTGCGCCTTTGTCGGCAGACACGCTGCAAGCTGCGTTCAAGGCCTCCTTCTGTCAGGATGATTTCAATTCATGATGCTAAAGATGAAGTCGTTGATTGGCATCCGCATGCAACACGCGCTTCAAGCGGAATGACAACCGCCGGGCGATGGTGCTTATCTTTAGCCGGAACCGTTGCGGCGTTCGATCTGAAGACAATCACCTGATTATCGTGATGTCGCCATTTTGCGTCACAAGGGCAGACCTCGATGAAATCGGGGCATGTCATATTCGCCGACATGTGCGAGCAAGTTGTCCTTCATGCGCTGAAAGGCCTCAGTCGAAAACGAACGTTGTCCGAGATCAGCTATGACACGCTCCAATATTCGCCAGTGGCGATTTTCACGCGAAACCCGAGAAAGCGAGGGCTCAGGAAACCGCTCCCTCAAATACTGCACTGGCCGACGGAAAGGCTCACCTCAAGGGATCATGGTCATCAATTAATCGAACCATCAACCAGTGCCTGCCTTATTCGTTCGGCCTGTTCCTTGGATTGCTTCTCGGCCAAGCTGTGATCCTTTAACAGCGCGGGCCCCTTGCGTTGTCGATCATAGACCATCCAGCCGGTGGTCCCTATTCGAACGAGGAACCTGTACTGTTGCGGAGGTAATTCGTGGCTCAATAGTTCCTCCTAAATCGACCTGTTACGAAATCGCGCCCGGTGTCCCAAGAAAAGACGACACTCATGTCAGGAAAACACGCCCCGCGCTTTTTATTCCTGAATCGGAACACTGAATTTTCAGGCAACAAACGCACTGCACAGCCTGTGGCACTGGCCGAGGCATCTTTCGATGCCGCGTTCGTCGTATCCCACTGCCGCAGAGAGGGGCATGCAAACGCCTCGTGAAATTGATCACCTCGCCGGAGTCCAGCCGCGCCCATGACCCCTGTCGGCGTCGCTGTGTCTTGTAGTGAAGAGAAGTGGGCCGGTGCCGACCGCATCGCCCGGGAAGGCTTGCACTATCAGTTAAGGTGAAAGATTGTCGCTGCGATCGTCAATTTTGGCCGGCAGGAAGTCCGAAATCCCTCGACGATTCGCGCCGGCGAGCCAATTCTAATGGCTCCGCGTTTAACAGCTTCATCACCAGTCCCCCTCAGCCTTTCGCCATTGTGGCCAAGTGCGACACGATAGCAATCTAATGTCTTACAACTGACAGTTCGGTCGGCGGTCTCCTTCTGGGGCCGCCCATGATCAAGACGTTAGGGATTGCGGCGCTCGCGCTATTCGGGTCATCGCAGGTTGATCCGTACCTCGAACATGAACAAAGCCAAGGCTGTCATAGCGATGCTGCGACAGACATTCGTTTTGGGGTTTGAGTAGATTTAGGCCGGCGCCGCGTTATCGCGCGCGTAGCCTTGTGCCGCGCCTCGATCTTCTCGCGAGTCGCCCCCTAAATCATGTCGTTGTAGTCGGCGGTAATCTCCTCATGCAGGCGCTCAGGTGGCGAAACCGTTATCGGCTCAGGAAGCAAATCGTCGAGCCGATCTTCGGACAGATCAAGCAGGCGCGCGGGTTCCGGCAATTCCTATTGCGCGTCATGGAGAAAGCGAACGCCGAATAGGCCCTCATCTGTACCGCCCACAACCTCGCCAAGCTCGCTAGAGTCGCTGGAGCAAGTTATCATCCATTAACAAGCCCGATACCAGAGCTATCTGGACGCTCCTAGCGTCGGGAGTGTCCCTCGGTGTCTACACTCAAGGGTGATGGATGAGCCGAATGTCATTGGGCCCTCCCGGCCCTGCGAGGGCGGTGTAGAGCTCGCCGCGAATGTCGTAGTGCTTTATCGGCTGCGCCGCGTCCGGCAAGAGGCCCCAGCGGGCGAGCTTCGAGAGCATCGTGTACGGGGCGGGTTGGGTGCCGTGCGAAAAGTCCTCGGGAGCGGCGAATGTTGCAGCATAAATCTCGCGGGCTGCGGGGGACGTCGTCTCAGCCCTGGCGGACGCCGGAGCGGCTTGCTCCATTGACCGTGCAAGCCTCGCTGGCGAGGCCCGATTCGCCGGCTGCGCGCTGGGCTGCGGAACGTTCTCCGGTCGAGATCCGAGACGAACGGCAGCGCTTGGCGGATTGAGTGCGGTGCTTCGCCTCATCGCCGCCGCGGGCACGAACAGCGCCGTGTAGCGCTCATTGTGAACCACGAAGCGGGCGGGTCGGCTGTCCTGGCTCGGCGGGACGCTGCTACCGTCAAGCGCAGCCGTCGCGTGCTGGTCGCCGTGCCCCGAGTTGAAGGGACGAACGGCCTCTCCTAAATCCAGCGCTTCGTGATGGCGCGCGGTTGGCTCGAGAGACGACGATGGGCCGGCGTCGTTCATCGCCCACAGCAGATCCTGATCGTAACCTTCCGCAGGAAGGACTAACGGCGAACCGACCGCTGGCCCGAAAGGCGACGGTGCGCCGGCGTCTTCCATCAGCACGAGCGCGACTGAATTGCCGGGCTCGCTCAGCTGGCGCCCAATGGCATTCCCTTCCGGCTGGCTTAGCGTCCTCTGCCTCTTCGCAGGCCTCAACTGCCCGGTGTAATCCTCACCCATGAGGATCTCATGTCTTGAAAGGGAGGCGCTCCCGGTCAGTTCGTTCGGAGCCGGCTGGTAGCCGTCGCTCCAGTTGAAGTGACGAACGGCTTCTCCGGGATCCGGTGCCTGGTGATCGCGCGCGGTTGGCATGAGAGGCGATGCTAAGATGGCTTCGCCCATCATCCCTCGCAGCGGATCCTGATCGTGACCTTCCGCAGTCAGCTCCTTCGGCCAATTCAAAGCTTCCCGCGGCGCACTGTGCTGCGCAGCGGCGTCCCCGACGCGTCTGGTGAATGCGTCTTCGGGATGAGGACCTCGGGCCCTATGGTGCCCAAGTTCCAACGCCTCGGTGAGTCTACGGTCTTCGTCAGACAGATGACGATAGTGGCGATCTGGAGAAACAGGAACCCCTGCGACGGCGGTGGTATCAAGCTGCGGCACTTCATCCAGGTACGGCTCAAAGTCCGCGTGCTGCTGTTGCGGTTGTGGCACCGCGACGTTGTAAGCAGCGAGATCTCGGTCGAATGGGTTGATGCTGTTAAATGGGTCCATGTTCCCTCCGGATTTGAGTCGGTTCGCAATCCTGAGCAGGTAGTGTCCTCTCTAGTTCTTGCTCTATTAGGATCAGCTGTCGACAAGCTGACGCGCCAGCCCGACTGCCACACTCACCCGAGGGACGCGCCAAAGATGCCGGACTGCATTTTTCGGAAGTATTGGCTGGTAGTCGGAGCCGGCACGAACAGGTTCTATTTTGTAGAGTAGCATCATGGGGCCTACAAACCGTCGCAAAACAAAGTGCGTACTGAGCTAGGACGTGTTCTGGACGATGCCGTCCGGATGGTGCCCGAACCGAGGCGGACCTCTTCATTGAAGGCATGCCTTGCCGAAGGTCTTGACTCTGGCCGCAGAGGGTGAATCGGATCCAGTCATCTTGGCACGTGTCTCGGTGCGGACAGTGCAGGAATCCTTGCAGCTGCCACTGTTCCTGAAGAGCACCAGTTGGCACTGGGCGCTTCAACAAAGGAAACATGAACGATGAAGATTGGGGCATCCCGCCCTATCGCAACACGATCTCAGGCGAGGCAAACGGGAGGTTCACGTACTCCACGGCCGATGCCGGTTACGATTTCCTGCGCGCTGCCAACTACAAGGTCGGAGGATTTATCGGCTGGACCTACTACGAGCAGAGCTCCGACTCGAGGGGGGTGTACAGATAGCTGCCCCGGTTCCATGCTTGGCGCGCCGGATGACGACACGGTCGTTGGCAGCCAGAATACTCAGTGGATGCGCCTCGTGTCGGCCTAAGCGCCGAAACCATGCTCATCGAGCGTTGGCGGTTGAACACTGACGTCGCTTACCTGCCCTGGACCGATTTCAAGGGCGTGACAATCATCTCTTGCGCGACGCGACCATGTTTGATGAACAACGGGGCAATGGGGGCCGAGGTGTCCAAGTTGAAGGCGTCTTGTCCTACTTCATCACCAGGAACTTCAGCGTCGGCGTCGGTGCCCGCTATTGGGCGATGTGGACCAACCTGCGAAGCAACTCTTTGTGCAGCAGCAGCGGCTGCGTCAGTGAACAGACCACACATGCGAAGTACAGCATGGAACGTTGGGGTACGTTCTTTCAAGCGTCCTCCAAGTTCGATTGAAAAGATCACACCAAAAGCCAAGCTCCAGGCTTTCGACGCCCCCTCAAGCTTTGGTAGTGACCATCCACCTCCGCGCCATCTGGACGCCGGCAACATTGGCATTAGCGAACCTTGTCACGTGATGACGGCAGTGAAAAG